>CAYRBI010000089.1:22042-25174 GCA_964422415.1 uncultured bacterium | reverse complement strand
CCCTCATCACCTCCCCCACCCAATACAGCGAGCCACATACAATCCGTACCTCTCCCTGAACGGGAGAGACTGAGAGCATCTCCTTGGCATTCCTGGTGTAGAGAGGTGGAACCGGGTAGTCATCCCAACCAGCATTCATCAAGGCGGTGCGAAGTTCATCAGCTTTCCACAGGCGGGGGTGGCCGGTGTCCACCAAGTAGACCTGGTCTTCCATATGTAAGTCCAAACCCCGCAGATAACACCACGGAAATCGGTCCTGCGAAACCGCGACAAGGTATGTGCGGCGGATGGTCCGGGGAAGGATGGCATTCAGCACGGAACGTAGGGCCTGCGCCGACATGGGGGTGTGCGAACCATCCAGAATCCAGTCACCACCGGCTGGGTCCGCGATCAGTTGACACCTCCCAGGCCAGTTAGGGCGGACATCCAGGTCTGTGGGCAGGCCGGCAAGATCCACCCCCAGGCTCTCCGCCGCGCACAGGGCCGAGAGGAAGTTGGGAGCCTGGTGGTCACCCAGAAGGCCGAGACGGTAATGGCGGAGGTTGGGTTGGGATTGCGAAGAGGCCGTGGATTCCCGCCTTCGCGGGAATGACGACCGAGGCAGAGGGTATGACGATTTCACGCGGACATTTGTTGGTTCGTCATTCCCGCGAAGGCGGGAATCCATGGGCGAGGTACCAAACTCATCAATCCCCCCCATCGATAGACCGTGAACCGCCACCTCCCAGTGGGTCCGTGTCCTTGCCACCACCTCCGCCTGGTACACCCATTCTACCCATCGCGCCGGAATGCCATTGGCCTGAAGGTAATCCTTGATGAAGGCCTCCAAGTGCGGGGATTGATGGTTGATGAGGGTGGGCACTCCAGGACGGAGCGCGGCGAGCTTTTCTAAGGCAATCTGTTCAACCCGTTTGCCCAGGAGAGGGACATGGTCACGATCAAGCAGGGTTAGTATCTTGACCGAGGGAACACACACTGTAGTGGTATCGAGCCGTCCCCCCAACCCGGTTTCAAGGAGCACCACATCGGGTTGAACCTGATTGACCCACAACCAGAAGGCGGCATTGAGCACCTCGAAGAAAGTGATCCCCTCCAGCTCTTTTACCGCATGCCGGACTGTCTCCAGGTGACAGTTGAGAATCTCCACCGGAACAGAGCAGGAATCGATGCGGAACCGCTCTTCGACACTCACCAGGTGCGGGGAGATGAAGGAGCAGACCTTCTTCCCCACGCTTTCAAGCAGCACCTCCAAGAAGGCAAGCGTGGAACCCTTGCCATCGGTTCCAAGGATCTGCACCGTGGGAATACCGCATAGATGGGGAGATCCCAACCGCTCGATAAGCCCTTCAAAGCGTCCGGTCGAGAAGGCCGTACCTGAATACTTCGCAGGCATCCCTTTCTCATAGTTGGTGAGCGAGAAGAGCCAGGCCAGGCCCTGCAGAGATGGGTCAAAGGTTGTTGTGTTGTGATTGGGCATCAGAGAACCTCACCCCCCTACCCCCCTCTCCCCCAGGGAGATGGGGGCTATTCCCCTCGCCTGTTGGGAGAGGGGAGCAGGGGGGTGAGGTTTGATCGTTGTCATTCCGCGAGAAATCTGAGCACGGCTTTCATAAAGGCTGGGAGATCATTGACCGTCCGCGCGGTGATCAGATTCTTGTCCACCACGGTTTCCGAGTCTTCCCACTTGGCGCCCGCGTTGAGCAGGTCATCCCGGATGGCGATGTAACTGGTAGCACTGCGCCCCTCCAGGATTCCCGCCGAAACAAGGACCCAACCGCCATGGCAGATGGCCGCGACCAGTTTGCCCTGGGTGTCCATATCCGCCACGAACTTGAGGACCGCTGAGGACTGACGCAGGAAATCAGGGGCCCAGCCACCAGGAATGACCACGGCATCGAAGTCCTTGGCATGGACCTTATCGATGGTGGTGGAGCACTCGATCGGATAGCTGTACTTCCCCTTGTAGCTCGTCTGGGTGGTTCCCACTGTCACCACCTCATAGCCTGCTTCACGGAAACGAAAAATGGGGTACCAGACCTCCATGTCCTGATAATCTTTTTCAATCAGAATGGCGATTTTCACGGTACCTTTGCTTGGTTTGGACATATGCCAGCTCCTTCGGAATGGTTTAATTTTAATCCCTCTCGATGATCCCGTAAGATAGTGCCATCATACTAATTGAACCAACCAGGGTCTATCTCAGGGCACTTGTAGCACTCGTGTCTCCATGAGCACAAGAGCGGTGTATAGGTCCGGATCGTTGGAGATTCATGTCTGGAGGTTGTTCGGAATGCGTATTGCTAGACTATTCTTCGTGGCCCTGTTTTCGGCCCTGCTGGTTCTGCCTTGCGGAGCCAAGGATCTGAAGATTGGTGTGATGCCGAAGCTGCTCGGTATTGAGTATTTCAATGCTTGCAAGAAAGGGGTCGAGGAAGCGGCCAAGGAATTGGGAATCAATGTGATCTTCGATGGCCCGGACACCAGCGATGTGTCCCGTCAGACCGCTCTCGTCGAAACCTGGATCGCGCAAAAGTTCGATGTCATCGCGGTCGCTCCCAATGATCCCGATGCCATCGCCCCCGCGCTCATGAAAGCACGTAAGCGTGGCGTGAAGGTCATTACCTGGGATTCCGATGCCGCCGAGGAGGCGCGTGATTTCTTCATCAATCAAGCGGATGTGGATGCGGTGGCCAAGACCTTGGTGGACGTTATGGTCGAGGGTATTGGGCCCGAGGGGAAGTATCTTCTCCTGACCGGTTCTTTGACCGCCGCGAACCAGAATCAGTGGATGGCGGCGATGGAGAAATACCGCCAGGAAAAGTACCCGAACCTAAAGAACCTCTCCGATACCCCCAAGGCCTCGGCCGAGGATCAAGCTTTGGCCACCCAGGTGACCATTGACAGCCTGAAGAGCTACCCGGAAATGCAAGGTCTGTTCGCCCTTACCTCGGTTGCATTACCCGGCGCGGCAGAAGCCTTAAGGAAGACCAAGTCCGCTGACAAGGTATTTCTGACTGGCCTCTCCACCCCCAACTCGATGCGTCCTTACATCAAGGATGGAACCTGCAAGAAGATGGTGTTGTGGAATCCGGTCGATCTGGGCTACCTCACGGTTTTCGCGGCCAAGCAACT
>CAYRBI010000089.1:0-21942 GCA_964422415.1 uncultured bacterium | reverse complement strand
ATGCTTCGAATCGACCGTCTCTTCCGGCTGACCTCAAGAACCCTCTGCCTCGCGGCGGTGCCAATTGTCATCTTTGCGTTCTGGGATGCCGCCTTCTATCCCTTGGTGATCAAGGAAATCCTGATCCAGGCCACGGCGGTCCTGGCTTTGTTGTGCTGGTGGGTATCTGGCGGAGCCTCGCGTGGAGCCTCGCTCCCCAATCCCCTCAGCCGTCCCCTGTTCTATCTGTGCCTGTTCGCACTCCTCTCGATCCTATGGTCACCCGCTAAACAGATTGCCTTGGCGCACTGGGTGGCCTTTGCCAGCCTTCTGTTGTTCATGCCTCCCCTGCTCGATTTCGGGAAAGCGCCTCATTTCCGGACCACTTACCGGAACATGATTCTGAGCGTGGCCATGATCCTG
This sequence comes from uncultured bacterium, assembly GCA_964422415.1. Classification (GTDB taxonomy): domain Bacteria; phylum Hinthialibacterota; class Hinthialibacteria; order OLB16; family OLB16; genus OLB16. The sequence continues at coordinate 21,540 of CAYRBI010000089.1, read as the reverse complement.
CTCTTGTTGTCGGCCTTTCAGATCAATGGGTACTCCCTGGATGGCTTGATGCGGGTTGGCGGAGGGAATGCACGGCAACGCATCAGCCTGACTGTCGGACACAACAATGGTGTCGCTCCCTTCATCCTGGTCGCTTCTTTCCTGGCCATGGCCGCGTTCACAAGAATCCGTTCCTGGATGGTGCGGCTGTCACTGGCTGGATTCGTGGTGACTTGTTGGGCTTTGATTGTGTTCTTCCTGCTCACAAGGTCCACCATGATCGGCTTGGTATTTGGCGGCGCCCTGTTAGTGGGAACCAACCTGTGGGCCTTGTGGGCGCGGCGCGGGAAGACAGTGACATCCCGTGGCTCATTCGTTTTGAAATGGACACTCGCGTTGAGCCTGGTATTCTTGATCGGGTTGATCGTGGTAGGAGGATTTACCGCTTCCCGTGGGGGTGCGATCCAGGGGGAGTACAACCCGAATCTGGCGCGGAATATCGCGGACCGTTTACGAACCCTCAATCCCGACTTCCTGTGGAGAGATACCCGCGCGCGGTTGTGGGCCATCTCGTTCCACATGATGAGACACCATCCCCTGTTGGGGGTAGGTTTCTCGGCGGCGAAGATTGATTACCCCTTCTATCAAGCCTCTTTTTTTGAGTACTTCCCCGATTTCCCCGCCGGCCCCACGATTAACCACACCGAGGGAATGCACAACGACTATCTCCAATGGGCGGTGGAATGCGGTGCGGTGGGGCTAGTGCTGCTGATGTGGCTGCTGATGGTGCTCATCAAAATCACGCTAGCCTGGTTGCGGGGGATCCGGCACAAGGCTGTACCGGTCCGTTTCGCCGAATCAGCGACAATCATCGCCTGTGTCGTGTTGATGATGGATGCATTATTCAGTTTTCCCGCACATATCGCCCCACTGGCAGTGTGCATCCCCGGCATGGTGATGCTCTGGCTCGGATGTATATATGGGAATAAGACTCAATCCACCTCATCTCCCATCTTCCAGGTTTCCCTTCCCATTTGGGGACGGTTGGGTATTGCGGCGGCAGTGTGGGCGGTCCTCGCCCTTCCCTTGGCGCCGGGGAAAGATCACAACCCTCTGGTGTGCCGGACCGGGCTCTGGTCTCCCCTCACCGCGCAAGTCGTGGGCAATGCATGGCATACACAGCTGGTAGCAAACCGCGGATTCTTCCAGAATCGGTTCAACACCCTTAGAGGACAGATCCATGCGGGAACTCTGACTGATCCGAAAGAACTCGAGACCACTCTCGAAAGCATCCATTACTTCCAGTCACGGTGCGAGCAGGTGGCCAAGTTGATTCCCTTCGCGGGAGATGCCATCTATGACCTGGGGAGCGGGCTGTATGATGCCTTCCAGTTCATGAGCACCACACGGCCGGCGGTATCAGACCGTTACGTGGCAACCGGGCGGTTTCCAGAAACTGTTCTTCGCGGTTACAACCGTACCGGAGAAGTCCTCACCGGAACCGCTAACCTCTTCCAGCAATGCCTACAGAATTACCGCTATCACAGTCTGTACTGGTATCTTGGCCTGGTCAAATTGGACCGTGCTAAAATGCCTGGCACCGATCCAGAGACCCGCGAGAGCCTGATCGAATCGGGGCTGGAGAACCTGACCATAGCCCGGAGGATCTTTAGTACCCCGGAGAGGATTCTGGCGGAGATCCTGGCGAACCTTTCCGCTGGAGAAGAAGAGGGCGCGAGCGAGCGGATTCCAATTCTCCTCGCCAAAGACCCCGGACTCATCACCCAACGTGTGATTCCCGAAGCAATGCGGAACAAGTTAATGAAAACGGAGGAGACGGGAGACATCTCGCTGGATCCCAACATGACCAGTTTGTGCAAGGTCATGCTCCCTCACCTGGACGCAAGAAATGGAGGGATTCTCCAGGACTCGCTGGCCCTGCTTGAGCGTGGCGGAGAAGCCAGTCTGGCCGAGGCCTATCTCAAGAAGAAAACCGGAATATTCAAGCAGCCCTTAGGGGTACCTTATTGGAGTTTCCGGATTGAAGACCAGATGAAGACCGCCGAGGACTTTACCCGCTTCATGGCGGAGTACCAAACGATACTCGCCGAAAGACCCAGACTTCCCTTCGCCGACCGTGCGCTTTTCTTGAGTGATCTGCAGAGGTTCGCTCCCGCTGGAGTGGACATGAGCGCTTGGCGGGAGGCAGTGCTGGAACTTTACCAAAACATGCCCGGGAGGCTGGCAGGTATCCTCAGCATGCACATGTTGGCACAGGAGTCCTTGTCACGCGGAGGCTATCAAGAGGCTTGGCGTTGGAATCTCGAGGCACAGGCTAACACCACCACAGCGGGTTATCCAAATGTGACTGACCGTAGACCTGGAGTCATCGATGCCTCGCTGTGGGGACTAACCTGGCCGGTGATGATCAACTAAGGCTTACGCCCCCGTCGCTTGGTGACCGCTGGAGTGGCATCGAAACGGAGATCGCGGTCGCCGGAGAGGTGGCTGGGACGGATAAACCAATCCCCACATGTGGAGCGGGTGATGATGTTACTGGCGGCGGTGGTGCTCTGACCCGCTGACATGAGATAGACCATACTCCCAGTGAGAGTCCCCCCCGCTGCATACAGCGCTTTGGCTGGGGTATAAATGGCCGAACACAATACTGACCCGGTCACCAAGGCGGTTTTCTCCATCACTCCCTGTTCGGTTTCAGCCGTCTTGGCCTTTTTGGAAATAGTGGTGACCTTTGTCCCCGGTGAACTTGGGGAGGAGGAGGTTGCGCGAGGTTTGTCCAGAGGGGGGTCCCCTTTTTCTGGTGTATAAAACAGGCTTTCTGACTCCAGTGTCTTGGAGTTATATGCGGCTCCCGGCGGAAGAATGGAAAAAAGAGTGACACCCGCTAACAAACCCGCCAGCAATGTGGCACATGAGTCCAACCAACTCATGGTTGCGCGCCTTCCTTTTCAACCAAGGGATAGAGAAGCAGAGTCCGGCTGACACGCAGACCAGACTCGATGGTATTGACGGTAAACCCCCATTGCGGCGCTGGCGTGTTTTGCAGGATCCGGATTGCCATACGGATGAAGGGCAGACTCATCGAACCGGAAGAGCCCATGAGCGCCACCATCATCTGCGAGCTCCGCAGTTGGTCGAGAGCTTGTCTCCAGGCCGTGGTGAGATCCGATAATGTGACCGCCGTGGGATGCTCAGTCCAAATGCGTTGGAGATCCTCCCAACGGGGGTGTTGCGAGAGACCCTGGGGTTGAGGATTCTTCAACAACTGGAGGAAATCGGTGAACTGCTGCATGGAACTAGCGGTGGTCAGTACAAACAGTGGTGGCTGCTCCAGTGTGGTCCACATGGCTTTACCCAGAATGCCCGTATCGAGAACCGAGATGGTAACATCGGCCACACGGGTCGCGGTAGCGGGAAAACCATATTTGGAGAGAGTCTCCTCAATCTTGTTCACGGTTCGTCCAGCGGCCGCGGTATCCCGCAGTCCGAGTACATAGAACAAGTTATTACTCATGAGTTGGAGGCCCGCAACACCACTCTTCTCCATCTCACGCGTCACCCACCCCATTTCGGAACCAACCGCTGGAAGGAGATCCTTTTCAACTGTCATCCCAAAGGTCTGCTGGAGGCTCTCCCACTCGCCGTATAAATCAACACCACCCGGGAATTGCTTGATGAGATCGGCCAGGGTGGAATAGATCCGCTGATAATCCGGAAGACCTTGAACAGAAACCTCCACGACACCGGATTGCAGGAGCGAAAGCATCGTGGCCGAGAGTGGCTGAACCTCAAAGAGGCCACCATTCGTACTTGTGGAATCAACTGACCAGAGGGTTGTGCTCATCACCCCGCCAGGAGTGGAGCCCGTTCCGGCTATCAGAATCCCTTGATCCTTGATGAGACTGATAATGTTTTCCAGCGGTTTGGAAATCGAACCAGAATTGGTGGAGGGCATTATCTGGTTGAAGTCACGCTCCACCTGACGCAGCTTCTCCAGAGTTTCCGGATCCTTGTCAAAGAGAGCCTCCGCTGTCTTATCCAGAACCAACGAGGATTCAGGTTTCGAACCTTCAGATTCTATCTTGTCAACAACTGGCTTCATCGAGACTTTAAGCAGAGTGGCTAGTTCGGTGAAGTCAACCATGACGGAGGAAACCACCGGCTCCGGCAGTTGTTTCCACAGATCCTCGAGATTGGCCTTGGGACCAAGCCCCGGTGTACTGGGAGAAAACAGATAGTCCGTGGCCAAGATGACGGAACTGTCTACTTTGTGCAGGAAGAGAACTCCACCCGGCCGGGAGACCACCCCAGTCGCGGGAGTGACAGCCGCTACCCCCAGCCAGCACACCTCTGGTCCTGGAGTCCAGGTCAGAGCGCCTTGGGAGTGAGTGGCCAAGGTTTTGAGAAAACCCGACAGGTTCTGATACAACGTTCCCGCATCCGAACCAGCAGGAGTGATCCGCAAGGTTGCGCCAACACCGAGGATACTTCCTGTCCCATGATAGACCATCCCGCAGAGTGCCGAGTGCTGCAGAAGGGTCCAATCCATCGAATCAACACATTCCTGAAGAGTCTTGGGGAGATTTCTGATCTCACCTGTCGCTTCTGTCAGATCCAAGACAGCGGGGATGAGATCTTCGGTCACTGTTTCGAAGACAATGGTCCCCAGATTCTTGGCTTGGAAGAGATTCATGTACTCCTCCAAACTGTTGCAGGAGAAGCCGGCGATGATGGCTCCTGGGGAGTTGGTGTAGGGGCTGTCCGCCTGGACCTGGAGCGGAAGAACACATTGGAGGGCTAGTACCAGCAGCACGAGGAAGATCCTTCCCCGGAGAAAGGAAACTACCAGATGGGATTGGGACATTATTCCATAGCTCCTTTTGTCATCGATAACCAGGTTCTTTCTCACCCCCAAGCCTCAGGGGAGAAGCGACTGAGGCCAGTGCAGGGTGGGTTGTTCTTCATTAACGTGGATGGAACGCAGTTCGGTTCCCCGATGAACATAGAGGACCCGGTCTCCAGGAAGAAAGACTGGATCGGCCTCATTCACCTGGCCAGAAATCCCCTCGATCAAAACCGATGGCTTTGAGGCCTCTAAAACCTCCTGGAAATAGACCGTATCCTGGGTACGGTCAAAGGGATTCCCTTGGTAAACCATGTATTGGCCATCGGCATTGAATTCCGGGAGAGAACGGCTGGGCGCCAGTTGGGTTACCTCGCGCATGACCCGGGCCTGTTCATCCAATGTGAGCAACCGGTCATTATGACCATCGGGCACATGATCTACCACATAGACTACGCCATGGATGCGTCCACACACCTCGATACTGGGAGTTCCCTTGAGCTTGATTGCGTCACGGATTTCCAACAAGAGCGGTTGCGAGGCCCGGTCCGAAGTAGTCCCACCAACCCGCCTGATCTGGAGCGAGGTTTCCCCCACGAACAGATAGGCCTCCGGATCGATGAAACAGGGAGCCCAGACATACTTCTCATCGATTCGTGGCGAAACCACTCCTGTCTCCAACGAAATTTCACAAAGGTGGGTGGGGCCCCAGGTGGCCACCATCCAACGACTATCCGGTGAGACACTACAGAAAACGAGGGGGGATTCAGATTCCACTTCACAAAGAGTGGAAACTGTGGCGGTGGTCAGATTAATCCGGTAGAAACGGGTTGCATGACGGCGTGGAAGGTGGCCGCCCAGTGCCCGGACAATATGTTTCCAAGAGGGATCCCGGCTGACCTCCTGACTGAAGAGGACCTCGAAGTCACTCAACCAGGCCATGGGTTCCGCCGATTCCACCAAGAACTCGGATTCGTTCGTTTTCAGATTCACCAGGACCGTGGCATCACGGGGTAAGTCATTTCCAATCCTGGCATGGATCCACACTTTCCCGCCATCCTTGGAGACCAGACCAGAACGGGGGATCCGGACTTCACTGACACTACTCTGAGAGATTCCGCCCGGATTGGCTGTGAGAGTGGGAAGAGAGCCGCCTCCCATGAAGATGAGTAAACATACCAAGGCCAGCCCCGTGGCCATCAGCAAGAAGCCAGAGATGAGTATGCGGCCCATGCGCTTCCCCCTCCAAAACCTGAGGGGAATGTAGCAGATTCTCATATGAAAAGGATGTCCGCCACTCCGTGGAAGGGTTACAGTCTAGCGCAACAACCGCTAATATCTTGGCGAATCTAAAACTTGATAATCATTGTGGCTTGATACTCCCTATGAACTTGAACAAGAGTCTTCATCGACTGGCACCCTCAGTGTGTGCTGCATTCTCTCCCAGTAGGAAATTCTGGCGCGAGACATTTGTTTCCGCCCTTCTGCTTCTGACCCCACTTCTACTCTCGCTGGGATGTACTCCACGGGAAAGAGATGCACCTTCGCCCCAGTTGCAGACCGTAGTGGCCGCCTGGGATGGTGGAAAGCTAACCCTGGGGGAATGGCTTCACAGTTTTCGAGAGTTGGAGTCACCCGATTCGTTTGACTCACAGAAACTGGGGGATTCAGTTCTACAGCTTTGCCATGAATGGGTCTCCGAGAAGGTCCTGACCGAGAGAGCCAAGGAAGCGGGTATGCACCAGGACCCGAAGATGGTCGAAAAGTTGGGCGGACTCCGTGAAGACCGGCTTATCACTCTCTTTCTCAGGGAGATGGTGGATGAGCATATTGTTGTCAAGAAAGCGGATCTGAAGACCTTCTATGAAGAGAACCAGGACCGTTTCAAATCACCGGCCACCTACTCCTATTACCGGATCTTCTTCTCCAACCAAAAGGACGGAAAAGAGGAAGCAAAGCGGCGGGCACAAGAATGCTGGAGCATGATCGATAAGGGCGCCAACTTCCATGAAATGCTCGCGCAATTCTCCGACACTCCGGAACCCGAAAAGAACCAGATCCATGGCCCTTTCTCAGCAGGAGAATTGCCCACGGAGATCGAGAAGGTGATGTTGGACACTCCTCTGCGCCATCAATCGGCGGTGCTTGAGCGTTCCGGGGGGTATGTGATCCTCTACCCAGAAACCAAAACCGAACCTGTGGTAAGGGATTACAACTCGGTAGAGAAAGTCCTTTACGAGGAGCTCTTTACCAAGGAACAGACAACTCGAGTCGAAGCGCTGCTTAAAGAGTTGCAGGGCAAGTATCAGGTCACACTCCATAAGGAGTTGTTTGATGAAGCCGAGGTGAAACCGGATGCGTTGCTCCTGGAGATTAATCCGGGTGGAGTGCTTCATACCTGGGGTGAATTTCAAAACTTCGCCAAAGCCCGCCAGGAGACTGGAAGCAAGGAGAAAGAAGACCCTCTGGAGCTGTTCGCCAGACGAATGCTCCTTCTCAACCACACGAAACAAATCAAGTTCGCCGATACTGAGTACTTCCGTAAACGCTTCCGTCCCCTCGAGGCACGTGTTCTCTCAGACTTCTTCATCGAGAGTATGGTGGACTCCAAGGTGAGTTTGACTGAAGAGGAAATTCAGGAATACTATGAAAAGAATCCCGATGAGTTCCGCCGTCCCGCCCGGATTGAAACCTGGCATCTGACCAAGAAGTTACGTTTCCCTGTTAACGCTTCCGAAAAAGACCGGACCACCGAGGAGCAGAAGGTCTTCTCCTGGTTAATGCAAATCCGTCAACGAATCGCGGAACAGGGTGAGAGCTTTGTCACGTGGGCGAGCCGGTTTACCGATTATGAGGATGGAGGATACCTGGGTTGGCAATCGATGCTGGCGATGCCACCTCAGTGGATCAGCGTGGTCGCCACTCTCGAGGAGGGGGAGATCAGCATGCCAATCCGTATCAAAGACACATTCGAGTTAGTCCTCCGCGGTGGAATCGAAGATGCGGGAGTTCTGAAGTTCGATGTAGCTCATGATAAAGTGAAAGAACAAGCTAAAAGGAAAAAGGTCGCGGAGGCACGGCGTCAGTATCTGGAGTCGCTCCTGCTAGAGATCGGGGTGAATTACAATGTCCAGCCGGCAGTGGATCTCGTGGTCCGGCTGCTGGACCGTACCAATCATCCACCTCAATACTGGCTCGATCCGTATCAGTAACCCGCAAGGGGAGACAAAGATCATGATCTTCCAGGCTGGTCCTGCTCAGCATCTCGCATGGCTAGTGGTGCTGACTGTAGTGTGTTCGGTATTCTTATCCGAACAGATCTTGCTTCCTTTGGAGAACTATGGGGATCCCACATCTCAGGTTTATCATGGCAACGACCTGAAGCATCTCTATCTGGGAAGCCGTCTGCTCTTACGGCACGAGAATCCTTATCCAGCTGAGAACCTACAATTAGAGGCTGCCCGGGTCCGTCATCCCGACATGATGCGGTTAAATCCATATGTCTATCCCCCCTTCACGGGATACTTTTTCAGTTGGTTAACCCTCGTAGACTATGAGACTGTCAAGAAGATTTGGTTCTGGGGAAGCCAGCTACTCCTGATGGGCTCACTCTCTCTTTTTCTAGTGCATCCCTCTGGTTGTCCATTACTTCCTTGGCTGACTGTTCTTGTTGCCTCTGTAGCTTTCTTCTTCCCCCTTTTCCGTTCTACAACCGCTGGGCAACTGAATCATGTTCTTCTCTTCTTGCTCTCGTTAACCTTCATGCTGTGGCGTAATGGCGCCAGAAAGATGGCGGGAGCAGTAATTGGATTTGCCGCCCTCATCAAGGTACAACCTGCTTTCCTCATTATTTGGCTGGCATGGAAACGTGAATGGGGGGCGTTCCTGAGCTCGATATTGACCATAGTGATTTTGATTCTTATTCCCGCTGTTCACTTCGGGTTACAACCCAACTTTGATTACCTGGGGGTGATCAGAGAGATGGCCTATGGCTCCTCCACCTGGAGTGATCAAGGCGCGGCCTTTTATGTGGATGCTGGCAACATCGGCTTCCCGGCACTCGTGTACCGGCTCTTCTCCACCAATCCACGTACCATACCTTGGCTCAGTCTTGGACCGGTGCCCTATGTTCTCTGTGTTCTGTGGGCTATATCGATACTCGGAATCTGCTTGGCCTGCTGCCGGATCCAACGGCGTGATGAGGATCCTGAGATGGAGATGACAACATGGATCTTGGGGATGCTTCTCATTCCAAGCCTCTTCTGGGATCATTATCTGGTTCTCGCGCTTCCATGTTGGTTCACTCTCTTATCCCGGATAGCCCAATCCGGTGTGGGAGAGGGAGGCATGTGCCTGGTGGCAGCCAGCTGGGTTGTGGCGGGTTGGAAATGGAAATACTTCTGGCCCTCGGAATCCCTTCTTCATGGTCCGGGCTTGCTTTATCTGAATGCCCCCCTTCCAGCAGTCCTTATCCTATTCCTCCTATGCGCATGGATGGCTCGTGACAGCCGGATGAGACCAGGAATGATCGAGTAACCGATGGAAACAACCTCTCATATTGAACCAGACTGGCTTGGATGGGCCAAACGACTCCAAGCAATCTCTCAAATTGGGCTTACCTTCTGCAAGAATCATTATGATATTGAACGGTATAAAGCCCTAAGATCCATCGCGGCGGAAATGATGGCCGTGGGATCAAGTTCTCAGATTGATCCTATCCTGGATCTTTTCCGTGAACAAAGTGGGTATGCCACTCCCAAAGTTGATGTACGAGGGGTTGTCTTCCGTGGCGACAAGATCCTACTGGTCAAGGAGCTGGAAGATGGTGGCTGGACCCTTCCTGGCGGTTGGGCCGACACCTGTGAATCACCCCGCGAGTCAGTTTGCCGCGAAATCTTGGAGGAATCTGGATACATTACACGACCAACCCGCCTCCTGGCCGTGTATGACCGTAGCAAACACCCACATGTTCCTCCTTTCCCTTTCCACATCTACAAGATCTTCATCCAGTGTGAGATTACTGGAGGAGAATCCTCTTGTAGCATGGAAACAGGAGCGGTAGATTTCTTCGCTGAGAACGAAATTCCCGAGCTGTCTATCTCCCGTACCACTCCATGGCAAATTGGCCGGTTCTTCGAGATGAAACGTAATCCCACATGGCCGCCGGACTTTGACTGACCAATGACAATCAGAGAAAGAATCGCACGTTTTTTAGCCCGCTGTCTTCCAGCGGAGATTATGCGGGATAAAACCTTCTTTGATTTATGGCAAGAGGCTGGGTATCACGTCACTCCGGTACATTTCTACGAACCCATCCCCGATACACGCGGTCTTCCCTCTGCTCTGTGGGAAAACCCCAGCGAGATGGCCGGAGTACGATTCGAAGATGAAATCCACCTGGGGCTTTTACACGCTTTCCGTTCAGCCTTCCAGCATGAATACAACTCACTCCGGCTCGATCCCTCTACGAATCCACTTGAGTTCTTTCTGAACAATGGCTTCATCTCACCTGGTGACGCCGAAATCCTGTATTGCATGGTCCGTCATTTCCGCCCCAAACGAATCATAGAAATTGGTTCCGGGTATAGTACGCTCCTCATGCTCCAGGCCTTACGATTCAACCAAACGGAGAGACCAGAGATAGTCCCCCGGCTGACCTGTCTGGACCCTTACCCTCGCCCTTTCATTCGCGGCATCCAAGACTCCGCACCGGATGTTGTCCGGTTCATTGCAGTACCGATGGAAAGTGTGGGCTGGGACACCTTTGAGGAGTTAGAGGAGAACGACATCCTCTTCATCGACTCCAGCCATGTAGTACGGATCGGAAGCGATGTGGTCAGGAACATCTTAGAGGTGATACCACGTCTCAAGCCCGGAGTGCTGGTCCATCTGCATGACATCTTTCTTCCCGAGGAGTACCCCGAGATCTGGGTAAAACAGATGAAACGCTTTTGGTGTGAACAATACTTACTCCAAGCCTTTCTCGCCTTCAACAAAGAGTTCCGGATACTCTGGCCGGGAGCCTACATGCGCCTTCACTTTCCACACGAGACCGAAGAAGCGATTCCGAATTTCCGTGCCAACCGGAATTGGATGGGAAGCTTTTGGATCCAACGGGTCATGAAGTGACCTGGATCTTTTCAACGTTCCCTTAAAGTACCCAAAGTCTGATTACACTATGGAGATTTTCGACACCCGCTAAGGTGGAATGTAGGTCATCACATCCCATCGTCTATTCCTAAAGCAGTGATTCCCTCCCCTCATCCCAACCAGAAGTTTTCCTAAAACCTGATATTCGCCACCAGGTACTCCGCCATCAACTGATGAGCAAATCCACTCGGGTGCAGATCATCCGGGTGCCAACGGAGTCTGGACTCTGGAATCTCCGACCAATCCCGTGACGGGTCTACCACCTCTATCGATGAGTCTTTACAAAAACGAACTATCTTTTCGTTGAAGGGACCAAAGGGGGCACTCCTCAGATTGAATGGCACTGGATACAACACCACTGTAAGTGGAATACCACGTGCCAAGGTATCAGACTTCAACTTCAACAACGCGGTTTGGGACCGTGGCCAAGCCGAGGTGGCAAAGGGAACCTCATTACAGAAACGGATGTACTCCTGGGCCAGTGATTGCTGACTCGGAAGGAGAGCTTTCAACATTCTCTGCGCGAGGTTCACCAGATTAAATCGTCTGGCGCCAGGTAATTCCATCAATCGTGGGTCCCCTTTGATCCACTCCAACCAATTCTGATTGTCTCCCTGGTCCGGCTGGGTTTGAGGATCCAACCAAGAGGGTGGTTCCAGATCATTGGGCACCACCGACAAAATGATCCGGTCTGGCATTTGCTCCAGACCGGTGTGGAGAGTCCACGAGACATCTTGCACCAGGTTATATCCCGGAACACCTCCATTGATCACGCATGTCTCCGAGGATGGAAGGACTGTCTTGACCACTGTTTCCAAGTGACTGCGCAGGGTTTCCTCTTCCACTTGCCCATATCCGAAAACAAAGGAATCCCCTACCAGAAGGATCCGGTATTGTCCCTTTTTCCTGGGTGGAATCTCAGGGCCACGCATTCCGCTTGAATTAACCGCCACATCCACACCCGCAAAGACACCTCTCCAACCAGGTTTGAGAACCACTCCCAAGACAGGATCGGGTTGAAAGATCGTGGGATTGAGTACAGACGGCGGAGAACCGATCCCCAGTATTCGTAATATCACTTCCATCCCGGCCAGTAGAATCAAAAAAAAGATGAAACTTGTCAGAAACGCAAATAGTAAAAAACGGATGCCCTTGGGTGGACTGGGGGAGGAATTCAAGAGAAGAACTGAATCCAGCTGAGATTTCTCATCGGTGCCATCGCGCGGTGTCATTTCATCGATCACGAGTAACGCTCAAAGGGTATTGAACCGCATCACAAGACTCTATAGCCGGTCAACAATTCCCCGGTCGATCTTACGGTTAATGTAAACTGCAAAGAGGCCAAGGGGAACAGCCACTAACAGCACGACGGCGCTCCCAATCGTCAAGATCCCAGGACTGGGAACCGCCACCGCTGCCTTAAAACCCTCCAACAGAAGAGATTGACGGGCAGTAATAAGAAGGGTGATCGGATTCATCCAATAGAGGAATGCCAGACCCTGTGGATCGAGGATACTCGTAGCAAGAGTTGCCGGATAAATAATGGGAGAGATGTAGAAGATGGCCATGAGTGCCAGTTCGAGAAACTGCGCGGTATCACGCGCATACACCTCCATTCCAGCCACTACCCACACTATCCCTTGAACCAAAGCCAATTCCACCAGGCTCAATGGCGCCAGCCACAACAACTGCCATGATCCATGTACTGCTCCACAAAAAATGAGCAGGGTCACAAGAATCACCTGCGCGAAACAGTAATGGATCCAATGCGAGAGGACCCCACCCAGGGGTAGCGCGGGACGCCAGAAGCGAGCCCGGTTGATCAAATGCGCCTGCGCCAGATAGGCATACACTCCCTGTGTCACCGCACCCGCGATGAAAGACCAGGATGTGATACCAACCGCCAGAAACAGCCCATAATTCAATTCCGCGGGTAAGCCACTCATCGATCCACGTATCGGCAGAATCTTTTCAAACACCACATAAAAGAGGGTAATCAACGCCAACGGATGAGCGAGTGACCAAAAGAAACCAAGAAGAGTGGAACGATATCTCAGGGAGAGATCCCGGAAAACCAACTGTTTGACAAGAGAAATATCAGAGGAGGAGAGCATCTGTATCCATCATAACCAATGTATAGCAAATGGGGGGCGGCATTGCTGCCGCCCCCCTTGGACTATTCAACCAGCCCTTCCTTGCGAAGGGTCAATGATGGGAGGTTCAGATTTACTGAAGCGCCTCATCATAGAAGGTGCCTGTGTCACGAACTGAGAGCAGATGGAGTTCGTCGACGGACAGCACCGCTGAGCCGTAGTAGCCCGGATAGGTTGTGGTATCAGTCGAGAAGATGCCCTTGAAGCCATTAGCACCCGTTGTTCCGTAGGAGGTAATAACGGCTGGCTCACCGGACTTGGTCTTAACGACGGTGACAACAGCCATCTGAGCACCTGGGTTATTGGTGGACAGATTGGTCAAAGTCGCAGCCGGGGTCTTGCCATAGATAGCGGCGCGGCCACCGGTCTGGTTGTTGAGGAGAATGTCATAGTAGTACATGTTGGAGTTGAAACTTGTGAACGAACCAGCCGCAAAGTCATCACTCCATGCGTCATCGGCGATAGCGCTGTTATCATCCGACGGAAGGACTGAAGCATCACGTGTCGCCACAAGACCCCAGAACTGGTCGCCGTTCAGCAGCTGAACAACAACCTTCGGGTTGAAATTCACGCTCGGAGCATTGCTCTTGGTGAACCAACGCAGGCCAAAGACACCCGAGATGTTACCGACAACCTTATTCGGGTTGAGATAGCCATCATCGCCATCCGCGCCACCACCAGTACCGCCACCGAAGTTCGCGTCTTCCACACGCAGACCCGGTACAGCAGCGGCATTAGCCAAGCGCAGGTCTAAGACTGGAGTCTGAACCTTGACGACATTGGAGCAAACGGTAGCAGGAGCGGCTGTGAACGCATTGGTGGTCAGACCAGCGGGGCCGAGGACGAGGGCACGGAAACCATCATCCAGGGTCGGGAAGGCCAGAGCCACACCCGTATCACCAGCGCCAATGCAAGCAGCATCAGTATTGCCAGTCAGCTCGAGGAAACCAGCCTTGGCAGTGTTCTTCGCATCCGCCATGGCAACGGGGGTCGCACCAAAGAAGGCGGAGGGATCCCGTCCGGTGACGAGCTCGGTGCTGCCAGTACCACCCTGCGAGAACGACCCGAAGATCGTCTGCCCCAAGGCAATCGCCGCTGGCAACGCGGCATCATACACGCCCGCGTAAGCAGTAGCCACGGCACCACCACTGACAAACTGCCTGGCCAGACCAGAGGAGATCATCGGAACCTCGATAGCGCCATAGGCCAACGCCAAAGCGCCTGGGCACCTGGTGATCGCGATGTTATCGAGCCAGACAACCTGATTGACAATAGAGGTCTCGCACAGGTTACGACCGATATAGAGCTGCGCACCCAAACCAATACCATCGGCCACATTCCCTGTTCCAGCGGAGCCGACAATCGACTGGCCAAATTCGGGAACGCGGAAGGAGACTTCCTGGCGGGTCCACTTACCAGCCAAGAAAGCAATCGGGTTAACGGATTGGCTAGCACCAAAACCATACTTGGCACCTGTGGTCGAATGTGTTGGACGCAGGCTGTCCATGCTGCCAGCGGCCGGAGCCGAGGCAATCACGTTCATGTTCTGAGAAATGTATCCAGGGAAAGTACCAAGGTTCATGATGAAGGACAAACCGTTGGTGGGCTCATTGATGGCATCATCAGCGGCCGTTCCGGTATATCCCAGATCGAAGTACGTGTTGACCGAGAAGTTGACCACATCACCGGCTGAATACTGAGCCTTGGGGATACCCTTATGCTCCATGTAGATATTCTGCTTGGTGTTCTGGTTGAAGGTCAGCTTCAGAGCATTGCCATCAGTGGCGCCAGGATAGGTGGCGGCCGGCTTCCCAGTGGAGGTGATTTCCATGTTGGGAAGGGTCAGGCCAGATGTGTCACCACCCGAATAAACGGAGGTTCTGACCATCCAGTTGGTGGATTCACCCTTATAGGCATTGTGACGATCGGTGGCGGAAGCGGAGTTCCAAGCCGCCGAGGTGTCAAAGCCAATCAGCTCCATCATGGAGAGCTCTTCGAAGTTGTAGTTCTCAGCCACGGTGCTGATGGTGGAGTCACCAATGGCAAGACCGATGAGGTTGTCATTGGAACCATTCAGGAAGTCAGCGATGGCGACGGTATAGGAGTCATAATCGCCAGCGGCAACCTGACGGGTCACGGTCACGCGCGCCCACCCAGCAAAGCCAGCGAGCGGGACGATCGACAGGCCGTTGATGTCAGCATCAATCGACAGGTTCCCAGCCGAGACGCCAAGAGGAGCCGTGGAATCCGTGGCAACCTTGGTGACGGTACCGGCATACGGGGTGAGCGGGTTGGCTGTGTCAGCCACAACCTGGCTCGCCGCATACAGGCAAGTCTGGGTGAAACCAGTGGCCAGGGTAACGGTGGTTGGAGCAGCTGTCAGAACGAAGGGGATCGACAGAGTTCCAGTCTGAGCACCCTCAACCGCCCAGAAGTAGGGGATGAGAGCACCATCACTACCACCAATCTGGGTGTCCACTAAGGGACCGCCGAGAAGAGCAGAAGTCGTGTGGAGAGTACAAGCCGCAGTGTCGTTACCCGTTCCGTCAGAGACGGTGAAGGTATCCGTCTCGGCACCCGCGGCGGCTCCAGCTGTAATCACAACTTGAAGCTCGTTGGTCGCCAAGATATTGGTGTTCGAACTCGTGTCAGTCCATGTCAACGCCGACTGAGCACTGGTGGCTTGGTTTCTGCTGTCCGCATCAATCACATAGTCATTCAAGTTCAAGACAACACCCGTGGTGCCACTTGTACTTGTTTGACCACGCAAGTCCGGCAGTTCTTTTGCGATCGGCGCAATTGCGAGTGCAGCCATCGGCAACAAGACTAGCGCTATGAGACCGACGATTGCTGCTATTCCGCTATTCCTTCTCACAACGTTTTACCTCCTGTGGATAAGATTAATTCGTTTCGCAGCCTAGCTGCACCCTTTTTGCAGGCAAATACGATTGAATGTGGAACAACGTCCCTCCTCCGAAAAAAGGTAGACTCAATAAACGACATCGCAGTTCTGACTAAGTCAACCGAAAGTATAGGGATCATGGAAGGGCCATGTCAAGCCCTTTCTTGGTGAGAATATCGTAGATAATCATTTTATTCACAGGTTCCAAGGGGCACTAATCCTGTGTAAAAGAGAAAGATTTTTAACCCATTCAATACCATGAAGTTATATCTTAATCCGGGATTTCCCCCCCCTTTGAAAGAAAGAGAAATCCGCGCGCAACTTCACCTTGCTGAACCATCACGAATGGAAATCCTTCACAAAAATTTTTATTTAGGGCTGGGAATCCCACCCAAATCCCGTAACTCCCTTAGATCCTAGTGGTTATAGATCTTTCTCTCACAAACACCTTCACAACCTTTACAGATCCGGATTCTTGTCACACCCTCTCTGGCTCAAACAATCCATACACATGGAGGAATCCCAATATGGTTCCCGAAACCAAACGTACCCGCATCCGTGTCGCGGCCCTCATTGTCCGGGAGGGAAAAATCCTCCTCGCCATGCACGAAAAAGGGGGTAGGCGTTATTGGTTGTTGCCAGGCGGTGGTGTTGAATATGGGGAATCGATTGAGGAGGCTCTGGTCCGGGAACTCCAGGAAGAAGCGTGGCTGGAGATCATTCCCGGAGATATCCTCTGGATCGTAGACTCCATTCCGGATGACCATCACCGCCATGTTCTCAATCTTATCCTGAGCGCACAGGCCCTTTCTGATGTTTTATCTCCCCATCCCGATGCAGTTCTCCGGGATGTCCAATGGATCGAGGTTGAACACCTTGCCGAGCTCGAGATCTTTCCTGACACCAAGGCCGAAATTCTTCATTACATTCAAACGGGTGAGCGTGGGTTGGGGTTACTCGGTAAACGCTGGAAGTAACGATAAAATACATTCAATGCTCCATAACATTGCTCACAAATAATAGAACATAACGAATCATCTTGTCTCACCTCTGTTCATTTCACTCCAAACCACACTGGCACGTTTTCTTAACTCATGTAAAATGAGAGAGATAGGTGAGAGCAGACAGATTTGTCTTCGATCATTTCTGTTTTTGGCATATCACCTGCGATAAACGTGGTTGAAGATCGGGTCCAGAGCAAGACGGACTCAAGAGAATGATTCTCTGGCCCGGCGTCGTGCGTCCGATTGCGTGACGCCAAGGCGAGGCGGCGCCGGGCCTTTTCTTAAATACGGTTTCCATGGGCGCCAGGAGCGCCCACCGCATTTGGAGTTCGAGAACTGGGTCAGGAATCCGATCCCCTGCCCCAGTTCTCGATGGAGGTCTACACGCTGAAGCGTAAACAACAAACACGGTCAAGGCCGGCGGGCGATCAATCCCAACATCCTTCCTTCATGCAAATCTCCACGGCGGTGTGAAAAACAAATGGGGGATTCCAGGGTGCAGATGGGTGATACCTCCACCGCCCCGGGAGAGAGACCCTCCACTAACAACTGCCTCCGGTTGAGTTCTTTCAAATCCACCCGGTAAGGTTCGATCCTCAAGTAATCACCCGCCCCCCATGTCTGATGGAACAGGTTCCAGATCTCCTCACTCACCGCATAGTTGTGCCCCGAAATGGCTGGGCTAATCCACACACGCAAACGGCTTGGAGAGACATCGAACTCTGTCTGGAAGGATTGGACCGCCAACCTCGCCATCCCCGCCAGGGTTCCCTTCCAACCGGCATGAAAGGCTCCCACAGCCTGTCCCTCCACATCCGCCATCAAGAGACAACAACAATCCGCCACAAGGACACCGGCCGCCAGCCCAGGAACATCTGTGATAAGTCCATCCGCGGGACCAAGCCGGTCCTCATTTGAGAACGCTCCCTTGCCTCGCTCTTGTTCCTTGGCCCGCACAATGACGGTGCCATGGATCTGGGAGGCCAGCGTTAGGTCCGTGGGCTTCAGCTCGATCCCTTCCAGCAACTGTTTACGGACAGGCAGAACCTCCTCCCCGGTTCCCTGAACCAACGACATATTGCCTTCTCCCGGCAGAGAGAGATCCCGGAGGGAGAAGGCATGAAGAACCGGATCAACCGTGTTCAATAGTGGAGACTGCAAGATCATTCGAGGTTCTCGATGGCCTCGCGGACAGAGGGATCTTTCACATGGTAGGAGTGCTCATCATCCGGGAACTGCCCCTCTCCAATGTCGGCGAGGAACTGAGCGAGCGCCTTGTCGATGATCTCTCCTAGGTTGGCGTAACGTTTGACAAACCTGGGTTTGAACTCGGTGAAGAGACCCAACAGGTCATGGGTCACGATAACCTGGCCATCGCAGTCCGGCCCCGCCCCGATTCCCAAGGTGGGGATCGGGATCATTTGGGTAATTTTACGCGCCACCTCGCGCGGGACCGCCTCCACCACCACCGCGAAGGCCCCCGCATCAGCCACTGCTCGGGCATCGGCAAGAAGACGGCGGACATCCTCAATGGCCTTGGCGGCACTGACCCGCATGTGACCGGTAAGAAGCACGGATTGGGGTTGTACGCCGATGTGGCTGATGACCGGAATACCGGCCCGAGTCATCGCCGCGATGGTGTCGGCGATGCTCTCGCCACCCTCGATTTTTACCCCCCGTGCTCCCCCTTCCTTGATAAGCCTTCCGGCGTTCCGCAAGGCATCTTCGGTAGAGATCTGGTAGGAAAGGAACGGTAAATCTCCCACCACCATGGCATGAGTGGTGACCCGGTTAACCGCTTTGAGGTGATAAACCACATCCTCCACAGTCACCGGTAACGGGTTCTCATGCCCCTGGACAAATTGCCCTAGGGTGTCCCCGATCAGGATGAGATCGATCCCGGCCCGGTCGAGGAACCGCGCGAAGGTGGCATCATACGCGGGAAGCAGGGTGATGGGTGGTTTCTGCCCTTTTCGTGCCCGGATGCTGTCCGGGGTGATTCGTTCTGTAGTCATGCCAGTATTGTGACAAAGAATCTCCGCGCGGACCACCCGTTTGGAGTTCAACCTTTAGGTTGCCCAGACACGCTGAAGCGTGAACAACGTACGGGTTTGGAGTTCAACCTTCAGGTTGCCGGCACGCTGAAGCGTGAACTCCATACACATCAAGTCAACCTAAAGGTTGAACTCCAAACGGGGGCAAACACAGGGTACCGGAGAACGGATTTGTGGTAGGATGTAGGAACAAGTTGAACGCTTCCGAAAGGAGCTTTTCCCAATGGCCGACAAGATGGAGAACACAGACCTGACCGGTGAACCAACAGTGGACATCTTTAACTGCACGGACGAGGTGGAATCCGCCCTGGTGCAAGAAGCCCTCAACGAGGCGGGGATTCGTTTCATCCTTCGCGCCGACATGGGTGACGATCCCCTGGGAATCATCGATGGCGACCATGGTGAGGGGATCATCGCAGTGCTTGAAGATGACGCAGACCGTGCAATGGAAGTCATCCAGTCCGTACTGCCCGATGAGACCGAGATCGAGGAGTATGAGGACGAAGACGATTTCGAAGATGAAGAAGATGATCTTGAAGAGGATGAGGAGAGTGAAGAAGACGGTCCGGCTTGACAAAAGCAGGCCGATTGTCTACCTGTTACCCTCCTGTTTGTCCTGAAGTTCACCCCACCAAGGCGACGTGGCCGAGTGGTCAGGCAGGGGCCTGCAAAGCCCTGTACCCCGGTTCGAATCCGGGCGTCGCCTCCAGATTAACACGCGGCTTCTCCTGTATTCTTACCTTTGATTTTAGCCCGCACCCACTGGAATCCTTTACAAATCGCCAACAAACCACAACCCCAGATGAGACTGTTTACGACACACCAGGAGGGATGCGACCGAAGCATCTCCCTGCCACTTTTCTGTAGAAGAATGAAAGGAAAAAGTAACACATATACCGTAGATTCCAGATCTGGAAGACCTGCAATCCTTTCCTCCACCAAACCCCGTCTTGAATGCCCAAGGCGGTAAAGACAATAGCTCACACTCACAGCATGAATGAAAGCCCACCGCATGGCAAAGATCACATTATGACGTGTTCCCTGACTCCATTGGCGAAAGACCTTCCTTAGTCCCCAGATGGCGCATCCCCAAAGGAGACTGTTCATGATGAACAAAGAGAAGAAAAGAAATTGTGAGTCGATATGCTTTTTTATTGTCCAGTGGAGTATTGGCATGGCAGGAAACCCCATAACCTGCACCCAAAGGACTAACACATCCGAAAGGGGTTGATTCCAGGGAGGGCTATCCTGTGCCGGGAAGCCACCCATTGCATAGAAAGTTCCTATACAGAAGAGAACCAGAAGATGGACTCCCCCAACACATAGGATGAACAGGACCGGCCCCCGGCTTAAGCGAGACATGATCGGGTAATCTTATTTTGTCTCCTCCCCCGTGGCTGCCTTCACCTCGCCCGTAGCGCTTTCCACCTCACATGTCGCCTCATCGACTGAACCGGAAGCCTCTTCATCCTTCACCTGATCCACCTCGGGAGCCTGAGCGGCCGCTTCGCGGATATCCGCGGCGGGCAGCACCATCTCACCAGCGTTCTGGAGGTAGTCCATGAGCGAGCTGGAGTCATCCGATGAGGATTCCGGAGTCGAAAGGTTCACCCCCAGAATCCGGCCCTCCAGATCAAAGACCGGTCCACCAGTGGTGCCACCCTCCACCAGATAATACCGCCGTGGCTTTTCGACAATCGATTTGACCCTTCCCAAGGCGATGTAAGGAACACGGTCATAGGCGCTGGTCATGCGGTCGATACAGACCACTTCATCCATCAGATCGAGTTTCACATCCTTGGTGAAATCGACATAGATCATCGGCTCCTTGGGTTTCTCAACCGGGCGGATAAAGGCCAGATCCAAATCACGGTCCCGCAAAACCACCTTACCAGCGATCTCGGTCCCATCTCCCTTGACGAGCTTCACATCAGTCAGCTCGCTTTTAAAATGCACATCCATGTCATCGCTGGAACCCATGCTGGACAGCAAGTCACCGATCTCCCCATAAGGATCGGTCGCTGAGAGTGGAACCACCATCAAACCGCTGGGATCCATCACCACACCCGTGGCCTCGGACTTGGATTCACGTTCACGCGACCCCATCCCACGGAAGGACATCCCACCTTTGATAACCATCTTCACCACCAGAATGGCATCCTTGTACTTGGTGACAATATCTCTTCCCTTCAATGCCAGATCATCGGCGGAGGACATGACTGGCAGGATCAGCAGGCTGAATAGCAGTATGGCAAGTAGAGTGATTCTTTTCATGGTTATTGAGTTCATCCTTTCAAGTTGGTGACGGAAAATTGTAAAGGTAACACATCCCTTCGCTTCACTGAAACGAGACTGACATACACTGGAACAGATTCCGTTCTCCTTCGAAAATGTCTCCTCAGGCGGCTTCAGGCAAGGGTTCCACGGATACCTT
>CAYRBI010000088.1:0-25287 GCA_964422415.1 uncultured bacterium | reverse complement strand
GCCGGGAGTAATCTAATCCTATCATGCCATCCTCTCCACTCTTTGTTTATGGGAATTTAATGGAGGTCGATATCCTGGCCATTGGTCCTCATCCAGATGATATCGAGATCGGGGCGGGAGGTTCTCTTCTGCTGTGGCGTGGGCAAGGCTACCGGATTGGCTTAGCCGATCTGACACGCGGTGAGTTGGGTACCCGGGGAAGCGGGGAGAAACGGGTGGCCGAATCCCGTGAGGCGGCGCGCAGGCTGGATGCCTCCTTCCGCGTGAACCTGGGACTGACCGATGGAGCCGTGTGTGATGGACATGCCGAACGGGAATGTCTGGTCTCAATCCTACGGGGTGCCTCTCCCTCGGTGGTGTTGTGTAATCTGGAGGAGGCCCGCCATCCCGATCATGCCGCGGGAGCGCGTCTTGTCACGGCCGCCTTCTTCCTCTCGCGCCTCCCCAAGTACCAGACCGGCCAGCCCTCGCACTCTTCTCAAGTTCTCTTTCATTACTTGATCCATGAGCAGGTGCCACCCTCTTTCCTGGTCGATGTCACGCCGGTCTTCGAAGAAAAATTCGAGGCCATGCGCGCCTATGAGAGCCAATTCCTCGCTCCCGCTCTTCCCGATGGCTACCGTCACACCGGTCTCTGGGATTACCTCCAGAATGTTCGTTCGCTCGGAGAAGCCTGGGGCACTCAGGCGGGTGTGAGGGCGGCGGAGGCTTTTGTCACCTCGCGTCCCCTCGTGATCTCGGATATATCCCCTTGGGTGAAGGGGTAATCCCATCGTTTTCAAGGAGGTCCATCAAACATGCGTGATTACCTTCCAATGTTGCTCATCGTGTTCGTCTGTTCAGTGTCGGTGGCTCAGGAGGCCTCTCCCCCTCCCGTAGCGGCAACTGAGGGAGTCCAATTGACGGTTTACAACGAAAACCTCGCCGTGGTGAAAGACCGCCGCCACATGACTATCCCGGCGGGTCAGGGAGTGGTCAAGTTCAGCGATGTGGCCGCGCAAATCGATGCCACCTCGGTCCACTTCGAGAGCCTGAGCGATCCCGCTGGAACTCAGGTCCTCGAGCAGAACTATGAGTATGACCTGGTCAGCCCCACTAAACTCCTCGACAAATACCTCGACAAAGATGTTCAGCTCCTTACCAAGGATGAATCGGTTCATGCGGGAACACTCCTTTCACAGGCGGAGAACCGGATCATCCTGCGTAATGGAGATGGGAAGATCGAAGTGGTGACCGGAGGAGAGAACCTGCTCAAGGTCGATCTGGCTGGGCTCCCGGAAGGACTCATCACCAAGCCAACCCTGGTATGGCAGACCTCCTCGGCCAATCCGGGCGACCAACTCTGCCAGGTCACCTACATGACCGCTGGAGTGAGTTGGAAGGCCGACTATGTGATGGTGGTCAATGACAAGGACACTGAGGTGGATCTCACCGGCTGGGTGACCCTGGATAACCAGTCCGGCGCCACCTACAAGGATGCGCGCCTAAAACTCATCGCGGGCGATGTCAACCGTGCTCCCGAACCACGCCCCATGATGAAGAGAAGGATGGCGATGTCAGCCATGAGCGGGCCCATGGAGGATGCCGCGCCACAGTTCGAGGAGAAAGCCTTCTTCGAATACCACCTCTACACTCTTCAGCGTCCCACCACGGTGGGCCAGGCCCAGACCAAACAGGTCCAGCTTCTCTCCGCCGCCGATATCCCCGCCAAGAAGATCTTCATTTATGACGGTTCACGGACTGGAAAAAAGGTCGAGGTCAAGATGGAGTTCAAGAACTCTGAAGAGAACCACATGGGTATGCCTCTACCCAAGGGACGGGTTCGCGCCTTCAAGGCCGACAGCGATGGTTCTCTCGAATTTATCGGCGAGGATCAGATCGACCACACCCCCAAGGATGAACAGCTGCGCATCCTTCTTGGTAATGCATTCGACATTGTGGGCGAGAGGAACCAACTCGACCATAAAGAGGTCTCGCGGATCGTGACCGAAGACACTTGGGAGATCAAACTCCGCAACCACAAGCAGGAAGCCGTGATGGTCACCGTGTCCGAACCGCAGTGGGGTGATTGGAAGGTGACCAAGTCCAGCCATCCCACCAAGAAAAAGGATGCCAAGACACTTGAGATCCCGGTGGATATCCCCGTTGATGGTGAAGTGGTGATCACCTACACGGTCCAGATACGATCATAGATGTCCGAACTGGTTGAACGGCCCACATGGATGGGACTTCCCGTTTCCTGGAAACGGGGAGTCCCCCTCCTTCTCCCCGCGGTCGGGATCACGATCCTTGGGGTTTACCTTCTGTCTGGATCCGAGCCGGACTACCTTCAGGGGCTGCGTCCCTGGTTGAAGCAGGCGGTTTGGGGAGTATTGGGAATTGGCTTGGCCCTGGCGGTTTCACGGATTCCACTAACCTGGATGATTGCGGTGGCTGGGCCCCTCTATGTGGCCAATCTGGTTTTCATCTTCGCTCTCAAATGGATTGGGACCGAGCGAGGAGGAGCTATCTCTTGGGTAGACTTTGGGCCCGTCCGTTTTCAGCCCTCCGAGACCATGAAGATCATCACAGCGCTGATCCTGGCAAGGATTCTTTGCTCTCACAAGTCGAATCCCGGTTTCGGAGCCTTTCTGCTGGCTACTCTGGCCGCCGCTCTTCCCGCCGTCTTGGTTCTGCTGCAACCCGATTTGGGAACAGCATTGGTATTTCCTGGAATCCTTCTGGCCGCGCTGTATGGCTCACGGCTTCCGAGGCGTTATCTCACATTGATCTTGGTTCCCATTTGGGCAACGGTGGTCTTGCCGGGAGAGGTGCTGACCTGGATTATCTGGTGTTCGGGAGTGGCGCTCTGGCTCCTTCTCATTGCCTGGCGGGGAGAATCGCATACACGCCTGATGCTCTTCTTCCTGGCCCATCTCCTCACCGTGATTCTGGTTACGGAGGGGATTAAACCGCTTTGGAACCATATGTTGAAACCTCACCAGCGGGATCGTCTGGCTGGTTTCATTGAACGCAAGGATGGTGAGACCAGCGGCCTTAGCCCGGCTGCTTATCACCTGCGGCAATCGCTTATTGCTATCTCCTCGGGCGGTCTTCTGGGACAGGGTCTTGGTCAAGGGCTCCAGAGTAGCCATGGCTTCATTCCGATGATGCGGACTGACTTCATCTTCGCGGTCCTGGCCGAGGAGACTGGTTTTGTTGGCGCGATGATTCTCTTTGCGTTGATGATTGTGCTTTTTCTGGAATCAATTCGTTATGCGGCCCGGGCTGACACTTGGCGGGAAAGCTGTGTGGTCTTTGGCATCATTGGCCTGTGGCTGACGCACACCTGTGTCAACCTTGGAATGACCATGGGACTAACTCCCATCACCGGGATTCCGTTCCCGTTCCTATCTTATGGGGGAAGTTCGCTGCTCTCCAATTTTCTGGCCTTGGGGGTAGTGATGTCGGTCAGCCGTAGATGCCCAGTGGGAGAGGAATAACCCGGTGTACCCCCCTTCTCCTGAGGGAGAAAGGGGGTAGGGGGGATGAGGTTTCTGTCGCATTATTCAGGCGTGAATTTACTCTTCGATGTCAGTTCCCCGCAGAACTCAGTCAGAATCTCAATCGCCGCCTCGATATCATGGAGTGAGCCCACCTCGCTGGGGGTGTGCATGTACCGTAGAGGAATCCCTACTGTACCGGTGGCGACTCCCTCACGGCTGATCTGCAAATTCCAGGTGTCATTACCCACCGATCCCGGCGCGGCTTCGATCTGATAGGACGCCTTCATCTTTTTCGCGGCCACAGTCAACAGATGGTGCACCATTGGATTGACCGATGCCCCGCGTGGAAGCGTGGGACCCAGTCCCAGTTTGATTAAACCATGTTTACGCTGATCCATTCCCGGGCTGTCAGTAGCATGGGTTACATCGATGCAGATGCCCACCATGGGGTGTACTCCATAGGCCGCGGTCAACGCACCGCGCAGACCCACTTCCTCCTGGACAGTCGCCACCGCCACTACACAGGCCTTGAGGGCCTTCTTCTTCGAGGCCGCGATCAACGTCTCGGCAGCCACAAACGCCCCGGTACGGTCATCCAGCGCCCGTGAGGCGATCAGACCATTCTTCAACTCCTGGAAGCCCTCATCGTGTGTGACACAATCCCCGATACTCACCAGCGCAAGGGCCTCTTCTTTGTCTTTGGCTCCGATGTCGATCCACAGATCATGGAGCTCCGGCACCTTCTTGCGTTCCTCCTCGGTCATCAGGTGAATGGCCTTCTTCCCGGTAACTCCTGGGACAGCCCCACTCTCCGAATGAACCAGCACTCTCCGCCCCGGTACCAGCGAGAGATCATGCCCTCCAATCCGTTTGAAGCTGAGAAATCCGTTGTCATCGATATGCGACACCTGAAATCCGATCTCATCGCAGTGTCCCGCCAAGAGTACGCAGGGACTTCCTTTCGGATTCAACACCGCGATACAGTTGCCCATCACATCGGTGGTCACCGAGCCGGCGTATTCCTTCAGACGCTCCCGCCAGACCTTGCGGACCGGCTTCTCATAACCCGAGGGGGCATGGGCGGCTAACAGGTTTTTTAAAAAATCGATCTGGTCCTTCTTCATCTGTCCTTCCTTTCAGTGTCCTCTATCGCAGAGGAATCTCCCAACAGGTGGGTGGAATCTCAATAAATCCATCACCGGGGAGATTGATTTTCCACAAGAACAAACCTTGCGCCGGCATGGTCGGTCCGGCACAGGCACGGTCTTTTTTCTCCAGGATCGTGGGAATGTCCGCTGGTTGCAGATGCCCTCTCCCCACCTCCACTAGCGTCCCCACCATAATGCGTACCATTTGGCGAAGGAAGGCATTACCCGTGACACGAACCTCCCAATAGGGTCCACGGTTAAGGACCATGATCCGTTCTACCCGGCGGATGGGATGATGCGCGGTACAACCCGCCGCGCGGAAGGAGGAAAAATCCCTCTCGCCCAGCATAAGCGCGGCCGCTTCGCACATCCGGTCCAGATTAAGAGCATGTGGGGTCCAAGCGGCAAAGGGACGGTAGAAGAGAGGTGGGGGGCTACCCTTCCAGATGAAGTAATGATACTGGCGCGAGACCGCCGGGCGGGGACTCCAATCCGCTGCCACTGGTGTGGCCTGGAATACGGATACTCCCGCTGGCAGGAACGGTTGAATTCCAAAATGGATGGCCTGTGGTGGAAGAGCCTTGCCGGTCTCCAGCAAAGCGATCTGGTGGCGTGCATGAACCCCTGTGTCCGTACGCCCTGATCCATCTACCCGGACCGGGAGTTTTAGGAAGCGCTCATAAGCAGTAGCTAAGGCTTCTTCTACTGTGGGGGCGTTGGGTTGCCGTTGCCATCCGTGAAAGAAACCTCCGTCATATTGGAGATCGAGGCGGAAACGTGAATTGGTCATATCTCCGGCCATCATGCACCGGAAGCTGGAAGTGAGGAAGAGCCCGGACAGGCAAAAAACAAAAAGGGGAGGGCTCTTTTTCAGGCCCTCCCCACAATTCAATGCATAAAAGACAAGGACGATTTCTTACTGGGCGGCAGCCACTCCACCGCATGGAGCGCCACAAGGAGCTGCGCAGGGGCTGCAGCAACCGAGGCATCCGAGAATCCCGCCGACCATACCGCAGGCGCAATCCAAGATGCCACCGACCATACCGAGAGCACCGGTTACGACTGGAGCGATGCAGGCACACGGCGAACAGCCACCCATCGGGGGGCCGCACGGAGCTGGAGCCCCACATGAGCCACCAAAGGGAGCTCCACAAAAACCGCCGCCACACGCCCCTGGTCCACAGGGGGTAACGATGGGAGCGCCATCTGGACACCCATATGGTAAGCACGTGCAATACGTGCATTCACCTGGCTGGGGTTGGATCGGGGTGTAGGAAACCTTCACCTCATATGGCGCTACCGCGCAACAACTATTGTTATTACAGCCGCAATTCCCGAATAGGAACGCATGGCTGGGGGCCACAGCCAGGCCCAAAGCAAGAACCACAACAAGACCCAAGACTACCCGTTTCATGCTCGTCAGATCCTCCTCTTGAGATTTGGTACCCATGCTGGGCCCTCTCGGATAGCTGTTATCGGCAGATGGGAGCGGGACATTAGAAGAGTTCTCAGGGAGGATCGGGTGAGGTGGCGAAAAATACGACGGCTGGAACGAAAATCCGTTCTCCTTTCCGTTGTTAGCCGGGGACAAGGCAACGGTGTTCTATCACTCGTGTATGCTTAATGCCGCCGTCCCCGGTGTGATAGCGTTCCGGGGGTGGCGGAAATGACTCCGGGCAAAAATAAAAAAGGGAGGATCTTTCGATCCTCCCTCAATTTCATATCACTTGAATAAGTGACTTAGGGTTACTGAGCAACCGGAGCGGCAGCGCCGCAGGGGCCACACGGAGCCGCGCAGCTGAAGCAGCCGAGCACGCCGCCGACCACGCCGCAAGCGCAATCCAGAACGCCACCGACCAAGCCGCAAGCACCGGAAACAACCGGGCCAACGACGCAGCACGGAGCGGTCAGGAGACCGCACACATTAAAACCGCACGGAGCGGCGCACGGGGCCGGAGCGGCGCATGGAGCCGGAGCCGCACAGGGCGGGCAACCACTGACGCACGGAGCGCCATCGGGGCAACCATACGGCAGGCAGGTGCAGTACGTGCACTCACCCGGCTGCGGCTGAATCGGGGTGTAGGAAACCTTCACCTCATACGGCGCAACCGCGCAACACGCGTTGTTGTTTGTGCAACCGCAATTCCCAAACAGGAATGCATGGCTGGGCACAACAGCCAGACCCAAAGCAAGAACCACAACAAGACCCATAACTACCCGTTTCATGCTCATCAATTCCTCCTATCAGATTTTCAACCCCGCAATCGCGGGACGGCCCTCCGATATATCTATCGGAAGGGAGCGTAGTCGGCTTCCGGAAAAAACACAACCCACCTTCCCCGGCCTTCCGGCTCGGCGTCCTCTGGCCTTCCGAGAGACGGGCCACTTCCCATCGACCAACGCTCATATTTCTAACAGGTCCCATTTGCCCTGTCAATCCTTTTCATAGGCATTTTTCAGGGTTAAAAAGACACTTTCTGTGCCCCTAACGGTCACTGAAAGGGATTGAGACCTCAGCACTTGTGGATAACGGGAGGGAGGATGTGCTTTCTTTTTTCCGCCATAATCCGCCACATACACGCCACATTATCAGACCCCATAAAAGCACCGCCGTCATGCTCCGCCAAATAGAGCCCGCATGTTCATGGTGGGCATGGATGTGGTTAGTCGAAAACCAGCTGAGTTCCAACTGGTCGACCAGGGTTCCGGACAATAGAGCAATCGAGGCGATCGCTATCAGATAGGAAAAGACTCCTCGCTTACCGAGAACCTTCGCCACGATCCCGATGGTTCCGATGTTGGTGGCTGGCCCCACCAGGAGGAAAACCAACGCTGCTCCCGCCGAAAGCCCTTTCTCCATCAAAGCAGCGGCCAAAGGTGTGGAGGCGGTCGCGCAGACATACATCGGCAAGCCGATCACCATGGCCAGGAGTCTGCCTTTCCAGCCACTCCCCAGACCAGAACCGAGAAGATCCTCTGGCAGTGCCGCGCTGATGACGGATGAGAGCATGAGACCAATCAGCAGCCACACCACCACTTCATCAAACAGGAGTAGAAAAGAGTGGCCGATACCCTGGATCTGCTTCCTGACACGCTCGCTCCAGGGTCTCTTGATGATGGGGAGAACCAATCCCGTCATCTTGGAGTGACAACAACAGGATTGGGCTGCTTTCGGCTGCTCCTCAGGCACGGGTGTCTTCTCAGGAAGACTCTCCAGCAACAGCCCCGCCGTGATGGCCGAAAACAGAGCGGCCAGCGGTCTGGCCACTGCCATCAATGGCCCTAGGAGTCCATATGTCAGAAGGATTGAATCTGCCCCGGTTTCCGGGGTGGAGATGAGAAACGCCAGGGTAGCCCCGCGCGAGGCGCCTTTCTTTTGAATGGCCAATGCGGCTGGCACTACTGAACATGAGCACAATGGCAGTGGTACCCCGATGGCCGCGGCGGTGATGGTCGCACGGATCTTCCCCTTGCCCAACAGGCGCATCATCCACTCGGGTTTCACATACCGGTGCAAGAGTGCGCCAAGTAAAAAGCCGAAACAAAGAAAGGGAGCCGCCTCCTGAGACATTTCCCATAGTTCGGAAAAGAAGGTTGTGAACATAGTTTTTCATTTTACCCACAGCTCCTGTCACACGGCTATGGTTTCCATGGGATTTCGTCCATTTCGTCATTCCCGCGAAGGCGGGAATCCACGGTCTCCTCACAACTCCGATTCTTTCAATTGGTTGTTAGGCGAGGGTGGCAGCAGGGACCGCTGACCCTCCCCACTTGCTCTCTCTCCCCTAACGTGGCAACAATCGTTCTTATAGGGGGTGATGTACGAGGCCCCAGGGGATTACCAGGAGGAGAGAGATGGCAGTCAAACACCCACCGCTGGTCAAGCGGATCGAGGAACTTGCGAAGCGTGTTCAAAAGGCGGCGCATGATATGGATGCGCCCAAGATGGATTTTCCGATCCGCGCCCTGCAGAACGTCGAATATGATGAGAAGCAGGGGTTCTTCCAGATCGGGGACCGGGTCAAGTCCAGGACCCTATCCTTTAATACAGTAAAAACCTTCGCCCAAACCCTGCGGATGGTCAGCGAGAGCAAGAAGCTGATCGAGACCGATGACATCGCCAGCAAGCGAGAGGTCTACTATGTGGCCAAGGGGTGGGGCGCGGCCAAGTTCGATGAGCAAACCGAGTCGGACACGGTCATGGATGATGTTGAGGCTTTCTTTGGCATCAACCGCGAGCAAATGCGTTTCATGCCGGAGGAGAAGGGCGGGGAGGTGATGGGGAAACTCGTCATCATCGACCAGAATCCCTCGACCGGTAAAGACATCCAGATCGATTGCATGAAGTTTGGCACCGGGGCCTACAGCATCCCGACCACGGTGGAGCATCTCCGTTTCAAGACCAACGCCAAGTTTCTCCTGGTAGTTGAGACAGCGGGTGCTTTCCAGCGGCTGGTCAAACACAACTTCGCCGAGACCGCCAACTGCATTGTTATTTCAATGGGAGGGGTGCCCACCCGTGCTTGCCGGCGTTTTATCCGGCGGCTCTCGGATGAGATGAAACTCGAGGTCTATGCCTTCACGGATGGTGATCCCTACGGTTATATGAACATCTACCGGACCCTTAAAGTGGGATCTGGCAACGCGGCGCATATCAACGAGTTCTTCTGTGTACCCAGGGCGCGTTTCCTTGGTGTCACCCCTGATGACATTATCCGCTACAACCTGGACACCCATCCGCTTAAGGATGTCGATATCAAGCGCGCCAAGGATGCCCTTAAGAACGACCCCTTTGTGATCCGTCACAAACCTTGGCAGAAGGCTCTCAAGAAAATGATCGAAATGGGGGTGCGTGTGGAGCAACAGGCCTTCGCCAAACATGGCTATAATTTCGTGCTGGAGACCTATCTCCCGGAGAAGCTGGCGAACCCGAAGGCGTTTCTGCCGTAGGCGTACAATGGCGGAGTAGCGAATTCCTTCGCGTTGTGCTCCATGTGATTAAAATCGCTACTCCATCGAAAACAGAACGCCACTTGCTCCGCCATTCAGTTGTTAGCCGGGGGCAAGGCAACGGGACTTCATACTTCGTGTTTATTCAATGCCACCGCCCCCGGAGAGACGATGATGAAAGAACCCCTTGCACCGGGTGCTGGGAATCGACATGGACTCCTCCGCGTGTCTTATTCCCCTCCCATAAAATCATCGAAGCTCTCCTCGACACCCTGGATGAGCCCCTTTCCACCTTTCTGGATATGATTAAAGACCCCTTTGGGAAGGTCCATGAGGATGAACTTGGGGATAGCGGTGGCCTCTGGTAATTGGAATGGGTTGAGGAGTGTCCATTCCCCCTCGCCGGTCTTCTGTACAATCAGGTCAGTGCTGTTGAGGGAGTCTGGAGTCCACCCGAAGAGCAAACCGCCCAGGGCCGGGATGTCTTTCAACCGTCCTAGCGGGAAACCGAGCGAGAGGTAGCGTGTCTGAACCTTTTCCCCAGGCGGGGTCCGTGTGAGATAGAAGGTCACATCCACCAGTTCCTCACGGAACTTGATCTTGTCGAACAGGCCGGGTACACCCAGAGAGAGTGGGACTCTTTCTGTCTCACCCCGGAAACGCCAGCCACTTCCACGGCCAGGGACGTAGAAGACAAACCCGGTGGAGGTGAAGGGGTAGTTCCCCTCGGGAAAGATCCCTTCCACTGTATTGAGATAGAGTGTCTCCCCGATGAGGATGGTCCGCAAGTTCAGCTGTTTATAAAGCGTAGCGCCAATCCGTGCGGCATCAATATGGAGGTTGACGGGAGACTTGCTGGACTGTGCGAAAGCCTTGGCCAGGCTGTCGGGTTGATCGGGATTGGGGGGGAACTCATGCTTGCGTCTACGCCAGCGATCGCGTGACATGATCTCATCGAGACACACATCCCGGAGATAGAAGGTGCCCCGGACATTCTTCAGGATCACCGGCGAGGCCACTTGCTCGAAACGTAGGCCGCTGCATTCCAGGTCGCCCTCTACAACCCAGTTTCCTCGTTGGTTCCCCTTGAGCTCGCCGACAAAGACGCCTGTTCCCCCAATCTGGACACCCCGGTAAACTGGTGTGACCCCACCGCTATCCACCTCGCCCTTGAGCTTGAGATCCGGAATCCATCCCGCCGGTGTCAGGGTCACGCTCCCCTGAGAGTAGAACCTGACAGGGTTTTCGTCTCCCAGAGTGACCTTCAGTTCCTGGATCCGGTAAGGTTCCCCGGGTGTATTGGTGACGATCAAGTTGAGTGCAGCCTGGGTTGTGAGGGTCTTCTGATAGTCCTTGTTGTTTTGCGAAGGGATGGTGTAGAAGGACCATTGCCTGGTGAAAAGGGAGCCGCTGAGTCTTCGGGAGGTGGAGTTGAATTGCGCTTCGAAGGGACCACTCAGATCCTTCCAGGCGAACCATGTAGGTTGACCAGAAGGCTGGGGTAATGGGCTCCGGATTTGGCCTTGGGAGGATTCCAGTTTTCCATTGACAGTTCCGGATTGAAGCCAACCCGGAGAACCACCGGTGGTGGGAATCTTCCCCACTAGTGATAGGTTGAGTGTGATGGTTCCCGCGGCCTGAACGGGTTTGATTTTGTATTCATCGAGGAGCTGTGCCAGATCGAAATGCAGGGTTGGGGAACGGAAAGTCCACTGGGAGGTGTCCCCACTGTAAGAAAAGGAGATGGGTCCCTTGATCCCACGCCCCGTGTCGATCTCACCCTCCTCGATCTGGAGGGAGAACACCGGCTTGAGCGTGACTACAATGCCACCATCAAGACTCCAATCTTTGGGATTGACCCATTTCAAGACAGATGGACTGAGTGTAAGTCCGGGGATGAGTTCCTGTACCGCATTGAGGTCGCCTGAAAGCGAAGCGCCGCCGATGGTCAGTTGGTCTCCCTCCAGACGGCAGTCCTTCATACCCACGTGTAGATCTTTACCCCACTGAATATCCGCTGAGGACCAGCGCGGTTTACGTCCACCGGCAATCTCGCCCGTCAACTGAACTGTCAGAGGCCGGGCCGAGAGGTCATACTTCCCCCAGTGGAGCGAGTGGCTGGTCAGCTCCAGTTTCAGTTTGGGATCCGTGCTGTCAAAGAGATTTCCTTGTAGATCGAAAGTGGCCTCGCTGACACCTGACAAGGCTGGATTGAAGGGAGTCAGACTGAGTTTCTTGGTGGCCCCACTCACCAGGTAGTCTCCCATGGGAGAGCAAGACATCCTCCCAGACCAGGGGCTACCCAGCACCTCTTCCACCGCATAGGGTCCCTTGAGATCGATCCCCGCCTTTGATAGAGAGAACTCCAAGCCCTTGAGTGAAAGGCCCTTCAACGGTTTCATTTGGGGATCGAATTCAACCCCTTGCGCCACCAGCGAAACCTTACCCTTCCAATCGCTACTTTTCCCCTGAGTCTCTACCTCGACTGTCAAGCCATGGAATTGGTGGCCGGTGCGTGGAAGGGAGATGTCCGCAAATGAAGATTTGGCTTGCAGGTCGATATCCCAGTTTTTCCAATCTCCGATTCGTCCCGAGCCACGCAACCGTTGGATATCGATCTCACCGGAAGCCGCTGGTAGTTCTTTTGCAGCCAGTAGAGGTACCACATCCTGATAGGCTACTACGAAAGATCCGGTCGAGGTGGTAAGAGACCAGGGCCACTGGGTGGCATTGATCCCCAGTTCACAGGTATAGCGTTCATTATAATTGTCTATGACCGCCAGCCGCCAGCTCGAAAGTTCTTTGCGTGCGGTACGCAAACCCCCCGCTACCTCAAGGGAGGCGATCTCGGTCATCAAGGGCACCCCTAACGCCAAGTCGGGGAAACGCTCCATCCAAGGGCCCTGCGAAAGGGTTTCGAGATTGATGAACCGGTGGATACCGAGCCGCCCGAAGAATCCCCACTGGCTTGGTTTCCGTTGCCAGGTAAAGTCGAGATCCATCTCGATGGTGAAGGGGGGGATTTCAGACTGTCCCGTCTGGGGATTCAACGGTTCCCAGGTCAGACTCCCGGGGAAACGTTTTTTTTTTCCAGAGAGCCGGTTTGGAGTTTGAGAACCTCGAAGAGCTCATCGGCTTGGAAGGAGATGCCCTCGAGGATAATACGTTGCTGGGGATAGGTTATTTCCAGGCTTGTATTTTCGAGGATGACTCCCGCCAGCCAGGGATGCTTTTCGCTTGGAGGAATGGCTGGCTCCTCCTTGTGTGAGGGGACAAGATCCTGGATAGAGTTGGCTAACTCCCCGAAGGGGAACTCCTCCGCGGCCGAGTTCAGATGGATTTGTGTGCCTTGGCAATGAAGACTCCAGGGAGATTCCTTATTCTCACGGCTGCAGAGAAGGGTCTCGATCTCAAACCGTTGGGGAGGTTGGATCTCCACCGCGATGGTCAGATTCAACCCCTTCAGTTGGACCATCCGCAGTGGGATACCATGTTTGGTTGTAGTCGTGGTTGCTGATGGAAGGGCGGGAGAGGCACTGGCGATAGCGGATGCCCGGGCTAGCAGAGGATCAATCAGATCGCGTACATTCCAGCGTCCGTGCTTTCTTTCGAGCGTGATCACCGGATGGGTGAGGACCACTTCGACAAAGTGTCCCTGCTGGAGACCCGCCACTCCGCCCTCAGCGGCGGCCTCGATTTTCTCCACCGAGAAGACAGTCCCCGTGGCGTTAGCGATACTCACATTGCTGAGAGTAATCAGGTTGGGGAAGGTGACTTGTGCACCCCCCACCTTGGCTCCCTGACCGAGTAGAGATACGAGACGGGTCTCAACTGCTTGCTGAGTTCCTTCTGGCGAAAGGCGTTGTTGAACCTGTGTGTAGACATAGTACGCCGTCGAACCCGCCAGGATCAGGGTCAACACCACACCCGCCAGGAAACCTGCGACCAGTCCGCGTGCCATGTGTCCTCTTAGTCAGCGTCATCTCCGAGTGCGCGGATGGCCTCAGTCAGCTCCACGGTCACTCGTTCCAGATTGTCACGATCTTTGGAATCTACACCCTCGAAAACAAGTGGTTTACCAATAGTAATCCGGATCCGCTTGGGAATCAGGAAGGTTCGGGAGAGCGATTGAAATCCATATCCCGACAAACGGACCGGTACCAATGGACAACCGGATTTGATGGCCAATAACGCCACTCCAAGTTTCCCTTCCTGGATTTCTCCGTTCTGGCTGATCCCACCCTCTGGAAAACAGCCCAGAAGGTAACCCCGTGAGAGATGCTTGAGCGCGGTTTTCACCGCCGCCAGGTCTTGCCCGCTCCGGTTAACAGGGATACACCCCAGGAACTCAGCCATCCAACGGATTGTCCAGTGCTCATACCACTCACGCGCGATCATGAAAGATATCTTCCGCGGCGAGGCCGCTGAAATGATGTTGGCATCCAGAAAGCTTAAGTGGTTACTCGCCAGAATTGCCGCTCCACTGGGGGGAATATTTTCCTCGCCCTGGATGGAGAGACGGAACCACACCCGCATGTAGATCCGGTTAATCCACCACCACCAATAGAACCTAACGATATCATGGGTTTTCCACCACCCAGTCAGGGAACGGGTCTCTGTATAAATCAGTTTCGGCATGGGCAGTAGCTATCACACACGGTTGGATGATGTCAGGGGGACCATTATTCATCCGTCCTCACCAGATGGTCATACCAACCCACATTCATGAGTACAATTTCCCACAAGCGCGAGGGGCTGAAGAGCGGCCCACGTGTCATCATTGAGAGCTTG
Organism: uncultured bacterium; assembly: GCA_964422415.1. Classification (GTDB taxonomy): domain Bacteria; phylum Hinthialibacterota; class Hinthialibacteria; order OLB16; family OLB16; genus OLB16. The sequence goes on along the minus strand of CAYRBI010000088.1, from coordinate 10,913 downwards.
TTATAAAAAATGGCAAGGTTGGCATCCTGCAGTTGATTTTGTCCGGTTTCGAGGGTGGCCTCATATCCCACCGGTACCTCCCGTCGGAAATGACCGATTCGCCAATCCTGGTGAGGCATGGGGAGCCGTGTGAGAAGTGGATCCGCCAAAGCCCAGATATCTAGGATATGGACCTTGGGGCCCGCATAGTAGCCGAAGAAACCGATGTTCTCGCGGGCTACAAGAGTGGTTCCCTGTTCACGTGCCTTGCGTCCCTCCAGTACCCAGGGGCTATAGGGAAGGGATTGTTGGCGTGTAATGTTCACCAGTCCAGTGCCAGAGTAATAGTAAGCCCGCTCATCAGCGACCCCTTTGTTGTCAATGACTGGGAATTGTTGGGCGAGGGGATGGCCTAGATCAAGAAGATATTGTGCATGGGGTGAGAAGAAATTTACCATCAGGATCATGATCAACACGGGGAGTGTGGACTTCAGATCGAGCAAGAGCACGAAGGACAATACGGCCACTGTCCCATACAATCCGGCCGAGAGAAACCGTCCACTCATGAAATCCCCTCCGATCCAGATCACATAGAGCAGATACAACACGATCCCGATGGAGAGAGAAACAGGAGTAGCGAATTCATTTGCTTTGCCGTGCTCCACGCGAATGAACTCGCAACTCGTGGTTTGTCCGCTGATTTTTGCGAATACCAGTGTTAGCCCTCCCACGATCACGAGAAGGGTCAAGGGATCCAGGGTGATTGAGTTCAACAGATAGCAGACACCCTGGAAGATGAGATCGGAAGAGGAGATCCCTGTGTTGAGTTTGGCATAGGCGGTATTGGGAAAGGGAAATCCGTAATAGATAAGGCTGAAGACTTCCCAGAGAATTATAGGGAGGAATCCTTTTAGGAGCGTCCGGGTGCGTCCCCCATGGGGGAGCTGAAGGAAACCCAGCAGGAGGGCTGGGAGATAAAACAGGATCGTATCCAGACGGTTGACCGTAGCGAGAGCGGCGATCAGGCACACACGAAAAAGCCACGGAAGATCCCTCTCTGGGTGACGGTAGGCCAGGATAAAAAGGGCCAGTAGTAGGTGAGTGAGTGGATTCTCTAGGCCGGAGGTGGAGTAATCCAGATAAGCCTTCGAGAGGGTGAGACAGGTTAAGCCGATAACCGCGGTGCCCGTGCTGCGCGCAATCCGGAAAGCGAACAAATAGGCGGTAGCGGCGGAAAGCGTGAGTGAGAAGAACAGGGTGGTGAAATAGGCTTCGTGGGTGAAGAAGTACAAGCCGGACAGGCACAACATCCACAACGGATGCGTGTAGACTTGAACCCGTTCGGCGGTGTTCCAGGTCAGGCCATAGCCATGAATGAAGTTGTCGACCGTCCGCAGCGTAATGTAGGCGTCATCGCATAACCAGGCACTGCGGATCATGACGAGGAGATAGAAAAGAAAAAAAAGAATCACCACTGGCCGTCCGGTCAGCTCGGGGGTGATGGATGAGACTCCAGGTTGGTTCTCAGGTTGATTGCCGTTTGTAGTGCCCATGGGTTTGTATGGAGCAGTACGTTAACGGTGACCGCCGTGAATGAAAAGCGTGAGACCTCCACTAATCCTACTTGACCTCACACCCGGCCCCCTCGCCCATTGGTGAGGGAGAAAACTCCTCCCCCTTCTCCCTGGGGGAGAAGGGGGCTGGGGTGATGAGGCCGGCTGGGGTGATGAGGCCGTTTACTTCTCCTTGGAAACGTCCAGGCAGACCGCCTCTTTGGTGCTGCGGGCGAAAATGTGGCCATTGCTCAGGATCGGAGTGGACCAGCACTTGCCGTTCAGGACATCGGCGCGTGTGATCTCCTTATAGGCTTTGGGAGTGGGCTCGACCAGGACCAGTTCTCCCTTGTCAGAGAGGGCTAGAATCAAGTCTCCGGCAAGAATGACATTGCCCGGGCCATACCCATCCTGTGACCACATCTCCTTACCGGTTAGCAGTTCGACGCATTTGAGCGGCCCGGCGCCATGCTCTTTGAAACTGAACATGCCATAGAGGTAACCATCTTTGTAGATGGGAGTGCTCCAATGGTTGAAGAGCTGATTAGGTTTGCGCCATACCTCCTCCGCCATGAATCCATTGGGAGTCTTCTTTACACGGCACAGTCCCGCGCCCACGCCATACCCGGCGGAGCAGTAAACCAGATCATTGTAGACAATGGGCGAGGCGGCGGTTGACACCTTGTAAGGGAAGGGATAGCGCCACAGTTCCTTACCGGTCTTAGCCTCCACCGAGACCAGACCGGATTGTGCGAAGAAGATAATCTGTCGCACATCGTGAATGGTTGCGGGAACTGGGGTGGCATGGGTCATCTCCTCATCGAGATTCTTCCAGACCACCTTCCCGTTCACTTTGTCGAAGGCGATGAAGGCTTGCCCAGGCCCACCACCAGGGATGAAGAGGAGGTCCCCATCGATGAGGGGCGAAGCCGCGCTCTGCCAACGGATATTGGGACCCGCGAAATCCTCGGTGATGTTCTTCGACCAAAGAACCTTGCCAGTGTCTCCATTCAGACAATAAAGATTGATCTGTGAGTCATAGACATAGACCCGCCCACCATCGAGCGAGGAGGTCGAGCGCGAGCCATCACCGCCGTTATTATCGTCAGTTCCAGAATCACCCCCGCCCTCGTACTTGGCGATACACATGGGAAACGCCCAGAGCTCCTTGCCGGTCGCTGCATCCAGGGCGACACAGGTCTCACGTTGGAGGCCATCGGCATCATCACGGGTGACCAGGGTGAAGGCCTTGCCACTCGCTGTTGTGAAGGAGCTGAAGCCATTGGGAGTGGGGACCTTCCAGAGCTGCGGCGGGCCTTCCTTCGGCCAATTTCGCAGGACTACCTTTTCCGCAGTGGTTCCATCCAGATTCGCGCCACGGTACTGCGGCCAGTCCGCTCCCAGAGCTGACTGAACGGCACCGAAGGCTATAACAAGGAAGAGCATCGCTCCTCCCAGGTGACACTTGAACTGAGGGTAAAGCATTAAGTTCTTCCTCCATCTAAATTCGAGCCATGTCCGTTTGGACACCGCCCTGTTGTTTGGGCACACCCATGGTTCAAACTCGAAAGAAAACGGTCTCTCCCAGGGAAAGTGCGTGTTTGAAAGACACGAATTGACCTTACTGGAGGAGTGGGAAGAGGGCAAGGAGGACAGAGGGGCGAGTAGTCCATTCTTGGTTTTCCAGAGGCAAGGATTTTACTTGTATATATCATTCTTGCAATGTATGATAATCATACATTCATGGAATACCTTCAGGAGAAATCAATCCTTCCCCGAGCCGCGTCGGTTGCGGTTACCCGTGCCTTGCGTACCGCCCCGGTGGTGGTATTGCTCGGTGCACGGCAGACTGGAAAGACCACTTTGGTTCGATCACTCCCCGGATTAAAAGACCGCCTATACCTGACTCTTGATGACTTTGACCTAAGGATGCAAGCGGAGACTGATCCAGAAAGTGTGGTCCATCGTGCTCCTACGTTGGTCCTTGATGAGGTTCAACGGACACGTGATCTGCTCATCGCGGTTAAGCGCGCTGTCGATGAAGACCCCGCGCGGACTCCGGGGCGCTTTGTACTCACTGGCTCCGCGAATTTACTTATGCTTCAACGGATCTCTGAGACTCTGGCGGGGAGAGCGGTGTATGTCACTCTGTGGCCTTTCACCCGGCGTGAACGTCATGGCCAAGGACGGACTGGAATCTGGTCCGAAATGCTCAACGCCAGTTTCGAGTATTGGCCTGATCTTCTGGCGGCTGAGTCTGAGGTAGAGGAAGATTGGTACAAGGCTGTACGGCTTGGAGGACTGCCGGTTCCTTCCTATGGGCTTCCTGATGATGAGGCTCGTGCCCTCTGGTTCTCGGGATATGTTCAGACTTATCTGGAACATGACCTGCAAGTCTTGAGTGCGGTGGAGAATCTTGCGGATTTCCGGCGTCTGATGCGGGCTGCCTGCCTGAGGATCGGGGGACTGCTCAATCAAACCGAACTGGGGCGGGACATGGGCATGTCTCAGCCTCAAGTACATCGTTATCTGAGCCTTTTGGAAAGCAGTTACCAGGCCATCCGTTTGTCCGCTTTCTCCATCAATCGCACCCGCCGTCTGATCAAAACCCCTAAAATCTATTGGAGCGATACCGCGTTGGCCCACTTCCTGGCAGGGGAGACACAACCACGTGGGGCGCACCTTGAAAACTTGGTACTCATGGATCTGTTAGCTTGGCGGGATTTGTCTCCGCATCCCCCAGAAGTGCTTTATTGGCGAACCGCCACTGGCCTCGAGGTTGATTTTGTAATTGAAACGCCCCAGCGTGTTCTTCCGATTGAGGTGAAAGCCTCCAGCCGGGTGGTTCACCAGGATGCCAAAGGACTGGAAGCCTTCCTGGAGGAGTATCCCGATCTGTCCGATGGAGGTCTGTTACTCTATGGGGGAACCGAAATCTTCTCTCTCACCCGGCGCGTCTTGGCGGTGCCTTGGTGGCGGATCTGTTGAGAGAGACTATATCAGTCCGTTGAAGATGACCTCGTTGCGATGGAGCTGTGGATTCCCGCTTTCGCGGGAATGACGGAATGGGGAGAATGACAGAAATGGGAAGCAGACATGGAAATCATCATTCCCGCGAAGGCGGCTCCATGGTCACATCGCTCCCTTATTCATTGTGAAGCCTTCTATACCAGGTGGTTTTACATTTCCTTCACAATTTCTTACCCGTTTCTGACCCATCTCTCGAACGGAGAGGGTAGAGTTCCAAGTGACGCTCCTGGAGCGCCGGAATTCACTTGGACTTCCAGAGCAGGGAGCTTCTCCCGGCCTCTAGAACCCGGTGGAAAAGAACTCTCGAATGGGGAGAAGGTAACATGAAAGCACTAATCTGGCTGGGACTTGTGGGATTGGTTCTTGGGTTGGTTTTCCCGGGAATGAGTTGGGCGGAGCAGATAAAAGTAACGGCGGATATGGCCAATCCGGTTATGGCCTCGGACAAAAAGGACACCACCTATCTGAAGGTGGGACTAACCGGGTTTGATCTGGCCAGAGAGGGGAAGCGGACCCCCGTCAACATCGCCATTGTCCTGGACCGCTCGGGTTCGATGAGCGGAGCCAAGATTGAAAAAGCCAGGGAAGCAGCTGCCATGGCTCTTGAACGGTTGAATTCCAACGACATCGTCTCGCTGGTGGCCTATGATGACACCGTGAATGTGCTCTATCCGGCCTCCAAACTGACTGACAAAAGGTCTCTCGAGGCGGCTATCGAAAAGATCCAACCGGGACAGAGCACGGCTCTGTTCGCCGGAGTCAGCAAAGGAGCCGAAGAGGTTAGGAAATTCCTCGACAAGGAGCGGGTTAACCGTGTCATCCTTTTGTCGGATGGTTTGGCGAATGTCGGCCCTTCCTCACCGAGCGAGCTGGGCGATCTGGGGGCCTCGCTCATCAAGGATGGCATCTCGGTGACCACCCTTGGACTCGGGTTGGGATTTAATGAGGACCTGATGACGCAGCTGGCCGGCAAGAGCGATGGTAACCATGCCTTTGTAGAGAATGAGAATGACCTTAAGCGGATCTTCAACGCCGAGTTTGGAGATGTGCTCTCGGTGGTGGCGCAGGAAGTCTCCGTGTCGATCCGTTTCGCCGAGGGGATCCGTCCGGTGCGTATCCTCGGACGTGAGGGAGATATTTCCGGACAAACCGCCCGGGTGACCTTGAACCAGCTCTATGCCGCGCAGGAGAAGTTCATCCTGTTGGAGATCGAGGTGCCAGCCGTTGCATCCGGCCAGACACGCGAGGTGGCCTCCGTGGAGGTGAGTTATCTCAACATGGGCACCCATGTCCAAGACCGGATCACCTCCGCTTGCTCGGTCCGCTTCAGCGATGTGGCCAGCGAGATTGAGAAGGCGCTTAATAAAGATGTCATGGTCCAGGCGGTACGTCATACAGCGGCTGAGCGAGCAGAAGATGCGGTGAAGCTTCGTGATGCTGGAAACGTAACCGAGGCCAGGCGGTTGTTTCTGGACAACGCGGCCATGCTGAGACAGAAAGCGGATACCTATAAGAGTCCAGTCCTCTACGAAGACAGTGGCAGCAACTCACAGAGTGCGGAGAATCTCGATGAGTCAAAGTGGAACCGGCAGCGGAAAGTCATGGAAAGCGAAAGCTGGAGCATCTACTCTCAACAATCTTATTAATAGCGGAGTTTGACTTGAGACCAAGATTGGCCGTTGTCTTCCTGCTCATTGTGTTCCTTCCGCTGGGCCTTCTCAGCTGGCTCGGATACCGGTTAGCGCGCAATGAGCAGGAGGTCTTCCGCTCCCGGATGAAGGATCTGCTGGTCCTTTCGCTCAACGAGAAAAAAGCAGACATCTCGTCTTTCATTACCAGGGTCCAAAATGAGCTTTTACATTCGCTCGATGAACTCGGGCACGACCCGGATTCTATTCGTGATTACACGCGGCGTCAGAGCCGGGTAGCCCAAACCTTTCTCCTGGATGCCTCCGGTCAACTGGTCGTCCCCTCATATACCGGTACGGTCAACATCGCGGAACGTGAGTTTCTGGTGCGTACCGAGAGGATCTGGCGGGATCATGATCTGCTCAGGCAAGCGAGCCAGCCCCAATCCTTCGATGGCCAGTTTGCCAATGAAGCCCAGCCAACCCTATTGACCGCTCAGCAAGCCAACGTACCGTCGGCTACCAGCAGTTTTTACCAATCGGCGTTGGGGTGGTACCCCTGGTTCTGGGATAAGGGATTGCACCTGCTGCTCTGGCGGATTGATTCAGAGGGACGGATTCTGGGGGTGGAGGTAGACCGGACACGGCTTCTCGCGGATCTGATCGGAGAGCTGCCCACAACGGAAGAACCTGATGCCCGTGTCCCCTTGATGCGGACCGCACTGACCGAGTCCGGTGGCACGATTCTCTATCAGTGGGGCAACTACACTCCCTCTCAGGGAACGGAACCGGCGGTGGCCTTGCCCCTGGATTCTCCACTTGCCTCTTGGAGACTGGAATGCTTCATCCCGCCCGGAACGTTGCAGGGAGGTGGCCTGAATGGAACGGTTTTGAATTTACTCCTGAGCCTCGTGGGGTCTGGCTTGGCACTCCTGGGACTTGCTGTGTATTTCTTCCGCGAGAGCAGCCGTGAGATGCGCGAGGCAGTTCAGCGGATCACCTTTGTCAACCAGGTTTCCCATGAACTTAAGACACCCCTAACCAACATCCGCATGTATGCCGAAATCCTCGATGAAGACCTACCGGAGGAGGAAGTCAAAGCCAGAGGACACCTGGAGATTATCCTCGATGAAAGCCGCCGGCTTAGCCGTTTGATCGGAAACATCCTGACCTTCAGCAGGAAGCAACGTTCCAAGCTGGCCATTCACCCCACACCCGGTGCCGTCGATGAGATGATTTCAAATGTGATAGCGCACTTTGAGCCCTCACTTACGGCAAAAGGGATGGCGGTGCATGTTGAATTGAATGCGAAAAAGGTAGTCCAAGTGGATCAGGATGCGCTGGAGCAGATGATCGGGAACCTTATCAATAATGTGGAGAAGTATGCCTCTACTGGGGGAGTCCTTCAGATTGTAAGTTCGCAGAATGCTGATGAGACACGGATCGAGGTGTCAGACCGTGGGCCAGGTATTCCATGGAGCGAAAGGGAGCGGATTTTCGAACCCTTCCACCGCTTGAGTAATCGTCTTTCGGATGGGGTGACCGGTACCGGGATTGGATTGTCGATCAGCCGTGACCTTGCACGGCTTCATGGAGGAGATCTTTGTCTCAAGAAAAGCGGTGAAGGTGCTACTTTTATCTTGACTCTGCGAACATGCCCACTAGAGGAGGCCAGCCAGGAATGAAGATCCTAGTGGCCGAAGATGACCTGAATATCCGTAATGGATTGATTGAGGTCCTCGAAAAGGAAGGCTACACCACACTCTCCGCGAGAGATGGCAAGGAGGCGTTGCAGCAATATCTCGACAAGGCTCCCGATCTGATCTGCCTGGACATCATGATGCCGGGTATGAATGGTTATGATGTCTGCAAGGAAATCCGGCGGCGCGACCCTCAGGTGCCAGTCCTCTTCATCAGCGCCAAATCGGAGGAAATCGACAAAGTGATCGGCCTCGAACTTGGCGCGGATGACTTCATTATGAAACCCTTCGGAGTGCGCGAGGTGATCGCACGGATCCGTGCGGTGACACGGCGTTGCCTGGCAACACGTCCAACCGGGAGACCGGCTGTCTCCTTTAAGATGCTGGACATCGAGGTATTCCCCTTGGAGTTGCGCGCGAAAAGGGGAGAGGAGATCATCGATCTCAGTCTGCGGGATATTAGTGTATTGGAACTCCTTCATGAAAACCGTGGTAAGGTAGTGGACCGCGACCTGTTTTTCGACCGCTGTTGGGGGATGGACTACATTCCCAGCAGCCGTGCGCTGGATCAACATATTTCACAGCTGCGTAAGCGGATTGAGGTGGATCCACATGATCCGAGGATCATCCGGACCGTGCATGGGGTGGGGTACCGGTATGAGGAGTGAAGGATAAGGATCCTTTTTGAGAATTCATTGCCAATCCAAGTGATCGGTGATGAATGTGACTGATGGAGACTAGCTCGTCTCATCCGCGATCATCTCTTCCTCTTCCCAATGGGATTCAGCTCAGAACCCCATTGGGGTATCATCCCGGCATGTCTCAAGCACCTGTTCAACTCAATGATGTATTAGCCATCACCCGCGAGGCGGGAGATCTACTTCTGTCCAAATTCGAGACCGGCATTGAGGTCGGTATCAAGGGAACCGAGGAGATTGTCACCGAGGCGGACCGCGCCAGCGAGGCGCTCTTGCATGATCGTTTGTGCCAGATTTTCCCCGGATCGGGATTCTGCGGAGAGGAAACTGGGGTTCATCCAGGCAGCAATGGCATGACCTGGGTAGTGGACCCCCTGGATGGAACCCACAACTACTCGGCCGGGGTTCCACTCTGGGCCTGTTCAGTGGCGCTGCTGGATGAGAATCGTAACCCCATCCTGGGTGTGCTGGATTTTCCCACCATGCGTAAGCTCCTGTGGGCTGAAAAGGGGAGCGGCGCCTTCCAGAATGGCAAACAGATCCATGTGGACACCTCCCCGCTCACTGAAACCTCTTTGATCGGCATCCAGTCCCGGATCCGTCTGAAGCCGTTCCCCGTGCATATGGAGAATACCTGTTTCAAATACTGCGGGCGTTCTTTTGGCGCGATCGCCTACCATGCAGCCATGATCGCTGCTGGAAGAATGCGCGCAAGCGTGGATATAACAGTGAAACTGCATGACATTGCGGCGGCCTCGCTCATCATTGAGGAAGCCGGCGGAATGGTCAGCGATTTGGATGGAGGCCCCGTCTTCCCGGAGGCCCATTACAACGGCGATTTCAAAGACCTGGTTCTGCCCTTCTATGCAGCCGATCCGGTTAACGGACCCGCGCTTCTGAAATACCTTCTACCGGATGGAACACCAGCGGGGTATCTGAACTCACGGGGAGGTTCGAAATAGTCCGATAGAAGAATGGCGTGGACTGGTTCGGAGTTCAACCTTCAGGTTGCTCAAGCACACTGAAACGCAAACTCCAAACGGGAGCGATCTCTCCACAGTGAGTATGTGAAATTTTGCCAGAAATACGATAGACTATTGGCATATTTTGGTGGGAGAATAGGTCCCACGAATGACGAATTCCTAACAGCTGTTAGGAACCAAGATGAAAAAACACTCGAGGAGACTGGGGATGACATCAAGAATATCACACATGAACCGGATTCTCGCGCTGGTGGGAGGTGTCTGCATCGCAGCCTCTTCTCAGAGCCAGAACATTCCCTACCGGACCAGCTTTGAACCCACCACCTTCACGGTGGGAGCATTGGGCACCGCTGGACAGGATGGCTGGGAGGGTACTGGTGAGATCCAAAACGCGACCTCATCGATGATCCACACAGGGGTGCAGTCTCTACAGATCGATGAAACCTCGGTGGTTACCCGCGAGATGGCCAGTGCATCGGGCACCACGGTATACATCGACGGTTATTTCCATGGTCCCACGGTGAGTACGAAGCCTGATCCCACTTCGATGGACGAGGGGAGTTCACTGCTTCTGTTCCATGAGACTGAAGGAATCATGGCCTTGGATGGGAATGGGACCGGAGGCGGTACCTGGACCGCTACGGGCGTTACGGTTTCAACCTCCGCTCTCCAACGGATTACCATCGCCCTGAATTTTTCTACCCATACCTGGACCCTTTACATCGACAAGCAGCAGGTTCCGGTCAGTTCACCCAAGACCTTCGGCTTCAAGAACAACACGATCAACCAACTCAATGGAATCGATATCGAAACCTCCAGCCAGGGTAAGGGGTATCTGGATGACTTCTCCGCGACGACAGCGGTGCCAGACTTTTTCAATGAATCCCTCTTCGATTTCTCGCGTGAATGGCATGATACCACGACCACGGGCTTGAACTGGGATCTAGCCTTTGAGGATGGGCTGATCAACGCCAATGATCTGGATGAGTTGATCGCGCGGATCCTGGAATAAAACACACTGTACTGACAGACCTAACATCAAACTCCCCTCTCCCAATCCCCCGGGACGGGAATCCCTGTTGGCTCGGTGTCGAGAAAGGATTCTCGACACAGCCTCTGGATTTACGGAATGGAGTCCATTATTGCCGTTGTTAGCCGGTGGCAAGGCAACGTTGTGAAATCAATCGATTTCAACTAAATGCCGCCGCCCCCGGAACACGGGAATGAAATCATCAGCCCTCGCTCTCCGGGGGTGGCGGAATTGTGGATTGTACGAACGATGGCGTTCCGTTGCCTTGCCCTATAACTCAAACCAAAACCAAAACGAAGTTTACTCCACTTA
>CAYRBI010000087.1:20824-25335 GCA_964422415.1 uncultured bacterium | reverse complement strand
GCCATCCGTTCGTTTGTGACACCGTATCCGTTCTCGGGTTTTCTCGTTATGGGGACTTACACACTCGCTGAGTTTCTGATCGCACAGGGGGGGATCGAGCAGAGGGAGTAGCTATCCGCCACCTGTTCTCAAGGGAGTATGGAGAGTAAAGTTATAAATCATGGCCTCAACTACACAACTCCCAGAGATCATTGAGTTTGAGACCCAGCTTGGGAAAGACGAGCTAATCCGTGTACCAGAGGGTCTTGAAGTTCCACCGGGCCTGTATAGGGTGACTATCTCATCTTTAGCACCAAAGACACCAATGGAACCAACGAATAAGCGCCCGTTTGAGTACATGATCGAGATTGCAGAAGAAGCAAGGCGGTTGAATCCAGACCTACCCTGTGATATGGCCGAAAACCATGATCACTACGCGCATGGTGCCCCGAAAAAATGAGAGAAATCTTTGCGGATTCATCGCTCTACATTGCGTTATTGAATCTGCGCGATAGTTTTTCATCATTGGCACTTCGTTCCATCCAGGATCTTCAAGAGGAAGAGGGAATACGTTTCATTACCACTGTCTGGGTCCTAATGGAGGTGGGCGATGCATTCTGTGGAACTCCCCTCAGATCCGCTTGCCATCGATTAATCAATGAGGTCATGGTTGATCCGGATACAGAAGTGGTAGTCGCTACTGAGCCCTGGTTTCCTCGTGGCCTCCGCCTCTATGGTCACCGGCCTGATAAGTCCTGGTCGCTCACGGATTGTATTAGCTTCGAGATTATGTCTGCACGTGGAATCACCGAGGCATTGACGGGAGACCACCATTTTGAGCAAGCAGGATTCCAGTGTCTTCTCCGAATGAATCCGATTAAGTAACCTCTCTCTTGCTGTCTCGCTGCCCAAGCCGGAAGAGGAGTGCTCTGGTTTATGCTGCTACTGGGTAATTCTCCCATGCCACGTTAGCGCAAGGTCCTCTGGGTCTTGGTGCTATTATGTCTGCTCATCACGGTAGTGCGGTGGTTGGGGAATCCCAAGAGCCCCTGGCAGCTTTTTCCACCTCACTTCTGGGTTTACTTCTTCCAAGACTTCTCCATCACCCTCCTTGTATTCTCATTCATTGAAATCTTGTTGCGGCTCCATGACCGGTTTGGTGGAAGCAGGAGTGTGAATCCGAATGACCAGCTCCCATCCGGATGCTGGATTGGCCTCATCGTTGCCTTTATCCCAACTGGGTTTGTTTCTCTCTTCGTCCCTTTCTATGTGTTTTTCATCCTTCCCGGGATTGAATGGCCATTGGACAAACCTATTTTATCGGGGGATACAGAGAAACTTGCTAAACTCATTAAACAAAAACCCATCCTACTACATAAGGGAGTGTCTTCTGGTAAAGGCCACTACGACTGGGAACCCATTCACCTCGCGGCATCCGTGGGCAATATCCCCGCCGTGGAGTTCTTGTTGGGGGCTGGAGCCAAGGTCAACTCCAGGGGACAATTTGGTTCCGCTCCCACGCCTCTCTTCATTGCGGCCCGTGAAGGGAAGGTGGAGATGGTCCGTCTGTTGATTGGAAAAGGAGCGGATATTAATGCTGGAGAAAGAGATGGGCGAACGCCCCTTCAGGTTGCCAAGAAACGAGGGTTTATCGAGATTTGTGATTTACTGGTCCAGGCTGGAGCTCAAATGATGACTCAAACGGAATCACCAACGGATATTCACCGTGGCAGCCCCACCGTCCGTCCATTCTGAGGAGCCGGTTTCTTCTTGGCTCGTGGTTCAGCTCCCGCTGGGAGTGAGGGGTCATCCCCCTCGAATATGTAAATTTTTCTTGGATCCAGCTGCCCATTCGTGAAAAGCTCCGGGCAAGCTTCGCGGAGATTCTTGATGAACTGATCGCGGGTCAGGTTGGCGAAGTGATCCTTCAGGATCTGCGCCATTGCCTCTGGGGTAAAAGGAACTCGTTTTTTCTTTTTTGTGCTCATCATCTCATCACTCTTAAGGATTCTATCATGGACAGTTCTCTTACCGCTATCTGCACATGAGAACGATCATACAGGCCTGATTCTGGGTAGGCTGGCTTGCCTTCAATGAATACAGAACGGATCGACCGGACAATACCACCATCACGTTCGTATGTCGTGACAGCGTAATTGAGTACCTGCCGGTCAAGGAAACGCATCCCAAAGGTTTGGTGGGGAGGAGACATTCCCTCTGCTTTCAGATCCATGATTAGAGAGTCGTAAGCGTTCCGAAGTCCGTGCCACCAACCGATATCCAGCAGATCGATACAGTTCATCAACCGGATACGCGTTTCGATGACTACTACTGAATCACCATGGTTCTGTTGTGCCCACTCGTGGGCGCGCATGGGCGCATCCTGGAAGAAATATACTCCATCTCCCAGCCAGTCGTACTCATTCCGGCTGGTGCGGAAGCCCCTTTTCAAGATGGCTTGAGCTGCCTTCTATGTGGTTCCGTGATAAGCGTAAGCCACTCGAGCACGAGTCATGGTCTTGGCCTAACAGCTTCTGGTATAGGTGATGAATGATTGCACCCCCTGGATTCCCGCCTTCGCGGGAATGACGAGTACCCAAGGATAACGTTTTTCCGTCATTCCCGCGAAGGCGGGAATCCAGGGTTACCTTTAGTCTCCACGAGACTCCTACCGTATCTTGATCCCCAGTTCCCTGAGTTGAATCTCATCCACTGCGGCGGGTGATTTCATCATCAGATCCTCGCCCTTCTGGCTCTTCGGGAAGGCGATCGTGTCGCGCACATAGGGCAGGCCGAGTAGCACCATCACCAGACGGTCCACACCAGGAGCCACACCACCGTGCGGTGGCGCGCCCAGGGCGAGCGCGCGCAACAGGTGACCGAACTTCTCTTGTTGATCCTCGGGGCTGATGCCAACCAGCTTCATGATCTCCGACTGGAGCCAACTGAAGTGGATACGTTCACTACCACTGCACATCTCATAGCTGTTGCAGACCATGTCGAACTGGGTGGACAAAGCCGAGAGGGGATCAGTCAGAATCGTGTCGAGGTACTCCCGCTTGGGCATCACGAACATGTGGTGGCAGGGGTCGTAACGCTGGTTCTCGGCATCCCAGAAGAAATAGGGGAAATCGACAATGTAGGCGAAAGCCAGCAGATTGGGATCCTGAAGTTTGGCCCGTTCAGCGATCTTCAAGCGGAAGCGTCCCAGCCAGTCCAGCACCGTGTCATGGACCTCGCCGGCCATTATGAAAAAGGTGCCATCGCCGGGAGCGGATTCGACGCGGTCACGTAGTTTCGTGACCAGCTCAGGACTCAGGAAACGCTTGATGGGGGAGGTGAACTCACCGCCATTACAGGATACCCACACCAGACCACCCGCGCCGAGTTCCTGGGCCACCGCTGTGAGGTCGTCCATTTCCTTACGGCTGAAGGAGGGCGGGGCCGGGCACCAGAAGCCACGGATAGTGCCCTTCTTCTCAACCAAAGAACGGAAGACCTGGAACTCGGTCTCCGCAAATAGATCGGTGCAATCACGGATTTCCAGGCCGAAACGCAGGTCGGGTTTATCCGAGCCGAAACGGTCCATGGCCTCACGATAGGTCAGGCGGGGGAGTGGTTTGGCCAGGAACCGCTTTTCCGGGGTGAGCTTCTCAACCAGCCGGATGATCAAACCCTCCAACATGGCCATGATGTCATCGCGCTGGACATAAGACATCTCGAAGTCGATCTGGGTGTGTTCCAGAAGACGGTCGGCGCGGGAATCCTCATCGCGCAGGCAACGTGCGATCTGGAAGTAGCGTTCCACACCACCGATCATGAGCAGCTGCTTGTACTGTTGTGGCGACTGGGGCAGGGCATAGAACTTACCAGGGAAGACACGTGAGGGGACCAAGCAATCGCGGGCCCCTTCGGGAGTGCTCTTAGAAAGGAGCGGAGTCTCGACCTCGAGGAAGCCGTTCTCGTAGAAATACTCCCGCACCATCCGCACCACTTCATGCCGGAAGCGGATGACATGGGCTACGCTTTCGCGCCGCATGGCCAGGTAACGGTACTCGATGTTTTGCTGTTCGCTGATGGGGCTTTCATCCGCCACATCGAAGGGTAGGTCCACGGCTGTGTTGAGGATACAGATCTCAGAGATTTCCACCTCGATCTTGCCGGTGGGTATGTTGGGATTTTCGGTTCCTTCTGGACGGGCTTGGATCTTGCCAGTGACTTGGATGACCCACTCAGGGTGAACCTTGGAGGCCACCTCATGGGTGCTACCAGGGGATTCGGGGGTCACTCGTAACTGGACAATCCCGCGTGGATCCCGCAGGTCGATGAAGACCAGGCCTCCATGATCCCGGCAACGGTGCACCCAGCCGGACAGACGGACCTCCATGCCCAAGGGCAGTGCGGTCAGTTCCGTGGAGTAATAGGTGCGGTATGGGAGTACAGGTTTCAGGGTCGGCTCAAGGGATACAGGTTGGGACATCTCAGTGATTACTCAACTTCCAATGGAATAACATCCGGCTGGACACATCTAT
>CAYRBI010000087.1:0-20724 GCA_964422415.1 uncultured bacterium | reverse complement strand
TGTTGTTGGCCCGGTATTCCGGGCGTGATGGCGGACTGCATCATAGCCTGTGTGGGGTAGTACCCGGGTGGACGTTGAGGTTTTACCAAGACTTCTTTCCCGAACTGGCTGAAACGCCAGCCGGGACTCCAACCCTGACCTCCCTTGGTGGCCGCGGCGGTGACTTCGATGATCTCACCCTTCTTCAAGCCAGGTCCCCATAAACTGTAGCGGAAACGGAATTGGGCATTCATCTGGTTGCCACGCACTGAGTCTTCATCGATGGCCAGATCGAGAACCTGTAACCAGCCGTATTTCTTCATCCGGTCCTGGAATTCCACCAATGCGGCCTCAGGTTTGGCCGCGAAACATTTCAAGTAGAGCTGCTCGCTGCGCATCTCATAGGCCTTCTTATATCGTGTCAGCAGCTGATCCCACAGTTCCTGGATGAGTTTGGCCTTTTCAATGGGTGCATCATTGCGGGTGAGAGTGGGGAGGGGTTTCGGTCCTGTCGTTGTGGGAGCGGACGGCTGTGCCGCGGCTACCGGGGGTGTGGTGGCGCCTGGTGGTGGTGCGGGGGCGGGGTCGTTTCCGAACTTTGGAAAGGCCGATGCTTCAGGTGGAGGTGTGCCTCCCTCCGGTGCTTGCTCGCGGATTTCATTGGCGATCTGGAGATATCCGTTCTTGTTGGTAAGTCCCCACACACGAGTTTCCCGGATGGGTTGATCATACCCCTCCAGCCGGAATTCCATCGTGAACCTCACCTCGCCAGAAAGAGGAGATCCCCCCCACATTTTGTCGGGCGCGGGAGTGATTCCATTCACCGCCACCAGATTGGCCGACCGGATGGGCACTGCCGCAATGCGTTGACGCCACGTGTCGGCCATCAATGGATCGGCATAATAGAACACCAGCCCCGGCACATCATTCCGTGCCAGTGTCTTGGCCCACTCTTGGATCATCTTGACCGCGACTGGCTCGCTGATGGTCATCGGGGCCGCCTGGTATTGGCAATAAGCTACCCCTGGAAGAAATAATAAGAACCCGGTGAGAGTAATAAGCAGCCGGGAAAGAGAGGCCTTAAGTTTGTGAGGTCTCAACAACATGGCATTCATCTCCTCATGCGTGATTTCCCCTCAAATAAACTTCGCGCCATCCCGTATTGCACCATACCATAAATGAGAGTCCTCTCCGGCATCCACCGGAAAGAACCATTTACACCTCAGTATAGCAACGGTTGGGACCTATTGGGGAGACAGGAGCAAAAACCAAGGGGATTCCACATGTCTGTTGTTAGCCAGGGACAAGGCTACAGTTCTCTATCGTACTCATGATATCGAGTGCCGCTGTTCTTGGTAAAGATCGCTGGAACGAGAAAGGTTTCCCGTTCCAGCGGTTGACCAGGGGCAATCCGTCTTCATTAACCTTCAGTACTCCCTCCACCCCTCGACACTAGTTGGTTCTTCCTCCCAGTTGGTGGCGAACCAGATCTCGCCCGCGGAGACCGAGATGTCCTCCTCCCACAGAACATAAAGGTTTCCGTTGGCATCCCGTTCGATGGAGGGTCTCATCCAGTAACCGCCGGTATCGGTTAGGACCGTCTCTCCAGTGATGCTTTTTGTGTCTGGATCGTAGATCCCATACCGGACTTGTGTTTCGTCCCGCTCATCCACCCATACCAGATGGAGGTGTCCCTGGGAGTCGGCGACACCATCCACCCCATACTGCCGTGTAGAATCCGACGGAAAGGAGAAGGGCGAATCGAAAGAATCTTGCCCGGTGCGTTTTCGTAGCAGGGTGATCTCCTCGACCTCTTGTACTGTATCGTCGCCATACATTACCCACACATCTCCGTTTGACCCAGTGGTGATATGTGGCGGGTCATAGAAATCAGTTACGGCGGTGGCCAGTCTGATGGGTGTACACGTATTGGTTCCGGAGGGAATTGCTGCGTAGTAGAGATCCATTCCAATACCGCTTCCACCCACCCACACCAGGTGACGGGTTCCAGTTGAGTCCACAGTGAGGTCTGGTACGGTGAATGCGGGGGCTCCACCTCGATCGGAGTTGTTGGTTACCCGCGCGGAGGAGAGGTCCTCTAATGGGGTGAACACTCCGGTGGTGTTCGAGGTGGTCAGGAAGATATCGGATACATCATAGTTATAGTGGAAGTCATACCAAACCAGGCTGAGCCTTCCATCCGGCCCCAGTGCGATCTTGGGGGTATATCCGTTATCCCCGTAGTGGTTCGTAGTGGTGATAGTCAGACGGGTATCCGTGGAACTGAACGATCCTCCCTGGGGACAGAGGTCACCGTAAATCTCGGTATTGTTGATCCAGCTGCCCATTGGGGTGCAATGGCGTTGATCATGCCAAACCACGCAGACCGACTCATCGGCGGTGAGAGCCAGGCTTGGATGCCTTCCGCCCACGTGGTAGGTGCTGTAAGAGGAATCATCGATCGCTTCTTGTAGCGACCAGCCTTGGGTGGGTTTCCAGTTGCGGTAGTAGACATAGCTGGGAGTTCCCGGTGTGGTGCTTATCCCTCCCGCCCAATAAGTGACATGCAGAGTGCCCTTCGAGTCCACCGCCATGACCGCATCAGCTGTCCGGCTCATTTGGTACTTGCGCGTCCCATCGGTGATCTTTGCGGGGGAAGAAAACTCCGCCGCCTCCGGGCCGGGAGCCCGCCAGAAAAACAAAGCAATAAGGATGGTTCCAATTATCCGCTTCATGGTCCTGTCACACTTCCCCACTGGTCTTGAAAGAGGAGCAAGTCATTGGCATCCACCATCCCATCCTCATTCAGGTCCGCTGAACCGGCGGGCTTCAGCGTGAGCAGATTAGTCTCTCCATAACCACTTCCAATAACCAGGGTGGCTCCATGAGGGCCGCTGTAGGGATCAAAGGGACGGGTTTTGGAGTTGATCATGACTCCACTCAGGAAGTAGGAGTTTGTCTCGGCAAAAACCGCTACAGTGGAGGTGCCATTCAACACATCGGCGGGCGCCGCGAAGGTGTAAACCGATCCGCCACTCACGCAGAAAGCATCGTCTTCGCCATCCAGAATGAGATCCGGGATTCCCAAGGGGAGTTGATCTGTCCCCACGAGGACATTCGATTCTCCCTCGTCGATGGTCTCATCACCATCTTTGTTATCCAGGCCGAATATCTGTCCAGAAATTGTGAAGAAAATGGGATCGGTGACAGTGGCCGATCCAGCCAAGAGATGACCATGGCTGTCGAAATCAAAGCCACCATTGTAATCAAAACCATTGAAGAAAGCTCCCCCATCCGGGCGGTACCTGGGCGTTCCCAAGGGATCAGCGATGACCAGGATTTCTCCCGTTCCACCTCCATCCGCGGTCTGGACGAGAACAGAACCCGAGGGGATACCACAGGGATTACCAGCTGGTACGACTCTGGCCTGTGCGCCACTCCATCCGAAGTAACCTGTCAGGATCGGGGCGATCAATTCGGTGATTTCATTCTCATCATCGAAGTCTCCATCGGTATTGAAATCAGAGGCCAAGAGGATGGTCTTGTCCGGAGGCCCGCCCGTAACACTGGCGTTGTCCACGATCACCACTTGGGTGGCATTGAGTACCGCAATGCCAGCCACGCTTCCCAAGGGGCCATGGAGAACGATTGATGTGGAACCGGTTTGTAGATTGATCCTGGCGATTTGGGTGTTGAGATAGGATCCCACCGAGGCGTACAGAATCGAATCGTCCAAGGGATCGGCTCCCAGACCACCACCAAAACTGCCCGGCAAGGAAATGGATTCCGGCCGATATCCATGTGGAATTGAGGTGAAGTTGAGAGAACCCGCGTAACTGATGGTAAAGAGAGAGAGTAGGCAGAGCGAAACCACACACACACGACAGAGCATAATAAACCTCCTCCAGACAATTTTTGTCTCTCAAAGGAGGGAAAGGGATTACCCGGTCAAAGCCACTTTCGTTCACGGAAAAACAGCGCCAAATAAAGACGCCCCTTCCGGTGAATGCGAAAGGGGCGCGGTACATAAACAACTCCGAGCCATCCGCCTTCTATCCCCGAAGAAGACAATGCGGAAAGCAGATGGGACTCGATATTCTGGCTTGCGGATCGTCCTACTCACCGCGCCTTCTCAGCCTTGCGGCCAATGGCATTTTGCGGTTTTTGTCCCCGCTTACAGCGACGGGTTCGCGCCGGAATTGCACCGGACTTCCCGAATTTCCCACTGCTTTTCTACTTGCACGAGAAAGTACTGGGACTCTCTCTGACTGTCAATACATGCTGGCCCTTCCTGTTACAGGAAGATGTAGTACTGAATCCGGTGACGCAGATCGCGGTTGACATTCTCCTGCCAGGTACGCCGTGCCTTCTTGGGGAACATGATGATCTTCCCCTGTTCATTTTCGTAGTTGGTGTGGTACCAATCCTCGGGGTTACGGACCTCGATTTGGGGTGAGTTGAAGGGGGCTTCTCTTGAATTCTGGGAGGCTGCCCCGTTGCCCTCTGAACCAGTATCTGGATCTCCCAGGAGCGTCTTGGCTTCCAATGTTCCGTTCGTACCCCGCAGCGCGGCCTCAGCCTGTTTCTTTTGGGCTTCCTCCTCTTTCTTCTTCAGGAGGTCCTCTTCGCGGTCAAGACGGAAGGTAATTTCATCATGGGGGATCCCATCCACACAGATGACGGCTCTGTACTCGCCCCATCCACCCAGACGTGACATATCCTCGGGATGATAGAAGAATCCGATATCCTGCTCGCGAGTCAGGTCGACACGGTCGGAAGCAATGATCATGCCATGCCGGGGAGCGTGAATTTCCACGGATAGAGTCAGTGGGAGCTGGTCTGTATCGGGAAACTCGGAACGTACCACCACGACCACATAGGGATCGCGGTCGGTGAATTGTTTTGTTACCCCAATCCAGCCGATATCTGTCTCGCCCTTGCAGGTCCAGACATCATACAGGAGAGAACCCTCAGGATACAAATGGGGGTCTTCTGGTCCAGGCTGCTTGGGCCAGATCTCTTGAAACCATGAAAACATACCAGCCTGAGCTGCCGGATTGATACCCGGAAAACCCGTTGATAGCAGGCTTGTAGCAAACACAACAACCAACAACCGCATCACGATGGCCATGACAGGAACCTACCCTTTCCAACAATTACGAACCGGATGGCCGGGATCTAGAGCCCCAACGCGGATTGGCGTTTGGCCGGAGCTACTTTTCCCACTACCAGCGGTTCATCACCCACAGTCCCGGAATCCGGGACACCCCTGTCAGAGGCTTGCAGAGCAATAGAAAGCAAAAAAACAAACAACTATCGTTGGAGAGTCACAAACAGGTGTAAAAAGGAGTGGAATATTGAAAGATGGAGCTCGGCCGCTCATAGACTTCTCCCCCCCTCTTCAACGAGTTCCCTGCTCGTTTTCCCCATTAATAAACATATCAGAAGGCCGGGGGATGTAAAGATCTATTCTTATAAGGCGGAAGAGGGGATTCAGTCTCCAGGATGCCCCTCTCCAAGGTGAGTGGTCACTGTTAAGCCAGGAATTGATCGGCCAGTAAAATCCCGGTCATGGGTCAGAAGGGGTATCTCTCGATGTACGGCTGTTGCAGCAATCCAGCAATCTCCAGATTCAAACCGCCGTCCCTCTTTCCGGCTGACCTCCATTATATGTGCCCAAACTTTAGCAAGTTCGTAGTCATATGGAATAATGAGGAATCGTCGAAGGAACAACTCAAACGCTACTCGCTGTTTTTCCAGCCACCTATTCTTTTCAGGCCAACTCCAAAGCTCCGCCACCGTCTGAAAACTGAGTGCCAATGTCCTTCCCGTCATGTGTGGTTCATACAGTGCGCGTTCAGCCGATCCTGTTTTTTTAGGGTGGAGAAGACTGGCCACGGTTGTGTCCAAGAGGACCACTTTTGCGCTAGCGATCCGCACTTCGATCTCCCTGTAATCCCCGGCGGATCCTCCGCTCCTCATTTAGGAATCGCAACAACTCATCCGGATCATCTTCCTCTGGCCACAGGGCGGAAATCTCATCCAGACTGTCCACTACCTCAACGCCCTGTGTACGAATAAGATCCTCAAGGCTGGCGGATTCCCAGAAGGAAAGCCCCCCATGCGGGCAGGCGTTATCTTGGTTAGCCTTTGACTTCCGTTGAGAGCCTCCAAAACTACTCTGGATTGTCATTCCCGATTACCTCCCAATGCATTATAGAGCTCATTCCAGATATCATGCCTACTGGCGTGTAAAAAGAGGAGATTCAAGGGACCGATCTTCTCCGCCACAGCGCGGCCCCCATCGTGGCGGCGAGATAGACCACACAGGCCAGGATGATGATGGTGGCGCCAGCGGGGAGGTTGGGGGAATAACTGAGAGTGATGCCCAGGGAGGTCACCACCATACTGATCAGTACCGCCCCCGCCATCATTTGCCACAGAGTGCGTGAGAATTGGCTGGATGCCGCGGCAGGCAGGGTGAGTAAGGCGATGACCAGAACAATCCCCACAACAGTGACTAACACGACCACGGTCAATGCGGTCAAGCACAACAGAAGCAGGTAAAAAACCTCCACTGGAATCCCACGTAAGCGCGCGAATTCCTCATCAAAGCAGACCGCCAGGAGCGATTTATGGAAGAGTAGACCGAGTGTGACGACGACCACGTCGAGAACCACCATCAGCCACATCTCACGTCCGGATACGAGCAGGATGTTCCCGAACAGATAACTCATCAGGTCTTCGTTGTAGCCCGGGGTTTCATAAATGAAGAGGATTCCCACCGCCATACCGAGCGCCCAGACCGTCCCGATGACGGTGTCCTCGCGTTGACGAAACCGTAGGCTGACCCATCCGATGACGAGCGCGGCCAATAGCGCCGAGGTCAAGGCCCCATACAGCGGGTGGCACCACTCCCAGCCATGTACCACTGAGAGGTACCGCGCGGCTCCCATGCCACCCAAGACACAATGCGCAATGCTCCCCGCGATATAAGAGATCCGCCGGACCACCACATAACTCCCAACCACTCCGCAGGCCACGGCGGCTAGTAGGCCAGTCACCAGGGCGTTCTGGAGAAACTCATGCTGAACAAGAGCGGAGAAGAATTCCATCTCAATGGCCCACCCCATGCGGGTGATCGGATCCATGCAAGCACTCAATATCATGCCGGACCGCGCGGATCCCACTCCCATACATGTCTCGAATCATCTCCCCAGTTAGGTCCGAGGTGGGATGAACCATGACCTTCTGTTTGACACACACCACAGTCCGCACAAGCCGTGAGACTACCCCCAGATCATGTGATACGAGCACCACGGTCATCCTGTGGTTGAGGTTGACCAAAAGGTCGTAGAAAGCCTCCTCCATGTGCACATCCAGATTCGCGGTGGGTTCATCCAGTAACAGGATTTCAGGTTCTCCGGTAAGGGCCCGCGCGATGAGAACACGTTGCTGCTGTCCACCGGATAGAGCACTGAAGGCACGATGACGCAGGTCAACCAGTCCCACCTCCTCAAGGGCATTCAACGAATGCTCCCGATCGGACTTACTATAGAATCCAAAAGGTTGCCCCCATCCCAGCCGCCCCATCAACACAACCTCAAAGACACTAACTGGAAACTGGGGATCGAACTGGGCTTTCTGGGGGATATACCCAATACGGCGCCGCTGTTCCCCGGGTGAGCCCCCCAGGATACGTACTCTTCCCTGAGATGGTCTGAGCAGGCCCAGAATAACCTTCAACAAGGTGGTTTTTCCGCCTCCATTGGGGCCGATCAAAGATGCGAAATCCCGTTGATCCAGACTCAGGTTGACATCTTCGAGGACCACAGGGCCACCATAGGAGAAGGAGACTCCCTCTACCTCGATGGCTGGTTCGCGGGGGTCGATGGGGGGTCTGGTAGGAGTGGTCATCATGTTGATCAAGGAGTCTGTTCTTTCATGGAACAGGTTCCTTGAAAGTAGTTTGGCTTACGAAAGGGAGTCCCCCTACCCCATTGATAATCCTGGGGTTGAGATATCACCGTGAATTTCCACCTTCGCGGGAATAACAATTTCCAAAGGAGCTCACACTTTCTGTCATTCCCGCGAAAGCCGGGATCCACGGTTACATCCGTTTGCATCAAATTGAAAGTGCCCATGATCCGGGATTACTGTTGCAGGGGCCAGCTCTCAACCATGGAGGCTGGCTCAGTGGGAGTCGCCGTCGGTTGAGAGAACGGGGTCTGCGTCGCTGTTGCGGCTGGCTCAAGTGTCGCTGTCGGGGTCGGTTGAGTGGTTTCGGTCGGGGTGGCTGTTGGTTCCTCCGGTCCCGTAACGCCGAACTCATCGATGATCCCATAGAACTCCCCATTGGGACGGAACCCAAGGCCGGTGGCCTTCCAGGAATTCCCGGTGACGCTTACCTTCACGTATTCGTTGATGATCCCGTATTCTCCGCCCAGCCCCAGCTCGGAGACATCAATCGCCAGCGGGCTATAACCGCCCACCGTGATCAGGGGCCATTCATATACCAGCGGTTCCGTAATATCCAACCAGCTCCCGCCGCCAGTTACACAATAGAAGACCCCATTCTGATAGCCGCGCTCATAGGCATGTGTGTGACCGCTGAAACATGCATCCACCCCGTATTCCTCCATCAAGGGGACCAGATAGGACTGATAAAATGAGTTTCCAGTCACCCATACCTCGCAGTAGGGCGGCTGGTGAACATTGAGAAAGGTGAACCGGGCACTGAGGTTCGCTTCGGACTGGAGATCCGCCTCCAACCAGTTGAGCACATCGTAACCGCTCGAGTCATTATCGATCATGATGAAATGGCAGCCCGCGTAGTTGAATGAGAAGCTCCCCCAGCCGGGAGTGGGGGCGGTTCCGTTAATCAAGTCGGTCCGGTCCTTGCTGGGCATATCGGCGAACAAACGCATGACCGCATCCCGTCCGGCATCATGGTTTCCCCAGGCGGAAAACCAGGCTTTGGATTGCCCCAGATATTTTCCCACCCGGTCCACATAGTAAGCGTGGGCCACGGAATAGCTCCCGCCGCTTTCGGCGAGATCACCGGAATTGGTGCCGAAGTGAATATCCGCGTCATCGCGCATGTGACGCATCATGGAGTTGGTGGGTTCGTTATAGTCAGTGGGATAGGTTCCACCATTACCCCCCTGGCTGTCGGACCAGACACTGAATGCGAAATCAATGTGTTCATCGGTTCCGGTCCGGAAAGTGAAGTCCTCGCTGACTGTCTCCGAGACAATGACGCGGTAATGATAAATGGTGAAGGGCTCCAGCCCAGTCAGGATGGCCTTGAAAATGTAGGTTGAAAAACTGGAGGACTCGCTGAATACGACAACGTTGCTTCCATAGGCCTCGGTCAATCCGTATTCGACCGTGCAGAGAACCGGGAGGTCGAGCTCCCACATGATGGTGATTCCATCTGGTTTGACATTTTGGAGGAAGGGCTCAGTCAGGAACTCTGCAATGCAAGTGCCACTGACAGTGACAGTTTGGAGGAAGGTCTCCTCCGAGAGCAATCCATGCTCGTCCTTGACCTTCGCCGAAATGGAGTAGGTTCCCGGACAGCCATAGACATGAGAGGTAGAATACGGATTGAGAACCGATGCCAGAGAGGACCAGCCAGTGGTATTTCCATCGCCCCAATTGATGAAGAAGTTGACCGTATCATTGTCCGGGTCGGTGGCCTCGAAGATATAGGTGGAGGCGGTACCCGCTTCGGCGGTCTCCGCGCCGGCGGCTTGAACCACCATCTCCGGTGGGTGATTGTTGGGATCCTTGGGTATCACAGTTCCCAGGTTGGCGATCTCGGTGCTGGTGAGGGAGCGGTTATAAATCGCCACGGTGGAGACAGTAATGGCGGCGTCCTCTCCGTTGTCATCCGCGAACAACAAGAGGGTGGAAGCGAGCGAGAACCGTCCATCTACACCGGGGGAATTCCCATCGAGGATCAGGGTACCGTCCAGATAGATGTCATACAGGCCGTTGGAACTGTCGACGGTGACTACCATCCGGTACCAGGTCTCTGGTGAAATACTCATTGATGAGTACCCCGATGAACCGACACCGATACGGCCGGTTCCTGTTTGCACAAAACAGTCGCCATCATCCGAGTTGGCCGGGTTGGTTTGAAAAAAACAGTACCAGGGATCAATCAAAGGGACCTTGAAATCAATCAAGAGCGACCATTGATTCACATATGTTCCACCGCCGTTGGCCGCGATTTCATGGGTGCAGGTGTAGTAACTGCCAATCCCAATCGTGACCGCGCCATCAGTGGCGGACACACCCGCCGCCGCCGTTTGGCTTCCGGTTAACACGAGATCGTCTCCGATAGTGGCCAATGTCAGATTATCAGGATTATTGAAATCCCATTGTCCCACTGGATCTGATATATCAGTGGGGATGGCCGTCCCCAGGTTGGCGATTTCACTGCTGGTGAGCGTGTGATCGTAGATCGCAACTGTGGAAACCGTGATAGCGGCGTCCTCTCCATTGTCATCCGCGAACAGCAGGAGGGTGGAAGCGAGCGAGAAACGTCCATCCACTCCGGTGGAGTTCCCATCGAGAATCTGGGTGCCGTCCAGATAGATGTCATACAGCTCCGTTGTGTTGTTGACTGTAATCACCATCCGGTACCAGGTGTCCGCCGTAATACTGGTGGATGAATAGCCGGTGGCGCTGACTCCAATCTGTCCGTTGTTTTGACGGACAAAACAATCACCATCAGTTGAGTTGGCTGGATTGGTTTGATAGAAGCAATACCAGGGACCCAACGAGGGAACCTTGAAGTCGATCAGGAGCGACCACTGATTGACATAGGACCCGCCGCCATTGGCGGCGATACCATGTGTGCAGGTGTAGTAACTGCCAATCCCAATCGTGACCGCGCCATCGGTGGTGGAAACGCCCTCCGCTGCTGTATGGCTTCCGGTCAACACCAGATCATTTCCGGTGGTGGCTTTTATCAGATTATCCGGATCATCGAAATCCCAGCGGTCCACGGGGATTTGAGCACAGAGCCGCGTGGATAGTACGAGAATGCTGACTGAGATCAGGAAGAAAAAACGGGATTGCATCAGTGAGACAGTTCCTGTATTTGCTGGATTTTGGGATGGGCACTATGTCTTCACATCCCCATATCCGCTTGGCGCGGCATTCCCCTATCATACCCCCATGCGATCAGAACACCACCACGTAACTGTTCTCACCGTTTTTTTGATTTGCTTGGGGAATCCGTTGGCTGCGCAGGAGCCTCTCCCTCCCCATGAACAAGTCCTCCGAGTCTCTTCTGGAGCGAGAGACTGGCTTGCGGCACCCGTAAAGCTGGGAGTAGATCAGCTCCCCGCCCAGATCGATCCCAGATCACTCCGCCTCTCTCATGTGGTAGGGAACCATGAGGAACCGGTTTCCTATCGTGTTCAAACGGAGGGAGTCCCGCCCCGGCTGATCTGGCTGGCCTGGATTAAGGAAGGGACCGGCACCATCGAGTACCGGTTGCGTTTCGATTTCATCGAATCTGGAAGGCACTACGATTATCCCGATGTACTCCCCATGGTGGGCTGTGGCGAACCCCTCGCTTATGGTTCTCGCGCGGCCACTGGTTGGATGAGCGCCGGATTCAACTCCACTTATGAGGCGGTGGATTGGGATGGCGATGGGGACTCCGATTTGTTTGCCGCGCATTCGGGTCCGCCCGAAGCCGCTACGCTACGGGGGTTGTTCTATTACGAGAACCTCGGTCCTCGGAATCCGGGTGTACTCTCGTCTCCCGAACGGCTCACGGAGGAGACAGAACGAATCTCGTTTATGGACTGGAATCAGGATGGAAGGCTTGATCTGGTCCGTGGTGGGAAGGTCGCCTTGAATCTGGGTGGACCAGGCGCCTTTATCTTTGGAGCACCAGAGAAGATCCCAGGGCTGGAGCCGGGAGCCCACTCCTTCGCGGACTGGGATGGCGATGGCCTGTTTGATGTGCTGGTGGGGCAGGGAGAGGGAAGCAGCTACCGTCCCGCGAAAGAGGTTTGGGATCCCGCCCATGAGGCTCCCTATAGCCATGAAGGCGTCTGGAAAGGGGGCCGGACCGAGGGCCGTGTCCTTTATCAGCGCAACACCGGCTCTGTGGGAGCTCCCCGCTTCGGTGAGGCCATTCCTCTCCATCCCCAAGGGGAGAGCACTCTGGGCATACATGGTTCAGCATTCCCGCGTGCAGTGGATTGGAATGGAGATGGCATCCTGGATCTTCTGTGTGGGGGGATTTTCAAGTTATTTTTGTTTCTGGGACCGGACCTATCTCCACAAGGGAAGGGGAGTTTGGATCTATACCCAGGGCATACCACGGAGGGGATCTACCTCCGGCCCGTTCCCGTGGACTGGGATGGTGACGGGGACCTTGATCTGATCCTTGGTCAGGAGAGTGGTTTCGCGGCGTTGGTAGAGAACACTGACGGCGGCCATCTCAAGGACCCGGTCATCCTCACTAGTCTGGCCCCGCTGCTTGATGCGGGTTGTCTCGCCACCCCCACGATCTGTGATTGGAATGGCGATGGCATCCTCGACCTGCTTTCGGGGAACTCCTATGGAGAGGTGCTCGTGTTTGAGAGTCGAGCGGGCGTGAAAGAAAACCACTCACGGCCTTTCCAGTGGGGAAAGACCACTCCCACACTCTTGCCTATCCATATCCAGGCCGGTCCCAATGGCTCCATTCAGGGGCCCGAGGAAGAACGATATGGGTACACCAACACCGAGGTCTGCGACTGGGATGGGGATGGCCTGCCCGATCTTCTGTTGAGCGATGTGTGGGGACGGAATCGGTGGTACCGCAACACCGGAACGAGGGAAACCGCGGTCCTTGCGCCTCCCCGGAACATTTCAGTGACCTGGGAAGGTCCCCCTCCGAAGCCCGCATGGGTATGGTGGCAACCGGAGCCGGATGAGCTGGTGAATGTGTGGCGGACCAAGCCAGAGAGTGTGGATTGGAACCGGGATGGCCTGATGGATCTAGTCACCTTGGATTATGAGGGATACCTCGCTCTCTTCGAGAGGAGGAGGAATGAGAAGGGAGACTTGATCCTCCGACCAGGCCAGAGGATCTTTCTGGACACGAAGGGGCAACCGCTCCATTTCGGCGAGGGGGCTGCGGGACGTGCTGGGCGCGGTACCTTCGATCTGGTGGATTGGGATAACGATGGCGACCATGATTTGCTGACTTATGAGTTCGACACGCTGCGTTCGGTGGGGTACTACCAGAATATGGGAAGTGACACCATCCCGGCTTTCCAATACCAGGGTGACTTACTCCTTCCGAGGGGAATCATCCTCGCTGGACACAGCACCACCCCCGCCGCGTTGGATTTCGATCAGGATGGGTTCCTCGACCTGTTGGTGGGGTGTGAGGATGGACTCATCTATGCGTTCCATCGCGCTTTCATCGAGAATGACATGCCTGTGGTGACCTTCATCGATGCCAAGGCACAAGGAAAGGAGTGAGTTGATGACAGAAAACCGGAGTGAATGGACTGCCGACAAACTGCTTGGGTTGGGAACTGGGTTTCAGGAGGCTCATATTTACCTGACCGCTGTTGAGTTGAACTTGTTTCCTGTTTTAGTGAAGCAGTCCGCCACCAGCGCGGAGGTGGCCAGCCATCTTGGAATCGATCCGCGTGCCACGGCGATGTTGTTGGATGCCCTCGTGGCGATGGGGCTCCTTACCAAGCAGGGAGAAACCTACCAGGTCGAGACCTCAGCGGTTCCTTTTCTCTCGGAGCAGACAGAGGAAAGTATCCTGGCCATGGCTCATCACCATGCCTTCTGTTGGCATAGATGGTCTCAGCTGACCAAGGTGGTCCGGACTGGAGTGCCGGCCCAGATCCCGATGGACGAGGAGCAGTCCAATGCGGACACACACTCCTTCATCTGGGGGATGCATGTGCTGGGAAAGAGGATGGCGGATCAGATCGCCTCAGTGGTGGACCTGAGCGGCTGCCAGAAGTTATTGGATATTGGTGGGGCCACCGGGACCTACATCCTGGCATTCCTGGCCCGGCAGCCTTTGATGACCGCCACCTTGTTCGACCGCGCGGAGGTGATCCCCATGGCGCGGGAGGCGCTTACCAAGGCGGGGATACTTTCACGGGTTACCCTTCATGCCGGTGACTTTTATCAGGATGATCTTCCCAGTGGTCATGACCTGGCACTGCTCTCGGCCATCATTCACCAGAATAGCCGCGCTCAGAATGTAACCCTATACCAGAAGATTCATGCCGCCCTCCTTCCTGGCGGACGTCTCTTGATTCGCGACCACATCATGGAGCCCTCGCGGACTGAACCACGGCTGGGCGCGTTTTTCGCCATCAACATGTTGGTGAACACCGAGGGTGGAAGCACTTACACCCTGGCGGAAATCGCTGAGGATCTCGCTCAGGCAGGTTTCAGAGATGCCCAACTGATTCAACAGGGACCCAAGATGGATGGACTGGTTCAAGCAGTCCGGGAGGGATGATATGAAACTGGAGGGCGGCCAGGTTCTGTTGCGGATTTTCCTCAACACCTTCCAGCAGTGGCACCACCGTCCACTCTATGAGGCTATCGTGGAGAAAGCCCGTAAGGAGCACATGGCGGGAGCCACCGTTTTCATAGGCGTGGAGGGGTTTGGACAAAGCGGAGTGCTCCTCAAGGAACATGCCTGGCGGTTGTCAAATGACCACGAGGTGGTGGTGGAATTGGTGGATACCGGGGAGAAGGTAGAGGCCTTCATTGGTTTAATCGAGCCAATGCTTCAAGACGCGATCGTGACCCGGGAGAAGGTTCATGTCTTATCTTACCGGGGAAAGGCGGAGGTGAAGGGATGAAGACACCCAGCACGGGTAAATTGTTACGGATCCTGGTGGGCGAGTCCGACCAGTGGGAGGGCAGACCGCTCTATGAAGCCTTGGTGGAGGAGGCCCGTACACAGGATCTGGCCGGAGCCACTGTATTCCGTGGAGTGATGGGGTATGGCAAGAACAGCCGGATTCACACCGCCCACATCCTGACCCTTTCCACCGGCCTCACCATGTTGATTGAGATTGTGGATACCGAGGAGAAGATTGAAGCCTTCCTTCCAGTGCTCGATAGGATGATGATCGAGGGACTGGTCACGACCGAGCGGGTTGAGGTGGTTCGATATGGAGCTGGGGGAGAGAGATGAAAGAGTTGGTGGCTTGTCTTCTGGTGGGCTTAGGGGGGTTCTTTGGAGCGATTACCCGTTACCTGGTGGCGCGTCTGAGTGCCACTCTTTTCGGTGTGGCTTTTCCCTATGGTACCTTTTTCATCAACCTATCCGGATCATTCCTCCTCGGTGTGGTGGCCACTTTGGTGGGCGAACGTTTCTTTCATGCGAGCGATCATGTCAAGTTGGTCTTTGCCATCGGTTTCCTCGGCGCCTACACCACCTTCTCGACTTTCGAGTTCGAGACTCATGCCCTCTTCGAGGATGGGAGTTGGCTCTTGGGATTGGCCAATGTACTCGGGAGCGTCTTCCTGGGATTCGCGGCTGTACGTGTGGGGATTGTGCTGGCCAGAGGCTGGTTATAATTGCACTTCGGAAAATTCTGGGTTGGTGTGATCACCCGCAGGGGTACGATTTCTCGCACCCCTGCGGTGATAAACCTTACTCCGGCTTGGTCCCTCCGAAGCAGTAGTCCGCGTAGGCCTTATCCATTGGTTTGCTGAGTAGCCCCACCACGATTACCACGATGGTTGAAACCGGGAGTGCGATGAATAAGGGATCCACCACGGCCCAGGTCGGGCTTGAACTGGTGGACACCAGATTCGGTTTCCCAAACAGGGCCATGCACAATCCTACCCCCGCCGCGGATTTGCCATGGATGAACACCAGCCAAAGGGTGTTGACCAGAAATCCAGACAGGATTGAGGCGATGGCGGCGGTGCGGCTCATCCGTTTCCAGAAGAGACCACCGATAAACGCTGGTAGGAATGCCGCCGCGCACAAGCCGAAGAAGATCGCGGTGGCCACCGCGATGATGTTGTCACCCAAGAAGGTTCCGAGCACGATGGCGATAATCAGTCCGATCACCACCCCCAGCCGGGTAATCATGACCGAATTCCCAGCTTGGCCGGCGATCTGTTCATACACATCCCGTCCAATGGCGGTCCCAATGGTGTGGAACTGACTGGACAGAGTGCTCATGGCCGCCGCCAGGAGGGTGAGAAGAAAGACGATTCCGAACCATTTGGGCATGGAGCTGCTGACATAAAGGGGGATGATCTTATCGACATTGCCCTTGAGAGTGGTCAGGTTGTCGATCGTGCGGGCGATGGAGATGAGACCGGGATGGATGACATCAAAAGGACCAAGACCTTTCTCGATCTGTAAAGCCGGAGTCTTGAGCAAGTAATGCGGTGCTTGATCCTCAGTCTCATTCGGGAGGCGGTAGCTAACGAAGGTTTTGGCTCTAGCCTTAACCTCCTCGGGGGCTTCCGGTAGGACCATGCTCAATTTGGAGGTGCCCTCCGCGCCGGGATCCATGAGCACTGCCTCGCTGAGGATCTTGCAGGTGATGGCCTCTTTCTTGGCAAAGTAGACATTGGAGAGCGCGCCCACCATGAAGGCCACACCAGTCATGAAGAAGATAAAGATGCCACCCATGATGACGGCACGATTGAGGGCTTGCTGCGACTTGACGGTCATGAAGCGGACAATCAATTGGGGCTGAGCCAGCACCCCAATACCCACACCCATCACGATAGTGCTGACCATGATCCACCACAGGTCATACTCGTGGGTTCCCCCTGTCCCCCCCGCGGACCAGCCGAATTTGGGCATTGAGGTCCACCCCTGGTGTCCAATGGCCGCTAGCGATTTGGGAACCTGATCTCCCAGGTCGCTCAAGGCCTGATGCGCGGGAATGATCCCGCCCAGCCCGGCATAGCAAGAGACCACTAGGACGACCATACCCACCAGCATAATCATGCCTTGGAGAGCATCGGTCAGCATGACTCCCTTGAGACCGCCGGGGATGACATAGGCGGCCACAATCAGGGCAAAGATATTCAAGGCCAGCTGGGGGCGTATATCAAACACCGAGGAGATGAACTCGGAGCCACCCTTGATGACCGCCATGGCATAGAGCGGCATGAAGACAAAGATGACCAGCGCGCTAAACACATGCAGAAAACGGCTGTTGAAGCGTTTGCCGAGGAGTTCCGGGAAGGTGTGCGCCTCCAGATGGTGCCCCATGCGGCGGGTGCGTCCTCCCAGGAAGACAAAGGCCACGAAAATCCCCACGAAGATGTTGAAGAAGGTGAGCCAGAGAAGACCCATTCCGAAATTCGCCGCCACTCCACCGAAACCCACAATGGCAGACGTGCTGATGAAGGTGGCTCCGTAAGAAAGCGCCATCACCAGGGGATGGGCCTTTCTCCCCGCCACCAAGTAATCGGCAGCGGTCTTGGTTTGACTGAAGCCTCGGTACCCAAGGTAGGCTGTGGCCGCCAGATACAGAAGCACCAGCGAGATGCTGAGCAGATCCATATTCCTTACCTCCCCAGATTTTCACTTATTACACGGAGATGGCCCACAACAATTGATACCAACAACCCAAAAACAAACTAATCTTCTTCTTTAATCTCCTCCTGCTCCCATTTGACATCCTCTTGTTGGATGGGTTCACCCCCTCTATTCCAGGTGACCAATCCATACACCACACACAAGAGTGTGCTGAGGATGCACAGGATGTAAGCCAGGAAAACCCACCCGTCTTTAATTCCGAGCATGGTGACCTCCCGTTTGAACTTCTCCAGACGACTCCAGCCAGACAGCACTCTATCTCCGTAATCTCTAGATGTCAAAAGCGATTTTTTTTTACGGATACATGGGATTCCCACGCAAATCCATCAATAGGGATGGAATACTGGAAGCGCTGAGAGAAAAGAAAAGGTCAACCGGTTACCCGTGGCTATTGACCCGGAAGCCTCCAGCGGCTATTCCTAACCCATACCCGCTCTTGAAACTCGTCTACGATGCACTGCTTGTTTATCAAAGGCAGACCCGTGTGCCGGGCTCAAGAGGGAATTTGGATCGATTGAATGTGTATCAACATGGGTGTATGTCCAAGAGTAAGACTAATGGAGGCAACATAATGACGGAAACAAGACCCCCTGAGAGCCGTACGCTCGCAACCAAGGTCGGCCGGCGTCAGTTCCTCAAGACGACGGCGGCAGCTGGGGCCATCCTCATGGCTCCGACAATTATCCCGAGCTCCGCGCTCGGCCGTGGCGGGGCTGTCCCCCCAAGCGAGCGCGTCGTGATGGGAGGGATCGGAATTGGTGGCCGTGGTAGCTACGATCTGGAGCAGTTTCTTGGGTTCAGTGATGTTCAGTTCGTCGCCATCTGTGATATCCGTAAGGAGCGCCGGCTGGCGGTTAAGGATATCGCCGACAAGCATCATGGAAACACCGACTGCGCCATGTACCGCGACATCCGTGAGTTCCTGGCCGAACGCACTGATATCGATGCGGTATTGATCGCCACTGGCGATCGTT
Organism: uncultured bacterium; assembly: GCA_964422415.1. GTDB lineage: Bacteria > Hinthialibacterota > Hinthialibacteria > OLB16 > OLB16 > OLB16. The sequence goes on along the minus strand of CAYRBI010000087.1, from coordinate 2,187 downwards.
GGCATGCCATGGCCTCGACCCTGGCCATGCGGGCGGGAAAAGATGTCTACTCCGAGAAGCCCTCGGCCATGACCATCGCGGAAGGCCAAATGGTCGTCGATACCTCCCGCCGCTATGGCCGTGTCTACCAGACGGGAACTCAGCGTTTGAGCGAAGCCAACTTCACTTTCGCCAATGAGCTGATCCGTTTGGGACGTCTTGGCAAGGTTCATACCGTTCATGCTCACATCGCCCCCTGGGATGCGGGCGAGATGCGGCACGATTGGCTGCCCGCCGAACCCGAGCCGCCGAAAGAAGAAGTGGATTGGGATAACTGGCTTGGACCATGCCCATGGCGTCCATATAACTCCGAATATGTCCGTGGCGGCTGGCGTGGCCATCATGATTTTCACACCAGCTGCATTGGTGAGTGGGGTGCGCACACCTTTGCGTCATGCATGGTCGCCGTCGGTTCCGGGGATTGCCCCCCCGTCAAGTACCATAAGGTCAGCAATCCGACGGGCGATGGCATGGTTACCGAGTTCAAGAATGGCATCAAAATGATCCTCCAACGCGATGAGCAGAAGAAATACTGGCATGGCTCCTGTGGCGTTAAATTCGAGGGCGATCAGGGCTGGGTTTCCATCGCCGATGGTTATGACAAGCCCGAGGTCTCCGATCCCAAGATGCTGGATGACTTCGAGAAGATCGTCAAAAACTACATCGCAATGACTCAACACCCGATGAACCACTGGCGTGATCTGCTCAACTGCGTCAAGTCGCGCCGCCTGACCGTCGCCAACCCTGTGGTCATGCACCGCGCCATGTCCGCTGTTCATGCCGCGAACATCTGCCTGTGGCTGGGAAGAGACATGGAATATGATCCCGTCAAGGAAGAGTTTGTTAACGACGCCGAAGCCAACCGGATGCGTTCGCGTGCCCAGCGCGAACCCTGGATCGCCTGACGCCAGAGTCAAAACAAAGGAGAACAGACGATGCAAACAATGCACATCATAGATACGTTGCTTTCGGCAGCTGACAAGGAGGCCGCGTTACTCGAACTCCTGAAGGTTCCGGACAATGAGAAGAGAGAAGCCTGCCGAAAGCTGGCCAGTATCAGCACGGCGGCCTCGGTCGCTCCGTTGGCAGCCATGTTGCGCGATGCGAACCTCTCGCATATGGCCCGTTATGGTCTGGAAACCAATCCCGACCCAGCGGTAGATAAGGCCTTCCGCGATGAACTGGCCAAGCCCAAGGATCAGAGAATGGCTCCACGCACATTGACCGGGATCATCGGTAGTGTGGGTTGCCGCAAGGATACCGAGGCGGTGCCGCTCCTGGCCGAACTGCTGAAAGATGAAGATACGGGTATTGTCCAAGCCGCTGGACGGGCACTGGGCAAAATCGGCAACCCACCCGCTGTCGAGGCGTTGACCGCCGCCGTGGCGGGCGCTTCCGGGTATAACCTGGTCTCGATCGCCGAGGGGTTGTTCCGGGCCGCCGAGGCTGCTGTCGCGGCTGAGAAGGCCGATGTGGCCACTCCGATCTATGCCACCCTGCGTGGCCTGAAGGATGCTCCCCAGCAGATCCGTCTAGGTGCTCTGCGGGGCGCGATTCTGGCCAACAAGAAGGATGGGGCCACCCTGCTCGTGGAAGGTCTGCGTGGTGATGATGAGATCCTGCTCAGGGCCTCGTTGCGGACGGCGCAGGAAATCTGCTGCTCCGACTTGACCAAAACCCTCAGCGATGAGCTTCCTAAACTCTCCCCCGTCAAGCAAGTCTTGTTGATCCAGACACTTGGCAAGCGCCGGGATGCGGCTGCTATTCCGGCCTTGTCCGCCGCGGCCAAATCCAGCGAAAAGGAAGTGCGTGAGGCTGCGGTCCGCGCCCTTGCCGAACTTGGAAGCAAAGATGCCATCCCCGCTTTGAAAGAGGGAATGAAAGATCCCGAGGAAGATGTCCAGAAAGCCGCCGAAAGAGGCGTGGGTTATCTTGAGTCTCTCTGAGGTCTTCTGACTTCGAGACCCTTTCGTTAGTAAAGATTGGCGCCGACCGGAGACATCTGGCCGGCGCCTTTTGTTTTGTGTGCCGTTGAGTTTCCCCCCCCCACCCCAACCCTCCCCCTTGCGGGGGAGGGAGGAAAACACACTCAAGTGTGAACTCCGAACAACTCCCTCCCCCCTTGCTGGGGAGGGTTGGGGTGGGGGG
>CAYRBI010000086.1:0-25798 GCA_964422415.1 uncultured bacterium | reverse complement strand
AACAAGCGCCAATTACGGTGGTGATTGGGAATCCACCGTATAATGCCGGGCAAATAAATGAAAACGACCAGAATAAAAACCGGAAATATGGAATTATCGATGGTCGAATACGCGACACCTATGCCAAGGACTCTACAGCATCCAATAGGAATGCCCTCTCTGATGCTTACATTAAATTCTATAGGTGGGCGTCGGATCGTCTTGAATCTCGGGATGGAATAATCTGCTTTGTCAGTAACAACGCATTCATACGTGGAGTAGCATTCGACGGATTTAGAAAACATATTGCGAATGATTTTACGCGAATCTACCATTTCGACTGCAAAGGAAATGCACGCACAACCGGTGAAACACGCCGAAAGGAAGGCGGAAACGTGTTTCGCAACCAGATTCGCGTCGGAGTAGGAATTACGCTCCTTGTTCGGAAAGGATCATTAAAAGATCAATTCATTGGGTACCATGTGGTTGCTGATTATGCAACCGCTGAAGAAAAAGGGAAATGTCTTGTGGCAGCGCAGAAGATATCGTTAGTCCAGTGGACACCCCTTATTACTGACACACGTCAGAACTGGATCCCAGCATCCTATTACGACGAATTCATTGACTTCATCCCAACAGGTGACAAAACACGAAAAGGAATACTAAAGCCTGATGCCACACTCCTCTTCAGAAAGTTTTCTGGAGGAGTAAAAACTAACCGAGATGATGTCACTTACGGATTTAACCGATTCTCACTTGAAGTTCGCATCAAGGAATTCTGTGAAGACTACAACGCTGAAGTAGATCGCTTTCGCCGCACCGCAAATCATAGTACCAACCTAGACAAATTCGTTCGCTATGACCATATCAAATGGAGTCGAGATCTCAAACTCGATTTGAAGCGGGGGAATTACATCACTTTTGTCGAATCGAAGATACGCAATGCCCTTTATCGACCATTCACACGAAAACACCTGTTTCTAGACAGAATTGCTAATGAGGAAGTATACCTAATACCACAGTTTTTTCCATCTGAAAAAGCTGAACGTGAAAATACTGCGATTTGTTGTACCATCGAGTCGCAGATCGAGTTCTCTGCATTGGTCACGTCTATAATCCCGTGTCTCCACGTAGGCGGTCGTCAGGGCCAATGCTTCCCCTTCTACACCTATGACGAAGACGGTTCCAACCGACGCGAGAACATCACTGATTGGGCTTTGAACGAGTTCCGCTCCCACTACCAGGACAAGAAAATCACCAAGTGGGCCATCTTCTATTATGTCTATGGCCTCCTGCACCACCCCGGATACCGGGAGAAATTCGCCGACAACCTGAAACGTGAGTTGCCACGTATCCCCTTCGCCCCGGACTTCTGGGCCTTCTCCAAGGCGGGAAAGAAGCTGGCGGGGTTGCACCTAGAGTATGAATCACTCACGCCGTGGAATCTGGAGTATGTCGAGACACCCGGTGAACCGCTTTCGTACCGGGTCGAGGACAAGATGCGGCTCTCCACGGACAAGGCGACCCTTACGGTTAACAAGAGCCTAGCTCTCGCGGGGATTCCACCGGAGACCTTCGAATACCGCCTGGGTAACCGTTCGGCCTTGGAGTGGGTGATCGACCAGTATCAGGTCACCACCGACAAACGTTCTGGTATTATCAGTGATCCCAACCGTGAGGAGGACTCGGAATATATCGTCCGTCTGGTGGGACAGGTGATCCATGTCAGCGTTGAAACCATGAAGATCATCAAGGGATTGCCAGAGGAATTCTCTGGCTCATACCAAACCCCTCCCACAGGCGAGGTTTTCTCCTCAACAGAATCTGAGCCAACCAGGGTGAAGACTGTCCGGAAGAAACACGCACAGCAAGGCAGCGCCTATTGGGATCTCCTTGATTAACGATAATGTAATAGGCCATTCATGGAGACCCAAGGACGACACGAAGCCTCTACCCGCTTCTAATCTCCCACCTCCGGCCAACCCTGCTCGTCAGGGGTAAGGTTCTCATAGTTCTTGAAAAGCCGTCCCCACTCGCTATTGAACGCTTGATCGACACGCCCTTTACCGATGAAGGGATACCAGAAGTAATCGTGGTAGGCGATGCTGGCGACATAAGCCCAGGGAGCCAGCCAGGTCTTGAGTGACCATTCGATGGGGCGCTTGAGGTGTCCCCAGTAAATCTGGTGCTGCATCCGGCTGGCAAAGGTCATCTGTTTGTAGGGGCCGACAAAGTTCCAGTTCTCTTCAGCCACACCGGGATCCCCCACGATCTCGATCTCACACGGGTCTCCCACTCCCAGCCCCTGGTCATGCGCCAAGCGGATGAACTTGACCTTATTTAGCGGATCAAAGCCCATTAACTTCGCCGAGATCGCATCGATCGCCACCTGGTCGGCGGAGGCGAGGATGACATTCTTCACATGCGGGATCATGCAGCGTGGCCCGGGACCATCCCCAGCGAAGGTGCCATCCATCACCGCGAAGATCCCCGCATGGATCTTCTTTTGGATACGAAGAAGATCGACCAGTGTTTCGTGGATGACATCGTGGGTCCAGTGACGGCGCTCGTTGAGCAGTCCACCGAAGGCATTCTTCATGGCTCCGGTCATGGTGGTAAAGACATGTGTCTTGACAGTAGGGAGATGGAGGATGTTCTCGCCGATGAACCGGCGTGGGATGTTAAAACCTTTCGGGTAAACCTTGTTGAGAACCAAGAACTGGTTGGCCACCTCATCACCGACCGCCTCGCGGACATTGATCCAGGGCTCATTCTCATAAAGGTGGACATTCCCCAAGCCATATTTCTGAACAACTGGGAGGTGTTTATTGAGCATCTCGCCCTTCTTGGCCGAGACCACCACGGTCCGGTTGTGGCAGGCGTGCATCTTGTCCTTGGAATAACCATCATCCAGCAGGGCGCGGATGACACCCTCTAGTTGCCAGGGGGTAGTAGAACAGGCGGGATAAAAGTGGTGCCAGCTGATATTCACCTTCAAACCAGTCTCAGCCTCTTTGGGAAGCACTTCCTGAACCCCAGCCAAGGTCATTGCACGGCGCACATCCGCAAAGTAAGTCCGGGGAGTTGTTCTGACCACCGCAACCTTCGAACGACTCATGGTGTGTCCTTCCTACCCTTAGTTTTTATGAAACCACTCACATAGTTTAATACCACAGGGTGCTTTCCACGGCAATCGAGGTGCCAATAGTCCATTACCCTTCCTACTCTTGCGAAAGGTTCGCGCTCAAGCATAATCCGTCCCATGGCTCCTCAATATCCGGAACCATTGAGCCATTGAAATGCCAGCCACTGTCTTATTTCTTTTTGCAGCCACCACCGTAGTGCTTGCGGTCTTGTTCACTCCCCGGGTGTTCCGGCGTCCGCTTTCACCAGTCCGGCGTTTCTGGCTGGGGGTTCTCCAGCTCGCTCCATTACTGGCGATGGCTTGGCTGGTGGGAGACCCGGTCTTTCAGCGTTCTCACCGGGAGACTGTCCCTCAGACAATCGCCCTGCTCATCGATGACTCCCCGAGCATGTCCTTTGAAGATGGAGAAAGCGGCAAAGCCCGCTATGAAGTGCTCCAAACCTGGGCCGCAGAACTTGTAGAGGATTGGAAACAATCCACAAGATCCGCGAGCCTTGAGCCAATTCTCTTCAGCAGCCTTGTCACACTCGGCCAGTCCGCCTCGGACTTTGGCGCGGTGCTGGAAGGGCTTCATCGCCGGATCCCGAAGGAGCATCTCGCCGCGGTTATCCTCGCTTCCGATGGGCAGGATCATGGCGGACGTTCCGCAGCTCAAGCCGCCCGCCAGCTGGGGATTCAAGTGCACACCCTGGGGATTGGCCCTATTTCGGCGGGGGAGGATATCCGGGCCCGTTGGCTGGAAACTCCAGACACCGCCACACCAGGATCACCTTTCATGGTGCGTTGGGGAATTGATTCCACCCAGTCGAACCCCTGGAATGGACATATGCGGATCACCTCCGGGTCCCAGGAGGTGATGCATCAGGAGATCAACCTGCAGCCGGGAGAGGCCCGCCTGGAGGAATGGGCGAGTGTCACCTTGGAGAACTCCGGAAAGCATATCCTCCGCCTCATGGTGGAATCGGCACGGACAGCCGAACGGATCGCACAGGTCACGGCCAGTGTCGTGATCAAACCGGTTACACCCACCCTTCTGATCCTTGAGAGTCAACCCACACGCTTGACACAGTCTCTTTCTCAGACAGTCCTGGAGAGAGGCCGGTACCGTGTGGTCCGTGCCATGCCTTCACCAGAGGGTGGCGGGATTTTAGTGGATCTCTTCCGTCCCACAACCAACGGTAACCCGGAAGAACCCTGGCATTCCGAACGGATCCACCATCAATCCGCTGCCGAGTGGGAATCCGCATTGAGCACAATTCTTCCCGGAGCCTCTCTTGTAGTACTCGGACGGTCTGCGTTGAATCGTTTTCCGGTGGGGTGGGGACCGGTGTTGGATCAATATCTCCAACACAGCCGTTGCGGTCTCTTGGTATTGCCAGGAGCCGAGGAGGGATTGGATCGTCTGCCGGAGGGAGGCCTGCGCGCACTGCTCACCTGGTCAGGAAAACGAAGCAAGTCATTTGAGTCTGTCGAACTTACTTGTCCGGCTGAGATTCAGAATCACCCGGCCATGGCTCCGGTTTGGATTATGCTCAACCAAGCCTGGAAGACCGGCCCAGATGAATCCTTCGATGGGATTCCGCCCTATGCACGAAGCCTGATGACTGATACCAGCGGACACACCCTCATCTTCGAATCCAGATTGAATCTCTCGCGGGCGGTGGCCATCTCACTGTCAGACTTATGGACTCTCCGGTCTTTCGACACAAGCCAAGCCGGGGGCGAGAAACGTTTCGTGGAGGGCCTCTGGTTGGGACTGGTTGATTATTTGGCGGGCAGTGGAGGCAGGCCCTCTGGCAGTTTGCATGTTCATCCGAATCCCGCCTGTGTGGGACAGACCGTCCAGATCATGGCCGAGGATCCCTCACTTCAGCCAGGACCAGCTGTGTCTGGAACTGAGTTACGCCGGGTGGGAGAGTCCTCATGGAGAACCCTTCCACTGGGACCAGATCCGGAGTGGTCTGGGCTAGGACGTGCCTCCTGGGTTCCACGAGAGCCAGGCACTTATGAAATTCGTTACGCCAGCAGTGAAGAAATCACTCCACTGCGCGTGCTCAACTACCCCCCCGAACCCGAGGACCGGATGCAGAACAAGGAGGTCCTCGCTACCATCGCCGCCGCGAGCGGGGGGCAAAGCCTATCCTTTTCCGAACGGGATTCCCTTCTCGCGGATATGGATGCGCCTTCCCAGACGGTAGTACGAACCGGACAGATTCCTCTCCGCCATGATTCATGGACTGGAATCGCACTCGCTCTGCTCTTCTGCGCTGGATGGGGTATGAGGAGGCTGCTTTCGCTTCCATGAGGTACCGTAACCGGTTGGAGACAACTCCCAGAATTCCTCTCTTGCGATGGAATCGTCTATGGAACCCTGAACGTTGGCTCGAGCTGACTTTCATGGCGGCTTTTCTACTGATCGCACTCGTATTCCACTATTGCACCAACACCTCGATCACCGCCAAGGATTTCTATGCCACCCTATTTGGGATCTATTTCATCAGTCTGGGTGGACTCCTGCTCTTTTTACGTGGCGAGTATTCACGGTTATCATGGAGTATCTGGGGCCCGCTCCTCGTGTACCTGGCCTATGGTACCGCCCGGACATTCGGTTCACCGTTTCCAGACCGGGCCTGGGAGTCCTGGCGGACCACATTGGGTTTCATGGCTCCCATTCTGCCAGCTTATTTGTTAGCCCAGAACAAAGATTCTGCCCACCGGGTCTTGTGGGTTTCGACTGTAGTGGTATGGATCGTCTGTATTTATGGCCTTTTCCAATCGCTCGCGGAGAATATGGATTCGTTTCTGGGATGGGGTGGCAATCTTGATCCAGTCCATTGGCCCTGGAACGGGGCCCCTGTTTTGGGAAGTCTTCTAGCCTTCCTGGAAACCGATCTGAAGTATTTCGAATGGCAGGACTTCCCCGCCGGGGGACCACTTCGCAGGATCTGCTCCACCTTTGGAAATCCAACTTTTCTAGCGGGTTTTCTAGTCCTACTGCCCACACTCTACCTGGCCATGGCCATCCGCCGTAGGACACTGGGCAAAAGACTCTGGCCTGTTTTGCTGACACTGGTCACGATTTTCCTGGTCATGGCGGCCACAATCAGCAAGGGAGCTGTGCTCGGAACCATGGGTGGAGTGGCGGTGTTTCTATTCTTCGTGGGCTGGTCAACGGATGTGCGGATTACTCCCTGGATAAAGAACTCCAGCCGGTGCCTGGGACCCATCCTGCTAGTGACAACCATCACAAGCGTAATCAGCGCCCTATTTCTCATGGCGAACACCGAAGAGGATGTACGTCATAGTCTCAAGTCGATCCAAACACGAACCATCACTTATCAGACCACCTGGAGCCTGGTACGTCACAACTGGCTGTTTGGAGTTACCCCAGGGAATTTTGCGGTTTTCTTCCCCGATTACCTGGAGGGGGAGCTCGCCGAGGAGTATGGCTGGACAGAGTCTCCCGAAGAAAAGGTGATGGAACATACCCACTGTGAAATGCTGGAGATTTGGGCGGATCTCGGGGTAGTGGGATTAGGCTTCTTCCTGGTGTTTATGGTCACCAGCCTGGTCTGGGTTTGGCGGGCCTGGAGAGCCTCCTTGGGATCATCCGATGGTTGGATATTGGCGGGCATGGGATCTGGTGTTGCCGCAGCTTTCTGTGAGAACCTGACCTCGGTAAGCCTCCGCTGGACTCCGAGCGCATGGGCTTTTTGGGCCTTTTGGGGCGCGTGTCTTGGCCTTGCGGCCAAGATCCTGACCGATTCGGGTTCGTTGCCAGCGGCAAGGCAATGGATGACTACCTCTCTGCGGGGAGTCTGGCTCCAAGTACCAGCGGTCCTTTTGACTATTCTTCTCTTCATCCCCGCTTCCCAACGTTTTACAGCGGATTGGTATTTTACTGTCGGCCGGTCCCTTCTGAGTGGTCAACAGAACGGAGCCGAAAAAGCTCTTGTACGATCCGTTAAACTCAATCCGGCTCAAGCCGCGACTCATTATCTCCTGGGGGGACATTACTTCCAGTCCGAGAACTACAAAAAAGCAGTGGAGCACTTTCAGAAAGTACGCGATATCCGTGGAGATGTGGTGGTCATCGTCGAGAACCTCGCCACCTCTTACTTCAAGATTGCCACTGAAAGTCCGTCTGAAGCGGAGAGGCAAGAAGCCCTTCTCAAGGCCATTGAACTCTATGAAGGAAGCCTGAGTAGACACCCCACCTTCGCGCGTTTACAGGACTACCTTGCGCGCTGTTACCAACGTATCGGCCTGGAACGTCTCTCACGCGACCACCGCCTCCAGGCGATTGATCTCTATGAAAAATGGTTCCGCTGGCCCAAGAGCTACCCCCGTCCCGATTATGCGCTCGATCTCGGCAAGAACTACATGGTCGAAAAGGAATACGAAAAAGCCTACGCCATTTTCATGAAAGCGTATCAATGGGATCTCGAATCCAGCCGCTTGAATCCGACCCTTGACCAACTCTTCGAGGCCGTCCCCAGTATGCGGCAACGGTGGGAAACCTCCGTCAAAGAGTGGGAGGCATCGAAAACCAAAAAACTCTTCTAGTAGAATCCGCCTCCACCTCATACAACCTGTTGAAAAAGAGCGTGACCGTGGAGCCGCCTTCGCGGGAATGACAGATAAACGAAATCCCTTGGAAATCGTCATTCCCGCGAAGGTGGCTCCACGGTCTTATTGTAATTACTGGGCAGCTGGTACTCCTGCAGTTTGAAGTGTCTTGAACTGTGAGATCATATCGGGAGTCAACACAGTCCGGCGTTCATTACCTGGACGCGAGAATTCCAGGCCGCCCTGCGTGTTCCGCTCCACTCCGCCCACCAAAACTCCTTTGGAATCAAACACATCACAATGAGTGGCGGAGGTACGCACCATTTTCCGGGTCTCAATGGTCTCGCCATCACGGACCACATCCACCTGGATTTCGTTCCCATCCTGCGAGGGAGTCATTACTACCTGACTGCCATCCGGGTTGTCGAAAGTAGCCTTGGCGGTCAAAGGATTCTCACCTGACCAGAATTCAATCAGGTTCAAGATAACGACATCCACAAAAATCGCGATGGGATAGATGACAAACCACCCCAGCACCCACATCACCACGCTTTGGAGAAAACCATACGGGCTGATGTCGCCATTGAACTGATAGACCTCCTTGGTCAGGGCAAACTCTCCATAGCACCCCAGGAGGGGAAGGATAGCCATCAGGCAGAAGGCGATCAAAATGGATACAGGACTGGTCCGGATCCAACGAAACAATCCGGACAAGAAGAGCGGGGTATGCGGCATGAGCTTTGCCTCCTCGTACTCACATGCGGGATGCGCACTCAGATATGCGAATCCACCGCAAGATGTGCGTACATCATGCACGAATAGAACGTTTGCGAGAAGGTATACTCGATGTGATGGCGGATCAGCCCTGGGTATTGCGTTTTTTCTTAATACGCCCATAAGCATCCAGCTCCACCTCTTGAGAGATGCTCCTGGATTGCTGGAGAGGATCTTCAAGACTCTGTCCTAAGGAAACATTCTCTTTCCCGGAAGAGACATCGGGGAAGGCCTGAACCGGAATGGATATCGATTTCCGTGATGGATCGGCGCCTCCATTCATCCCCGGGGACCCAGATCCACCATTGGAACGAGAATGCAATGTGTTTGTCCCACTCAAGTGGGCCTTTCTTCTTTTCAGATTAAGGAGGAGGAGGACAAAACATAATCCCGCCCACACACGCCAATCTGTCAGCGATGACTGTAAAAGAGTTTTGAGTTGATCCAGCTGGCCAGCCGGTCTGGAGGGAGGGGCTGTGGAAGTAGGAGTTTTCGGTGTGGTATCCGCGCGAGCAACCACTGCATCTTGCTTGCTCATAGGGGGTGGAAGGGTGCGCAATGTGTTTTCGAGAGTCTCCAGCTGCGCGGCAAGAGCCTCTTTCGTGGAACTCTCGGGGACTTCCGCCACCAGACGTCTGAGTTGGAAGATCCAGGGGAGGATGGACTCCAGGTGAACCGTAGGAGAGGAAGCTTTGATTTCGGCTTGAACCGTGGCAAAGACTCCTTGCGCGGCTTTAGCGCTCTCACGGACTGTCCGCTGCGAGAACCACTGTTGCGAGATCTGGGCAGCTTTGGCTAAGTTGGACTCTAGGTTGGCCCGTTCGGAGGGTTCCATGACCCTCTCCACATAGCGTTTGGTTTCCTTGATGAGCAATTCGGAACCAGCCTCGGTAAGTGTTCCGGCTTGAAGCTCAGATTGGAGATCTTCAAGTAGATTCCGGGCACGTGTGGTTGCTTCCTGATTCGCTTGTGTCAGATCCAGACGGATCCTGCGGCGTATGAGAAGGAAACGATCCAGGGTTTCCTTCCGGATCTTCATATAGGGGATCCGGTTCGTTTCGGCTAAAGCGAGGTTGATCTGTTCTTCCCAGGTGGCGGAAAGGGGGATACCCCCATTGGCCATAGCCTCAATCCGCTGTCCTGTTTCCTGCAAATTCCGGGTAGCTTGTAAAGTGCTGCGCATATCCGCGATGGCCTGTTTAACGGCATTTAGAGTGGGAGAGGCATCGGGAATGAGCCATCCAAAACGGGAGGCTTGGTTGGAAAGACCGGGAACCTTGGCTTCCAGCGCGGGAATCAAGGACGCGAAAGAGGTGATGTCCTCTATCTCGACACGGGAGAGTATCTCCACTGCCTCAACTACCAGATTACCAGCCTCTGGAATCCGGATCTGCCGGATTTGATGGCGTGCAAACTGGAGACGGACACCTTCTTTGCTGACCTCAACCTTATCGGGAGTAACCCGTACCAGTTCGAAGGCGCTGGGAGATCCCTGGTTGGGGGTAATAATAATCATGGGGCCTTCCGGCAACGGAGTAGGCGCGGGTTTTTTAGCCGCTATGAGAAAAGGCGTGAGGAAAAGTAATAAAAGAAGACACCTCCACCGGGGGGGGATATGTGAGGTTCTTTCTCCTGAGGTAGTGACAAAGGCCACAGGGTTTCGCGGAGACCAGACAAAGAAAGGGAATGATCCTGGTCTCTTCACTCCTTTATAGCCATGGCGAGAGGGTGTTGAACGGCATCTCAGGAGGATCAAACTTATCCTACTGAACCAATTCTTACCACAAAGCGTAAACTTGTGAACCCCCCTTGAGACAAATTCCGCCATTTTTCCCCCAGTTCGCTCTATCCGGATAAACCTGCACGCCATATCATTAAGCTATCATGGCTCCTCCCCCCCCGCAACAGAGATTACAAAAACTCATTGAGGTTAACCGGCTGATTAGTAGTACTCTCGAAGGCGCCGAACTCCTTTCTGTTATTCTGGAAAAAGTGCTCGATCTCTTCAATGTCGAGGGATGTAGCTTGTTGACGGTTGAACCAGAAAGTGGAGACCTCCTTTTTCACACTATCGAGGGAGGGAATGATAATCTTCGTCAAACCCGCCTTAAGGCAGGCCAGGGGATCGTGGGTTGGGTGGTCTCGCATCGTGAGCCGGTAGTGGTAAATGACGTCAGCCAGGACAATCGATTCTATCCTGGTATCGACCGTCAGGCTGGATTTCATACCCGCTCCATCATGTGCGTCCCCATGGAGTTCCGTGGACAGATCCTGGGAGCCATTGAGGCCATCAACGCCCATTCTCCCGAGGGGTTCCAGGAGGAGGATCTCCATCTCTTCGAGGCGATTGCCTCGCAGGCCGCAGTGGCCCTTCGCAACGCCCAAACCCTGGAAAGCGTGCAGCTCGAAAAAGAAGCCTACCGTCAGGAACTTGGAATCCAATTCCGTGCCATCATTGGTGATTCCGGAGCCATGCAGCGGGTCCTTGACATCGCTCAACGGGTGGCCAGAACTAAGTCCACGGTCCTCTTGCGTGGAGAGAGCGGTACCGGCAAGGAAGTGTTCGCACACGCAATCCACAATTGGAGCCCACGCGCTCAGAAGCCGCTCATGGTGGTGAACACGGTGGCGCTCTCGCCGGAATTGCTGGAGAGTGAGCTCTTTGGTCATGAGAAGGGATCTTTTACAGGGGCCATCTCACAAAAGAAAGGAAAATTTGAACTCGCCGAGGGGGGCAGTGTTTTCCTGGATGAAATCGGAGATATTGGACCGGATATCCAAACCAAGCTCTTGCGAGTGCTTCAGGACCATCAATTTCAACGGGTCGGTGGGACACGCGATATCCAAGCCGATATCCGTGTGATTGCCGCCACCAACCGCAACCTGGAAGAAGCGGTTGCCTCCAGTCAATTTCGTGAAGACCTCTATTACCGCCTGAATGTCGTCTCGATCCAGATCCCGCCCTTACGAGAAAGACTTGAGGATGTCCCGAGTCTGGCACGCCACTTTATTCGTAAAACCTGCCACGAACTGGGTATCCCAGATCTGGAAATCGATGCCTCCGCCTTGGAGAAATTGGTTCAATACAGTTGGCCGGGGAATGTACGTCAACTGGCCAACGTCGTAGAACGCGCGGTAGTGCTGGCGCGGGGAGATGTCCTTGTCGAGGAGGATTTCCTCATCGATCAGGGGAAACTGAGACCTGGTAGCGCGGACCCATTAGAGAACCTGCCACTCTCCGATGCGGTGGACGAATTCAAGGCCCGTCTGGTACGACGTGCCCTTATGCTGGAACGTGGCAACCAGACCCGCGCCGCCAAACGGCTGGGGATCCGACAACCGAATCTTTCACGTCTGATGCGGTCCCTTGGGATTGAGGCGGGGGAGAAGGAATGAAGCCAATTGTTTTATCCGTGCACGCATCTGAAAGTGCGGCTATGCGCGGCGCGACTAGGGACGAGGTAATTCAATCTGTTCAAGAAGGCGAATGGCAATCCGCTCGAAGGGGAAGGTTCCGGTCAAAGGTCTGCTTTCCATTCAATGCGGTTTCTCCGCTTAATGGAAAACAATATCGATGGAAGACAGTCGAAGCGGTTTTCGCCGAGGATTCTGAGGAGATTCTGGTCGTAACCGTTCTGGTATACTACGGCGAAGAGGTAGATCCATGAGAATCACATATGACGCTGAAGTTGATGCCATGTACATCGAGCTGCGTAAGATGAATCCAGGACAAGCGGAGAACCGTGAGGTGAGTCCTGGTTTTATCGTGGATTATGGGCCCGATGGCACACCAGCCGGGATTGAAATCTTGGATGCGAGCCTTGTTCTCGGAGAAGATCCTCAACGAGTCATCGTGGAACTCGCTCCGCGCAGATCCCTGGCCGTGACATAAAGCACCGGGGTTCTGGTTGTTTGTTTTAGTTTTTTTGTTCCACACCGGGGGAGAAGGAATGAACACGCCTGATCGATTGAGTGAACTCGTTGAGCGGTTCGAGAGCAACCTGGAAGCCTACCGTTCTGGCTTGTACAAAGAGGCTCAGCTTCGGCGTGAGTTTCTGGATCCATTCTTTAAACTTTTAGGTTGGGACATCGACAATGAGCAGGGGTATGCCGAAGCCTACAAAGACGTGATCCACGAAGACACTCTGCGTACCTCCGGTGGGATCGAGGCTCCTGACTATTGCTTCCGGATCGGAGGGACACGCAAGTTCTTTGTCGAGGCCAAAAAACCCTCGGTCTTCATTAAGGAGGAAATCCCCGCAGCTTATCAGCTACGCCGGTATGCTTGGTCCGCCAAGTTGCGTCTTTCCATCCTGACCGATTTCGAGGAATTCGCGGTCTATGACAGCCGGATCAAACCCTCCAAGAATGACAAGGCATCTACCGCACGGATCTTCTATTGCACCTTCCAGGAATATCCGGAGAAATGGGATTGGATCAAGTCAATCTTCGCGCGTGATGCGATCCTGAAAGGCTCCTTTGACAAGTTTGCCCAAGAGATTAAGGGCAAGCGGGGAACCACGGAGGTTGACAAGGCCTTCCTCGCTGAAATCGAGGGCTGGCGGGATTCCCTCGCGCGGAACATCGCGGGCCAGAACGCGAACCTCTCCCAAGGTGATCTCAACTTCGCCGTTCAACGCACGATTGACCGGTTGGTCTTCCTGCGGATCTGCGAGGACCGTGGCATCGAACCCTATGAACAGCTCCGCAAACTTGAGGACGGACCGCTGACTTATGAGAAGCTGCGGCAAGTCTTTTTCGCCTCCGACGGAAAATACAACTCCGGCCTCTTCCACTTTGGCAAAGATCCGGCCCGTGACGAGACACCCGATGGTCTCACACTCAGACTCAAGATTGATGACGCACCGCTCAAGCAGATTCTCCATGGTCTTTACTATCCCGAAAGTCCCTATGAGTTCTCGGTTCTTCCCGCCGACATCTTGGGACAGATTTACGAGCAATTCCTGGGCAAGGTGATCCGTCTGACCCCCTCGCACCAGGCGAAGGTCGAGGAAAAGCCAGCGGTCAGAAAAGCGGGCGGGGTCTTTTACACACCCACGCACATTGTCGATTACCTGGTGAATGGCACCCTCAAACCTCTCTTGGAGGGGGAGTCTCCCAAACAAGCCGCCAACCTCCGGGTACTCGACCCATCCTGCGGTTCTGGATCCTTTCTGATCGTGGCCTACCAATACCTTTTGGACTGGCATCTGCATTGGTATTTGGAGAATGGCCCGGAGAAATGGACCAAGGGACGCAATCCAGCGATCGCTCCGGTCGCCAGCACTAGCACTCCCCACCCTAGTTCATGTCAGGAGGCTCTCTCGGGCTGGCGGCTGACCCCCTCGGAAAGAAGACGCATCCTACTGAACAACATCTACGGGGTGGATATTGATTCCCAAGCGGTGGAGGTCACCAAGCTTTCCCTGCTCCTCAAAGTGTTGGAGGGCGAGAGTGGAGAGACACTCCAGAATCAACTGAAACTCTACCAAGAACGTGCGCTGCCCGACCTGGGCCGGAACATCAAATGTGGAAACTCCCTTATTGGTCCGGAGTTCTACACCGGCAAACTCATCGCCGCCTTCACCGATGAAGACCGGATCCGCATCAATGCCTTCGATTGGAAACGTGAATTTCCGGAGGTGATGCGGGCTGGGGGCTTTGATGCCATTGTGGGTAACCCGCCCTACATCCGCATCCAGACTATGAAGGAGTGGGCGCCCCAAGAGGTCGAGTACCTCAAGGAAGCATATATTTCCGCGAAGAAGGGGAACTATGACATCTATGTGGTTTTCGTAGAGAAAGGACTCGAACTGTTGAATGAGGAGGGACGATTGAGCTTCATCCTCCCGCACAAATTCTTCAACGCGAAATATGGAGAAAGTCTACGCGGCCTCCTCGCGCAGGGACGGCACCTTTCGGAGATTGTGCACTTCGGGGACCAGCAAATCTTCGCGGGCGCGACGAACTACACGTGCTTGTTGCTACTCCGCAAGCGGGCGGGGAGGAAGTTCACGGTCCGGAGAGTGGAGGATCTGGAGGAGTGGATCGAGGACCGGAAGGCTCCCTCAGCGGCATTCAAAACTAACGAGGTTTCAAGGGAGGAGTGGATCTTCCCAGTTGGCAATGGAAAGAAGCTTCGCGAAAAAATCGAGTTGGTCCAGACTCTCCTTGGTGATATCGCCCACATTTTTGTGGGAACTCAAACCAGTGCTGATGATGTCTTTGTCTTGGAAAAATGTACACGAAAGGGACGGTATACCACAGGGTTCTCCAACTCACTGGACAAGAAAGTCAAAGTGGAAACAGCCTCTACCCTACCCTTCCTGAGAGGCAGTGAAATCCGAAAGTATGAACCCCTTATGGGTACAGCCAGGTTGATCTGCCCCTATGAGATCACCGAATCCGGTTGCCGCCTGCTAAACCGTCATGAGATGATTGAGGAGTTCCCTGAGGCCTTAGCCTATCTCCAAGAGAACAGGAAGCAGCTCCGGACCAGGGAAGGTGGAAGAATGGCGGGAACAGCGTGGTATGCTTTTGGGTATCCCAAGAGTATGCATCTTTTCCAGAAGCCAAAAATTGTTGTTCCCGACTACAACAATGCACCTTCTTTCACATTGGACACACAAGGTTTCTTCTTCAAGACAGGATACGGGATCATCCCTGATCCGGAGAAATGCAATCTGTCTCCCTTGTACCTTCTGGGACTGCTGAATTCCCCGGTGCTCTTTCAATATCTCCTCACCATAGGGACGACACTGAGGGGAGGTTACGTCCGTTTCTGGACTCAGTTCATCGAAAAACTCCCTATCCGTCCCATCGATTTCTCGAGCAAGAAAGACACAGCCCGCCATGACCGCATGGTAGAACTGGTCAACCACATGCTCACGCTTCACAAGAAGCTTCCAGAGGCGGGAGCGGATCATGCCAAGACCCTCATCGAACATCAGATCATGGACACAGACCGGGAAATCAACCAACTGGTGTATGAACTCTATGGGCTTTCGGAGGAGGAGACCGGCATGGTTGAAGAGGCTGGGAAGACAACATAGCCCAATGGACCGGTGCCGGGGGTCATGACGAAAGCAGCCAGGAATCAAGCAAGCCAAATGGAACAGATCCCTGTCAATGGACCGAGAACGGGACCTTATGATCTGTTCATGCTGGGGTTGTGCGTCTATGTGTTAGTGGCCTTGGCCGTGGAGACCTTCTTTCCTCTCTCTCCAGACACGGTCTGGATCCTCAACTGGGTCGATAACGGGATCTGCTTGATCTTCATTCTGGATTTTCTAGCGGGACTCAGCCAGGCCCCCAACAAATGGGAGTTCTTGAAATGGAACTGGATCGATTTGGTGTCTAGTATCCCGAACCTGGAGCTGCTCCGGGCGGGAAGGGCCATAAGGGTGATCCGGATTTTGC
This sequence comes from uncultured bacterium, assembly GCA_964422415.1. Taxonomy (GTDB): domain Bacteria; phylum Hinthialibacterota; class Hinthialibacteria; order OLB16; family OLB16; genus OLB16. Next base: position 9,912 of record CAYRBI010000086.1, on the reverse strand, counting down.
GTCTCTTGCGCGCGGTCAGATCGACCAAACGGCTAACCTTTTTCATCCTCCGGCACAGGTCCCGGGCGGTCTTCGCCGCAGCAGCTTTGGTATCGGTTCTCATGACCATTTTCGGGAGTATCGCCATCATGCAGTTCGAGGTTGTCCCTGAGTCAAATATTAGGGGTCCGGATGACGCGCTTTGGTGGGCATTTGTGACCATGACCACGGTTGGATATGGCGATAAATACCCTGTCACTCCTGGCGGACGGCTTCTGGCCGCACTTCTCATGATCTCAGGAGTAGGTCTCTTCGGAACCTTCACGGGTTTCATCGCCTCCTGGTTCCTGGAGGTTGAGCAATCCGAAGCCGAATCAGGAATCGAGGCGCTGCGCGAGGAGGTGAGGGAATTGAAGCGCTTAATTGAGGAGAAAGGAAAGACACCCTAAGTAAACCAAGTAAATTACTGGATGTGGTCGCGTTGGTGCGAAACCTCCCAGAAGAGCAGCTTGTCTGTGGCCAAACTGTGACGGTTGTGAGGAAGATTGGAATTGCTGTCTTCGAAATCGAGTTCAGTGACAACCACGGCAGGGGAAAACTCAAAGAGTGAGTCCTAATAGCCTCTACCAAAAAGAGCGTGACCATGGCTGATAGAGAACTGACAGATCCGCTCGGAGATAAGTTATTTTTTTCCTGACCGGACATGGTTTGGGCACATTCCGCGATCTCATCCCGAAGTCTCTGATTACCAACATTTGATCCTCTCAGCTATCATTCTACCAGATGAAATTAAACTAAGCCGTACCGATCCAAGATGCCGGCTCCACTTCCTAGAATCTGTTGAAGAAGGGATTAGAATAGTTGTGGTAGCCGATGTGGAGGAGGGAGTCATTAAGACCGCACACCTTTGCCGGCGGATTTCGTGAGGTGAACACGAATGGCCATGATCACGGATACCATCGAGGGAATCTCGGAAACCGGCGTATGGTTCCATTACGATCTGGCGGGAGATGTGTTGTATCTACGCCGTGCCGAGAGTAGGAACGAGCGGACTTACGCGGAGGAATCGGAAGAAGGCAATCTGATCCTCCATAGAGAGGACGATGAACGGGTGGTGGGGCTGACCGCGGTAAACTGGTGGAAACGGTATGGATCGGGTTTTCCACCTGACTCCCTGCGCGGATTGGAGCAATCCATCGAGCCGTGGGCGGACAGGCTCTCCAATCACCCCACCTCATGATACCTGAAGCAGTCCACTGTATGATCGTTAACCATCCCAATCCCCTGCATGACTGCATAACAGATCGTTGATCCCACAAAGCGGAATCCGCGCTGCTTGAGGTCTTTACTCAAGGCATCCGACTCGGGAGAGGTGGCAGGGATCTCCCTGATTGTCTTCCAGGCATTCTTGACTGGCTTGCCTCCCACAAACCGCCAGAGATAAGCATCAAAGGAACCGAACTCTTTCTGAACCTCAAGAAAACACTGTGCATTCGTCACCGCGGACTCGACTTTCAAGCGATTACGGATGATGCCTGAGTCCAGTAAAAGGGCCTCTATCTTACCCGAATCATACCTTGCGACCTTGCGGGGATTGAAACGGTCGAAGACCAGCCGGTAGTGATCCCGCTTCTTGAGAATCGTGTCCCAGGAGAGACCGGCTTGCGCTCCTCCCAATACCAACCCCTCGAACAGCCGGCGGTCCTCATGCACCGGGACTCCCCATTCACGATCATGGTATTCAATAGCCAGCGGATTCCGGGGCCATTCACAACGGGAAAGAGAAACGGAGGGTAGTCTACTCACGTGAAGAAGCGCCGGGGCGGCTGCGGCGGCCACCCCGGCAAGCAGCAAAAGATCTCACGAACAACCTGTAGTCGAACCACAGGTGGTGCACTTGAGGCAAGTCCCATTCCGGACCAGGGTCAATGAGCCACAGGTTCCACAAGGATCCCCCTCGTAACCCTTCAACCGCGCCTCGGCAACCTTGCGGTGCCAATCCATCACATCCTCCCGCTCACGGGTCATTGTGGCGGTACCACTCCGCTTGGATTCGGTGGCCACCTTAAGGGGTGCGTGCCCATTCCCCGCTGGAGACACGCCTTTCCCATTCGAGCCATTGGCTCCGTTGCCATTAGGGGCTGCTTGGGTGCCCAAATCGAAGTGAGTGGAACGCTTGTGGAAGGTATTCGAGGAGAAAGCGGCCTCCGAGGGGACCATGCGTTCCGCGAGGATCTCCTCATCATCGAAAGCGGGCTCCTCCTCCGGCCGTCCGAGGGTGTCACTGCGTAGATCCTCCGGCTTCACCTGCGCCAGATCAAAGCGTTCCAGGTATGAGACAGCCAGTTCACGGAAGATATAGTCAATCACCGACGTGCTCATCTTGATGAAAGAGTTGCCATCCACACCGCCATTGGGCTCGAAGCGGGTGAAGACAAAGGCATCCACGAACTCATCGAGTGGCACGCCATATTGCAAGCCCAGCGAGATAGCGATTGCGAAGCAGTTCATTAAGCTGCGGAAAGCGGCTCCCTCCTTGTGCATGTCGATAAAGATCTCACCCAGGGTTCCATCGGAGAACTCACCGGTGCGCAGGTACACCTTGTGGCCGCCGATGCGGGCTTTCTGGGTGTAGCCGGTACGGCGGTGGGGGAGTTTCCTCCGTTTGGCCAAATAGCGCAGCACGACGCGTTCGGCCACAGTCTGCGCGGGGACCGCAGCCTTGGGCTCATCCCATTCCTCATCGGCCAGAAGATCCTCGGCCTGGGCACCGAGCGGCTGACTGAGTTTAGAACCATCCCGGTAAAGGGCGATGGCCTTGATCATCAGATCCCAGCTCTTTTCGTATGCACGGCGGACTTCCTCGACCGTGGCCTGATTGGGCATGTTAATGGTTTTGGAGATGGCGCCTGAAATGAAGGGCTGCGCGCCAGCCATGATCCTCAAATGTCCATCAGGTAGGATATAACGCTTACCGGCCCGTCCACAGGGGCTGGCACAGTCAAAGACCGCGAGATGCTCAGACGAGAGATGCGGCGCGCCCTCGATGGTCATACGCCCGCAGATCACCTCATTGGCATCGGAGATCTCCTCCTCGCTGAAACCGATGGCCTGTAGGAGGTTGAAGTCCCATTGAGCCAGTTGTTCCTCGGGGATGCCCAACTGGTTCCGGCAAAACTCCTCGCCAACCGTGAATTTGTTGAACACATAACGGATATCGAAGGCGGAAACCAGTTCTGTCTCGAGGCGGGTTAAGATCTCGGTGGTAAAACCTTTCTCGATCAGACGGCTCCGGTTGATGCTGGTGGTGTTCACCAGCGAACCCACGCCGACCAGGTATTCCACGATCTCGCGGATCTGGTTCTCGGTGTATCCCAGGCGTTTGAGAGCCACCGGGACTGATTGGTTGACGATCCGGAAATAACCACCGCCCGCCAGCTTCTTGAATTTCACTAGGGCATAATCCGGTTCGATGCCGGTGGTGTCACAATCCATCACCAGACCGATGGTACCGGTGGGAGCGAGCACGGAGACCTGGGCATTGCGGTAGCCGTATTTCTCACCCAGATCCAACGCCTGATCCCAGCTCTCGCGCGCGGCGGTCAACAGGGCTGGAAGACAGATCTCAGGGTTGATGGCGCAGGGATAGACGCTCAGCCCCTCGTACTCATCCTTGGGGGTATTGTAAGCAGCGCGGCGGTGGTTACGGATCACACGCAGCATATGCTCCCGGTTGCGGTGATAGCCGGGGAAGGGTCCCAGCTCCCGCGCCAGACGCGCCGAGGTGGCATAGGCTTCAGCGGTCAGGATTGCGGTAATCGCTCCCGTAATTGCGACCGCCTGCGGAGAGTCATAGGGAACACCCATGACCATCAGGAGGGATCCCAGATTGGCATACCCCAATCCGAGGGTGCGGAACTCGTAGCTCAACCGGGCAATTTCCCGTGAGGGGAACTGGGCCATGAGCACCGAGATCTCCAGGGTCACTGTCCACAACCGGCAGGCGTGACGGTACCCCTCGATATCGAAGACTCCCTTTTCCTTGTCATAGAACAAAATCAAGTTGAGGGATGCCAGGTTGCAGGCCGTATCATCCAGGAACATGTATTCCGAGCAGGGATTGGAGGCGTTGATCCGTCCATCCACCGGGCAGGTGTGCCATTCATTGATGGTGGTATCGAACTGGATGCCCGGATCGGCGCAGGCCCAGGCCGCGTAAGCCACCTGGTTCCATAAGTCGCGGGCGCGCATCTTTTTGCTGGGTTCGCTATCCGTACGCCAGGTGAGAGTCCACTCCTTGTCCTCACGGACGGCACGCATGAAGTCATTGGTAACGCGGACGGAGTTGTTGGAGTTTTGCCCGGAGACCGTGGCATACCCCTCGGACTCCCAATCGGAGGTCACCTCCGGGAAGTCGATACCGGTGAAGCCTTGTTGAGCCAATTGGATCGCGCGCTGGATATAATTGGCCGGCACCTCATGCAAACGGGCGGCACGGATGGCGAGGCCCAGATCCCGGTTCTTCTTGGGGAGAAAGCGGTCCTCGCCTTTCAAGTTCTTGTTAGCGAAGCAAGCCAGCATGACGGCGTTCATATGATGACCACAGATGCGGCTACCAGTCACCATCGAGGCGACCTTCTGTTCCTCGCGGACCTTCCAGTTGATGTACTCCTCGATATCCGGGTGGTCGATGTTGACCACCACCATCTTGGCCGCGCGGCGGGTGGTTCCACCCGACTTGATGGCTCCAGCGGAACGATCCCCAATGCGCAGGAAACTCATCAGCCCAGAGCTCTTCCCTCCCCCAGAGAGGGATTCACCCGCGCCACGGATATGGGAGAAGTTTGAACCGGTTCCTGAGCCATATTTGAAGAGTCTGGCTTCACGGGTCCATAGATCCATGATGCCGCCATCACCTACCAGATCATCAGCGACGGACTGAATGAAGCAGGCATGGGGCTGTGGGCGTTCATACGCGCTGGCGGATTTGGAGACCTGCCCTGTTTTGGGTTCCACGAAATAGTGGCCCTGCGGGGGTCCCTCGATGCCATAGGCCCAATGCAACCCGGTGTTGAACCATTGGGGGGAATTCGGCGCGGCCATTTGGGCCGCCAGGGAGTAGCGCATCTCATCGAAATAAGCCTGGGCATCCTCCTGGCTGTTGAAGTATCCGTGTTTCCACCCCCAGTAGGTCCAGCAACCCGCCAGGCGGTCAAACACCATACGCCCATCCGTCTCGCCGATATAACGTTGCTCCAGGGGCAAGGCCTCCATAGCCTCATAGTCTGGAACAGAACGCTGTAGCCATTGGGGTACATCGGATTCAGGAACCTTGATCAGAGCCGCCGGTACTCCCGCTTTGCGGCAGTATTTCTGGGCTAGGATGTCCGTGGCAACCTGGGACCATTTCCTTGGGACTTGGATATCCTGTGCCTCAAACACCACTGTTCCATCGGTGTTGATAATACGCGACACACGCGGACCGAAATCGAGAGTGTCATAGGGGTTCTTCCCCGCCTGAGTGAACCGCCTTGGGATTTTCATGAGCCTCCTGCCTCCCCGTGCCAAACAATATCTCCCCTGTCTACCTGATGTCATTGGCGGGAACGGACCGGGCGAGGTGATGGAATGGCAAGCGTCTGCTTCCGGGCAGAGAGTCCTCTCCCCTCTGGCCCAGAATCCCTATTCCGCGCGTTACCGGAGAGACCTCTTGGACTCTCCCCCAAACCCCTTGATCAATTGCCCCCTAAGAACGAGACCGAATATCAGCAGCGTAGAGCCATACCAACGACATCTAGTAGTAAGATCGGTAATCTAACCCAACATCTTGAGGTGTTCAAGCATAATTCTTCTGTTCCCCCCCAGAATCCCATGGGGCCGTTCCCAAGTCCAAAGATGGTGGGGAGTTAGCCGTTGAGACTCCAAAACCGATCATAAGTTGCCCACAGGATGGGCACAAACAGACCACAACTAGACCACAGGCCCTCATTCCCTAAGGGACAGGAATTGGGTCTAAACTCTCTCTCCGGATTATGTTAACTTATTCTATCAGAGCTGGGCTGGGGATTGGGCACTGGGGGTTAGTCTGGAGGTATGGAAGCATAGGCCCGGGCTTATTCTGTCTTCTGTCCGCTAGATTCCCCAAAGATCCTGGAAGATAACGGCTGTGGGGCCGGTAAAGAGGATCATGAAGTCTGCGAACTATCTGATCGGAAGGTGGCTCACGGGTACGGGCTTGTTCCTATGCCTCTGTCTCAGCTCAACTCGAGCTGAGGAATCTCCCACCCTCTGGCTGGCCGAGGGCGATATCCCAAACACGACTGCCTCACAACCCGCTCTGGAAACCTCCACCGGTGATGACTTCTTTTCCACTACCGATTCACTCGATGACCTGCCACCGGTTCTTGATGAAAATGGAGTCCCAACTGGCGATGCCCCTCCCGAGATAGAGGAGCCGGAACCTACCCAAACCGGAGCGGAGAAGCAGGCCTCCTGGATCAAGCGGGAGGGCTACCTCGAATATCACGGGACCTATTCCAACAACATCGACCTTTCCGCGCCAGGAATCGATTTCGACCTGCGCCGCAAACGCATGGCTAAGACAGAGGCCATCCGGGAAACCGAAATCAGCGATTGGATTAATGAGATCGAGTTGGGTTACGACTACGAGATCCCGATCGTACCCGAGGTCATGAAAGCGGCCGTGCGGTATCATCTGGAGCAAGACAATTTCTCCGATGAGGAAAGCGAGAACCTCACTCAGCAGACCTTCGAGCTGGCTACCATTCAACGCCTTACAGACCAGATCGAGTGGGAAATATACGGTGGGTATGAATATGAGAACCGTAATGACAATGCTCAGTACCTGACCCCCGATTATGATCAGTGGCACTTCGGAACCGAGGCCCGTCAAAACATCGATGATGAGACCTACCTGACCCTCGGATATGAATTCCGTCACAGAGATTATGAGAGTCTGTATGGGAGTGATCCTCTGGAGGATACCCCTTGGAAAGACTGGGACCAGCACCGCGCATGGGTGCGGTATGACCGTGTTCTCTGTGAGAGTCTCACACTCAACCTGGGCTTGATTTACGAGGCACGTGATCACAGTTCAGAGGCCCTGACTGAGACCGGGCGCGAACTGGATGGAACCGCCCGCCAATATGACCTGTGGGAACCCCGCGCGGGATTAACATTCCATCCCACGGAGCGTGACTGGATCCGTGTCTACTACCGTCTCAGGTCACTCGCTTCCACTGGGGAATACTACGATTACAAACAGAACAGTGTGACGCTTCAGTATACCCGTGAGGTTTCTCCTGGTTTGGTATTCAGAAGCGAGTTTGAGTATGCCAACCGGGATTACTCCGGCCAGGTGGCTTATGCTGATAATGCCACTGCGGGAATTCAAACCAGCCGGCACACCACCCGGGAGGATGACCGCATCTCTTTGTACTTCGCGGTGGAGAAGACCCTCGCGGAGGAATGGACAACGGGGGTGGACTACACCTATCTTGACAATGACTCCAACGATGACTCCAGCCGTTACCAGGAAGACCGGTATGGGGTCTATGTCCGGCGTGAGTTCTAGTTCTGGATGACCGCTCATCTCCGGTCTACCCGGCCATGAGGAAATTCAATCTCCCCCAATGGGTATCGGCGATGGGGCCCACCCTGGTGGCCGCCTCGGTGGGAGTCTTCTTCGCTACTTGGGCCTATTTCGCGGGATACTCCGGCCTGGAGGGAACTAGTATCAATGTCCGGTTCCATGCCCGTAACCATTTCGCCCCCTGGAAAGAGCCACCCGCCAACATCGCCTTCATCGATATTAATGATGCCGCCCTCGAAGCCAATCTGAAGGCCCCTCTCGGCCTTACCCCAGAGCGCTGGCCCTGGCCCCGGACACAATGGGCCGATCTCCATTACCGTTTCAAAGACAACCACATCCACCCCGCGGCCATCGTGTACGATATCGTTTTTGATCTCGCCGATGACTCTCCTGTAGAGAAGAGCACGGGATACACCATCGAAGGGAAAGAGGAGCAGGAGATCTACACTCGCGATCAAGCCTTTCAGGCCGCGATCCAGGAGACATCTGAGGTCCCCACCTTTCTCGCGGCCTTGTTCCGTCCCCAAGGAATCCGCAAGTATACTCGCGAGGAGTACCAAGCCCCCTGGGATTCCACAGCCAAGCGTGAAACCCGCACCTGGCAACCACTCCCGCCCGATTTCACACGTTTCGGGATTCCCTACCAACCCAGCAATCATGAACCGGTCTGCCATGCGCTCGAGGTCTCCATCCCCTGGGACTCCCAGTGGTGGACCTCGACCATGAAGGGTGTGGCCTATGAGGACATCGAGGTTATGGGGTTAGCGGCTTCGCTTCTCAAACCGGCCGCCGGAGCTGGCGCTACCACCATGGATCCAGAGATGGATGGGATCACCCGTTGGGGACCCTTGTTCTTCGAGTACGATGACACCCTGTACCCTTCCCTGCCCATGCAAGTGGTGTTGAAGACCTGGGGAACACCTCTTGATCAGGTGCACTTCGAGGAGGGGATGGTCATCATTCCCAAGCCGGATGGAAAAGAAGTACGTATCCCAGTCGATGATCGTAAACGGCTCTTGTTGAATTTCCGTTACCCCTGGCCTGAAGGCACCACAAGAGCCACCCCCGGAAAGGAGAAGGAATCGGGTTTCACGCATGTCAACTACTGGCGGCTGATCGATGGTTTCGACCAACTCACTCACTCCCCGGAGGTCTTCAGCACCACGGACGCCGGGAAGCATTTCGATCCCCGTACCCTCGATGGCAAGATTCTGATCATTGGCTCATCCGCGTTGGCCACCTACGATCTTCGCGCCACGCCCATTGATGAACGGTTCCCAATGGTGGGAACAGTCGGCGAGATCATCCGCTCTATCCAACAAGAGGATTTTATCCGGATGGCTCCACTCTGGCTGAACTGGCTGTGGATCATCGGCGGAACCCTGGCGGTGGGATTGCTTGCGCAATACTTCGCGCCGGTTCAACACGCCATCGCCACATTCATCCTCTCGGGCGCGCATGCTTTCTCGGTTTACTTCCTCTTCACCAAGGCGGGCATCATCGTGGATTTCTTCCATGTCTCCTTCGCGGAAATTGTGGCCTACGCGGTGGTGACCTTGAGCCAGTATTTGCAGGTTTCCTCGATATTCGGGCGGTATGTCAGCCCCGGTGTGAGGCGGTATCTACTCAGCAACCGGAAGGCCCTCGAGCTGGGCGGACAGGAGACGGAGGTATCAATTCTCTTCTCGGACATCTCGGGATTCACCAGCATGTCGGAGAAGCTGCAGGCCCGTGAGGTGATCTCGATCCTCAACGATTACTTCGGGCCGATGTTCAAGATCATTATCGATGAGGAACGGGGCACGCTCGATAAGCTCATTGGTGATGCGATCATGGCCTACTTCGGTCACCCGCAACCCGACCCAGAACACGCCGTCCGCGCGGTCACCGCCGCCTTGAAGATGCAACGCTGTCTGGCCGAGTTGCGTGAGGTCTGGGAAAAACAAGGCAACCCCCCGATCCGGATGCGCATCGGGGTTAACACCGGGGTAGTGGTCGCGGGAAATCTGGGTGACCAATTCCGCACCGACTACTCGATCATCGGAGATAATGTGAACCTGGCCTCACGCCTGGAGTCGAATGCCCCGGTGGATGGTGTGTTGATCAGCGAGACCACCCATGATCTGGTCAAGTCACACTTCAAGTTCAAGGAACGTGATCCCATCAAGGTCAAGAACAAGGAGATGCCTGTCAAGGTTTACGAGGTCATTGATTTTGCTTAACCTACGGTAGGAAGTAAAAAGGAGCACCCGTATGAGCACGGTCAGGATCACCCTTCATATCGATGAGAAGGGTCAGGGAATCATCAAGGAACCCTTACC
>CAYRBI010000085.1:22963-25955 GCA_964422415.1 uncultured bacterium | reverse complement strand
AAGGGGTGTGTGCATGTCCGTGATATGAAACTCGAAGTTGTCGGTATGGATGTCGCGGTGACTGGGAAGAAGCCTTGAAGATTGTCCGGCGGCGGCGTAAGTGTAGAGCCTTGGCCCCACCCTCTCCGCAATGGAGAGGGTGGGTGGCTGTCTTTCTGCTCCTGGTGGTCATTATCGCGCTCCCCTCCCTCAGTGTGGTGTGGTTCATGACCCATGCCATGGAGAATGAACGCCTGGTGGTGCGTCAAAAACTCTCCGAGGCCTACCAGAGCGATCTGGAGGTCATCCACCAACGCCTTCAGGATTTTTGGGATCACAGGCGGAAGGAGCTGGAGGCCCTCTCTTTTGAGCAATCTCCCCCCCTATTGTTCCGTGAGGTGGTGACAAAAGACCTTTGCGATACCGCTCTGGTTTATAACAGCACCGGCGATGTGGTCTACCCGGTGGCTGCCGCCCGGATGCCCGATGAGGTGGCCCTCACCCTGCGCAACGAGGCCGCCCAACTGATCAAAGCGGGGAGTAAAGAAGAGGCGATTGCGATCCTTACCGGTAATCTGCAAGCCATGGAGTTTCGGCAAGCGGCCGATTCGAGCGGGAGGTTGGTGTGCGCGGATGCGCTGCTGCTGGCGCTGCGGACGCTTGAGGGTCAGTTGCGAATGGATGAGGCCGTGGATTCCCGCCTTCGCGGGAATGACAGTGAGGGAAAAGGGAATGAAGATACAACAACGGAATCTCCTGATTCGTCATTCCCGCCCCCTGATTCGTCATTCCCGCGAAGGCGGGAATCCACGGCCTTATCACCACCTGGAATTGCGCAACAGACGGTTACGAACAACTCGGACCCGCGTTTCGCAACCACCTTGGGGCAACTGAAACAACTCCTGAATGACTACACGCTCCCTTACTTCCCCTCGCGCCAGAGGCTGTTCTTGATGAGCGAGGTGATGAAACTTGGGGCTGGTGCCGAGTTCCCAACCTATCAGGCCGAGCTACTTGCTCAAACCTATCTCGAATCCGCTACCGATTCGGGTCTGTGGCGGTTGGAGATGAGTGAAGAAGACCTCACCCCCCAGCCCCCTCTCCCTCAGGGAGAGGGAGAGCAGAAAGTCCCCTCGCCCCGTGGGAGAGGGGATTTAGGGGTGAGGTGTCTTTTCAAGCCCGAACGAATGCTCTCCGAATCACGTCAAGTCATCGGCGAACCGGCCTTGGGCAAGGCCTACGAGGTCTTTCTCGAAAGCCAGACAGAGACCTCCACCCGGTCTGACCCCTTCCTTTCAGTCGAAGCCCCCACGCCATTACCGGGATACCGTTTGGCCCTCAGGCTGACTGGGACCGACCCCTTTGAGACCGCGACCCACAGCCAGATTCTGGCTTACCGTCTGGCCGGGGGCGGAGTCATCCTGGTGACCCTGATTGTGGCGGTCTGGATCGCTTATCTTCTGAACAACCAGATCAAACTCACGAGGCTACGCAATGACCTCATTGCGACTGTGTCGCATGAATTGCGGACCCCGCTGGCCTCAGTGCGGCTTTTAGTGGATACCCTGCTGGATGGCCGTGTGAGTGGCGAGGAGGCCACGCGTGAGTATCTCGGTATGATCTCCAAGGAGAGCCGCCGTCTCAGTGCCCTGATCGATAACTTCCTGACCTTCTCGCGTATGGAACGGAACAAGATCGCTTTCGAAAGGGATCTTCTCAATCCTCACGAGCTCATCGACTCGGCACTAGAGAGTCTCTCTGAACGTTTCAGCCGTCCCGGGGTACAGCTCTCTGTCCAGGTGGCCTCGGACCTCCCGCCGCTCCTGGGTGACCGGGATGCGTTAGTGACTCTGCTGGTGAATCTCCTCGATAATGCTTACAAGTACACCGGCGTGGAGAAGGCGGTCTTCCTTCGTGCCAGCCAGGTGGAGGAAGGTCTTGTTATCGAGGTGGCCGACAATGGGATCGGGATTCCGCGCCGGGCGATGAGAAAAATCTTCAAACGGTTTTACCAGGTGGATCGTAGCCTCTCCCGGGAGGCCGGTGGCTGTGGTCTTGGCCTGGCGATCGTGGATTTTATTGTGCGTGGCCACCAGGGACAGATTCGTGTGGAGAGCGAGGTGGGGAAAGGCAGCCGGTTCATCGTCACCTTACCGGCCTTGCCGATGGAGAAGGACAATGGTGGACAAGATACTGGTGGTTGAGGATGACTCCAGCCTGTTGCGTGGATTGGTGGATAACCTCAAGTTCGCGGGCTACCATGTAGTCCCGGCGGAGAATGGGGAAAGCGCCATTGAGAAGGCGCTTGCGGAGAAGCCGGACCTGATGCTCCTCGACATCATGCTGCCCAAGGTGAATGGGTATGAGGTGTGCCGTTACCTCCGTGAGGAGGGGATGGACTTTCCGATCCTGATGTTGACCGCCAAGGGCGAGGTGTCTGACAAGGTACTGGGATTGCGCATCGGAGCGGATGATTATATCACCAAGCCCTTCGATATCCGTGAGCTCCTGGCACGCGTGGAGGCCTTCCTGCGCCGCCGGCGGACCAACGAATCCGAAGTGCGCCAGTTCGGCGAGTTCGAAATGGATCATGCCTCGCATTGCCTGCGGCGGAATGGGGAGGAGATCCTCCTGACCCCTAAGGAGTATGGTCTCCTCGACTACCTCCTACGCCGTGCCGGACGGGCGGTGACACGCGAGGAGATCCTCGATGCGGTGTGGGGACGCGAGATCTTTGTCACCGGGCGTAGTGTGGACCGTTGTGTCAACACCCTCCGGACCAAGATTGAACCGGATGTGCGCAACCCGCGTTGGATACGGACCATCCGCGATGTGGGCTATCGCTTCGAGGGGTGGTAGTATTTGTTCGGAGTTCACGCTTCAGCGTGCATGGGCAACCAAAAGGTTGAACTCCGAACATCCCCGTACGTTGTTCACGCTTCAGCGTGCCGGGCAACCTAAAGGTTGAACAACATACGAAGGCAACCTAAAGGTTGAACAACATACGAAGGCA
>CAYRBI010000085.1:20024-22863 GCA_964422415.1 uncultured bacterium | reverse complement strand
TAAAGGTTGAACAACATACGAAGGCAACCTAAAGGTTGAACAACATACGAAGGCAACCTAAAGGTTGAACAACATACGAAGGCAGCCAAAAGGTTGAACTCCAAACTCGTAGGTTGTTTACTCGGATTAACAAATGAGACTGATTTACAGATTCCTCCTTGCCTTTGTCCCCTTTCTCCTCTCCGGCTGTACCCACCAGCCTCCTCTCCCATCCTGTCTCATCGAGGGCAACACCATGGGGACCACCTACATGGTGCGGATTGCCGGTTTCCCGGAGGATGAAGCCAAACGCAAGGAGCTGGCCTCGAGCATTGAAGATGAGCTCACGCGCCTTAATCAAATCTTCTCGACCTATGCCCCGGATAGTGAGATCTCCCGTTTGAACGGACTAGACCAGACCACTCCGGTTCCGGTCTCCAAGGACCTGATGCTGGTTCTGCAAGCCGCGCGAGGATTATATGAATCAACCCATGGTGTGTTCGATCCGACTGTGGCGCCCTTGGTTTCACTATGGGGTTTCGGGCCCTCGCAAGACCGGATTGAGCCACCTACACGGGAGGAGATTGAGAAGGCACTCGAGCTTGTGGGTTTCGACAAGATTGTCTTGGGACCGGGTGATACGATCACGAAGACCTTGCCGGGTGTTCAAGTGGACCTTTCGGCCAATGCCAAGGGGTATGCGGTGGACAAGGTTTATGAGTATCTGGTTTCGCAAGGTTTCCGGGATGTCTTGGTGGAGATCGGTGGCGAGCTGCGAGTCTCTGGCCATAACGAGGAAGGGAAACCCTGGTTGGTGGGGATTGCTTCAATAGAGAGCTCCGGGGAGATGCTTTCGTTAGAAGCGGGTGGAGTGGCCACCTCCGGGGTCTCCCGGAACTTCTTCGAGTACCAGGGGGAACGCTACTCTCATCTGATTGATCCCAGGACCGGGTATCCCCTCCGGTCATCTTTGACTTCGGTCACTGTCCTCGCGCCCACTTGCCTGGATGCGGATGGGGCCGCGACGGCGGTTATGGTCCTGGGGAACACCGGGGGCTATCAGTGGATCAGCCAGCAAGCAGAAATGCAGGCATTGCTGTTGTGTGAAGACAGTTCTGGTGAGGTCTCACGCCAGATGACGGCGGGGTTCTTAGATTATCTCATACACTCATCTTCCTGAATCCTTCTCCAGGTTGATAGGAGGGATTAGGATGAGGGCAGATAGCGGATTGGTGCACCGATCCCCCCCACCCCAACCCTCCCCCACAAGGGGGGAGGGAGAAAAAAACACACTAAAGTGTGAACTCCAAACAACTCCCTCCCCCCTTGTGGGGGAGGGTTGGGGTGGGGGGGGGAATTCGGCGGAACAGGGTTCGGCTTCCATGTGGATTCAGTGTGACCTGTGTCCTAAACAGTGCCTGATTGAGCCGGGACAGAGCGGAGAATGCCGCATCCGTGTGAACCGGGAGGGGAAGCTCACTGCGGTCACTTATGGGCATCCCTGCTCGGCCAATGTGGACCCGGTCGAGAAGAAGCCGCTCTTTCACTTCCTCCCCTCCACCCCCATCCTCTCCATTGCCACGGTGGGCTGCAACCTCCACTGCAAGAACTGTCAGAACTGGGAGATCTCCCAGGCCAACCCAGAAGAAACCGAGGCTTACGCCCTCTCTCCCGATGAGATTACCGCGCTGGCCTTGGAGCGGCGTTGTCCCTCCATTGCTTACACCTACTCCGAGCCGGTGGCCTACTACGAATACACCTTTGATTGCAGTGTAAAAGCGCGTGCGGCCGGACTGCGGAATGTGCTGGTGACCGCGGCTTACTTGAACCGTGATCCCTGGAAGGAACTTTGCCTTCACACCGATGCCGCGAATATCAACCTGAAGAGCATGTCGGACTCCTTCTACCGTGAGATCTGCGATGCAACTCTCCAGCCGGTGATGGATGCCATTGTGTTAGCGAAGAGCCTCGGGGTTTGGGTGGAGGTGACCAACCTGGTCATTCCCACGCTCAATGATGGAGATGAGGAGTTCCGTAAGGTGGCCCGCTGGGTACGTGAGAACACCGGGGCAGAGACCCCACTGCATTTCTCACGCTTCTTCCCGCAGTACCGGATGAAGAACCTCCCGCCTACCCCTTCAAGTACCCTCGAACGGGCGCGCGAACTCGCCCTGGCCGAGGGACTCAAGCATGTTTATATCGGCAATGTCTCCAGCCCCCAAGGCGAGAACACCTATTGCTCCTCCTGTGGACAGATGCTTATCGAACGGCATGGCTTTACTGTGTTGAACAACAAACTCAAGGGGAAATGCTGTCCCCAGTGCGGAAAGGAGCTCGCGGGAGTATGGTCATGAACCGCCGTTCGTTTATGGATCTGCTGGCCAAGGGTGGTTGTTCCTTGGCTGTCCTGGCATCAGGGGTCACTCGTGTGGCGCGTGATGTTGTATTCAGACGTGCGCAAACTGACAGCGATTTCCCTGGACGGAGGAAGAACCTCCTTCCCGATGATGTAGCAAAACCTTCACACTGGTTGGGGTGATGTCATGAAAAATAAAATGATTGCGGTCTTCCTGGTGGTGTTGTGTGGGGTGGGGGTGGCTCTCCTGGTGGTGGGAGGGAATGAGAACCATCTCCAGGCGGCGGAGAATCCCCTCCCGATGAGTCCCCTTGCGGGGCAATGGTACCCGCCGAATCGTGATCTGCTCTCCAGGCAAATCGGCAAGTTCATCGCAAATGCGACGGCGGAGCCTCTATCCAATGTCCAGGCTTTGATTCTACCCCATGCCGGTTACCAGTACTCTGGTCAGACTGCCGCTTATGGCATCCGTCAACTGCAAGGCAGGCAATTCAGCCGGGTCAT
>CAYRBI010000085.1:0-19924 GCA_964422415.1 uncultured bacterium | reverse complement strand
ATGGGGGCCTTCGCGGAGATCGAGAAAAAGGATGTCAATGCCTTCAGAACCTACTGCGAGAAGACCGGCGCGACCATCTGTGGCGAGGTTCCCATCGCGGTTCTGCTGACCATGCTTCCCGCCGGGTCTCAGGCCCATTTGCTGCATTACGATACATCGGGAAAATCCACCGGAGATGATACCAACTCGGTCAGTTATGTCGCGGCGGCCTTCACCGGAGAGTGGAAAAAGGGCGAACCGGTGGCCGGGGAGCCACCGGCCGGGGAACTGACCAGCGAGCAAAAGACAGGGCTCCTCTCACTCGCACGCAAGACGCTGGAATTTGTCTTCGCCAACCGCAAGATTCCCACCGGTAAGGACCTCGCGTATACTCCATCCCCCGCAACGGAAAAGGTTGCCGGTGCCTTTGTGACTTTGAAGGAGAATGGCGACTTGCGAGGCTGTATCGGCGATATCTTCCCCGAGCGCCCCTTGTATGAAGCGGTCATCGGCAATGCAGTCTCCGCTGCCTTCCAGGATCCACGTTTCAAACAGCTCGAGAGCGAAGAACTGGCCAAGGTGTCGATCGAGATTACAGTCCTAACTCCGCCCCAACCGGTCAGTGGATATACGGACATTGTTCTTGGAAAACATGGCATCTTGCTCAGCAAGAATGACCGCCGGGCGGTCTTCTTGCCCCAGGTTGCGCCAGAGCAGGGTTGGGATCTGGATCAAACCCTCAGCCACCTCTCCCTCAAGGCGGGTCTTGCCAGTGACGATTGGAAAACCGGGGCTTCCTTTGAGGTCTTCGAGGGGATTGTCTTTCACGAGGGCTCTGAGTGAGGTCTCCGCGTTTCGCGCCGGTAGTTTTCTCGATTGGGTTCTTTGCCCTCGCCGCGCAGACATTGCTCTTTCGTGATTTCCTGGTGGCCTTTGAGGGAACCGAACTCGCTATCGGTGCTTTCTTTTCATCCTGGCTGATCTGGCTTTCGCTCGGGGCGGCCTGCGCGGGCGGAATAAGAAGACTGGTGAAAAAGGGAGGGGCCATGGATTCCCGCTTTCGCGGGAATGATGGTTCCATGAAAGATTCTCCTGATTCGTCATTCCCGCGAAAGCGGGAATCCATGGCCTCATCGCGTTCTGCACTTTACCCGGTGGTTCTGCTCTACCTCCCCGCTTTTTTCCTCCAACACTGGCTGCTCCTCGATGCGCGTGGAGTCCTGGGGCTGGAGGCCTTCGAGGCCATCAGTCTACAGCATCTGTTGGTCTTCTCTCTCCTCGCCAATTCGTTCGTCAGTTTCTTGACCGGTTTCCTGTTCGCGCTCGCATGTGAATGGGCTCAAGAACAGTCTGCTCTCCCCGTCGCTTGGGTCTATACCCTTGAGACGCTGGGGAGTTTTACCGGTGCGGTGCTGGTAACCGTGGGCTTGGAGCTGGGTTTTTCTCCGGAACGGCTGTTTCTGTTCTCAGCCTTAGTCCTGGCAGGTGGTTTGATGACCGTGGGATTCAGCCGTACCGTTTCTCTCTGGGGTGGGGTTGCTTTCCTTGTGGGGGTGATTCCGCTTGTGCTGGGACTTGACACATCGTGGGAGGAACAACGTCACTCTTCCCAATGGGGACATTTACTCCCCAAGGAGAGCCTGAGTGGTTCTTTCTCCACACCCCAGGGTGAGTACCTGTATGGCGAGTACCAGAGTGAATTTCTGGTCATGTCCTGGGGGAGTGTGGGTGAAAGCCTCCCCAATGAGGAACATGCGGGCGAGGTTCTGGCTCTCTCGCTCGCGCAGA
Source organism: uncultured bacterium (assembly GCA_964422415.1). GTDB lineage: Bacteria > Hinthialibacterota > Hinthialibacteria > OLB16 > OLB16 > OLB16. Next base: position 18,157 of record CAYRBI010000085.1, on the reverse strand, counting down.
ATCCACAAGCCCGGCGGGTACTCATCATCGGGCAGGGGGGACTGGCCCTGTCGCGGAGCCTCTCACGGTTGCCTCAGGTGGAGCGGGTAACCTGGTGCCACTTCGATCCGGAGTTTGTCCCTCGAATTCTATCGGTCCTTCCCGTGCGCTTTCGTGAGGAATGCCGCCGGATTGAAGCTCCCGCCCAAGAGGTGACCTCTTTCATGAAAAGCGTCAGCGGTTCCTATGATCTGGTGCTACTCAATATCCCCGCCCCCACCACCCTGGTCCTCAACCGTTTCGTGACTCAAGAATTCCTCGCTCAGGCGAGTTCAGTGCTCGCGGAGAAGGGTGTGCTCGGGTTGCGTATAAGCGGTGGAGCGAACTATCTCGGGCCGGAGTATGCCTTCATCGGGGCTTCCGCGTTGAGCACCCTTCAGGCCATCTTCCCCAAGGTAGTGTTGAAACCGGGAGATGAGACCTGGTTCCTGGCTTCGCGCGGGGAGATGTTGTCTACCAGTCCAGGCGAGTTGCGTGACCGCTTTGCCGCTATCTCTGGCGCTTCATCCCTTTATCCCCCGGACGGGCTCCTCTCGCTCTACCTCCCTGACCGCGCCGCCTTTCAGATGCGGAAATACCACGAGGTCATCGAGAGTGTGGGAGCTCCGGATTTGATCAACACGGAGACAAGGCCACTTGGCCTGCTGTATGGCCTGCTCCTGCTCTTGCGGACTACGGGGCTTTCCTTGATCCAGGCAGTCAAGGTCTTTGGCGGCTGTGGCCTTCTGATCCTGCTTGTGGCGGTACTGCTGTATGGCCTGCTCCGGTCGGTTTACATCCTGGCGGGGGAGAGAAGGGAGGTGCTCCGGGGCGGGGTGTCCCTCTTCGACAACGGCGCCTTGATTTTCTCCTCGGGGCTAGCTGGGATCTCGTTGAACATTCTGTTGTTGTTCCTCTACCAGTCGCGGTTTGGATCATTGTTTCTGGAGATTGGCCTCATTTCGGGGCTGTTCATGCTGGGGATTTATATTGGTGGCGAGGGGCTACGGCGATGGCTCAACTGGAAGGGGTACGAGCCTTTCTTCTTGCTGCCTGTGTGTATCCTGGCGCATCTGGCTCTATTAGTTTCTGTGTTCAATCTCCCCAGTATCTGCCCGCGTTGGATCTTCGCGCTGCTGTTCCTCCTGGCGGGTGTCTTCACGGGCATCTATGTCCCTATCGCCACTCTGAGAGCGGAACGGAAAGGAATCTCCCCGCTTCAATCGGGTGCTTGGTTGGAGGGATTCGACAATGTTGGCGGGTGTGTGGGCAGCCTCTTCACCGGTGTTCTGCTCATCCCGGTCCTGGGACAACAGGCAGTGCTCCTCTTCCTCGGCGGATTGATGGGGGTGCAATTTTTGCCGGTCTTTATCTCCAAGCGTGGTGATGAGGGAGTGGCATCGCTTCCCACCTTTGACCGCCGGGTGCGGACCGCTGGTTACTGGCTCTTTGGGGTGGGTGCCTTGAGTCTGATGAGTTCCCAGGCGGTGCGGATGACAGGCCAAGCAGATGAGGCACGTCTGTTCGAGAACACCGCGCGGGAGCTAGCGGGAAGAGAGACCGGCTTGGTTTCCCATACAGAACAAACTCCAGAGGGACGGATGGTTCACTATTACTCCTTCAAGGAGGGGGCAAACACTGGAGAGCACTTCATTCTCAACTCCCGCGATCTGGGGACCAGCGCCTCCGGGTATGGCGGTCCTCTTCATCTGGCCATCCGTGTCGACAGCCAGGGCATTCTGGAGAGTTTCCGTGTGATCGAATCCCGTGAGACCCCTTCTTATCTGCATTTACTGGAGAATTGGTTTCATTCGCTGGCGGGAAAGAATCTGGCCACTCCAGGCTCCTTGAGAGAAGTAGATGGAGTTACCGGGGCGACTCTGACCTCGCGTGCGGTGGTGCGTACCCTCGAACAATCTGGCCAGGCCTTCGCTGCCCAGGTCTTGGGGATTGTGAGTGGCCAGCCAGAGACTCCTGCCACTCATTCTTTCAATTCTGTTGGGGTGCGTGATGGCCTTCTGCTGTGTGTCTTCTTCCTGGTGGCCCTGGGGCTGAGGTGGACCCCCCATGTTTGGTCACGTAGGCTCTGGTTGGTGCTCATGGTGGTCCTCTGTGGTGGCTGGTTGAACCTCCAGTTTTCCATTCAACAGGTCTTCTCGTTGCTCTCTTTCCGCCTTCCGGTGGTGGAACTGTCGGCAGCTTTCTTTCTGGTGGTCCTGTTGCCGGTGCTCACCCTCTTGTTTGGGAATATCTACTGCGGTCACCTGTGTCCTTTCGGCGCCTTGCAGGAATTGATCGGGGATGTACGCCCTAAAGGGATTGCCACCGATCCCTCCAAATGCATTTTCCGGTATGGCCGTCTGGTCAAGTATGGCTTGCTCTTTCTCTGTGCGCTGGCCTATGCAATGACACGCGATGACTCCTTGCTCGCGGTGGATCCCTTGGTCACCTTCTTTGGGAATCACTCCCAGGCCGCCGCGTTCATGATCGCACTGACCGTGCTGGCTGCCTCGTTTTTCTACCCACGTTTCTGGTGCCGCAACCTCTGCCCAGCGGGGGCGTTTCTGGCCCTGTTGAATGGGGTCCGGGTGTTGCGCGGATGGCTTCCCCGGACAGATCCCGCGCGATGTGATTTGGGAGTCCGCCGTATGGATGAACTCGATTGCCTCTGTTGTGACCGGTGCCGGCATGACCACCAGTGAACGCCTCTATCTTTTCTTGGTCCTTATGGTGGCCCTTCTCTTCACCACCCTCTTAGGCGGGCGTGTGGCTGATGTATGGCGGGTTTCACTAGCAGAGCCATCTCCTCAAACCCCCAGTGCCGGTCAGCCACGGCAGGTAGACATGCGCGCTATGGAGAAGCAGATCCAGCGGGGGACTCTCTCGGATCATGAGGCCCGGTACTACCGGCGTGTGGATGAGGAAGAGACTGTGGGGGATTAGAGCTTATCTTCCTCGCATCGGTGAAGTTTTTCTTGTTCCGGAGAGATGATCGTGCGACAGGGGATTCATGTGCCAGCAACGTAGTTTTCCGGGGATAGCGGTTAACTCAATCTTCACTGAGTTGATGGATCCGGATTCGATTCTCCTCAATTACCACCACGGCACTTTGATCCATACAAACGGATGGAGAGGCGAGAACTGTTGCCAGCCGATTAATTACATGTGATGTCCGTGTGTTGTGAAGTCTGAAAATAAATATACTGACCTTCTTACCTTTCGAGAGGGAGAATATCTCTCCGAAGTCCAGATCGAAGGTCAGGATCACCCGCTCCTCGGCGATACCTTTCGCGAAAATCTTTTCGTCGGGTAGTCTCTGTTATCCTTCATCACGCAAGTGTACCGCGTCTTAACCCTCCTCACGCAGCCAACGCACAACATGCATATTGACTCCCATGTCTGCAAGAAACCGCATGATGTCAATTGTCTCAGGCTGGAACCACCCGCTCCTGTGTCAGCCAGGCCGCATATTGGATCGCCTGTTCGATGTCCTCCCTTTCGAGATCCGGGTAACCTACAAGGATTTCTTCGAATGAGGCTCCATAGGCGATTTGGCCCACGATGACAGATACAGGGATACGCATCCCCCGGATGCAGGCGCGTCCACCCATAATTTCCGGTTCAAATGTGATGCGTTCGAACACTTTGGTCACCTCCGTCTAACACCAATATCTCATCATTCTCCGGATGTGACCTTAAACCCCAGTCCCTCGAGAACCTCCCGGTCCAGTGGGGTGAAGTCCTTTCCAGTCACCATAAAATTCTTGAACTCACGGCGGATGGGGTATTCCTTGCGCAGACGGTCAAAGGCCACGGGACGTTCTTCGGGAGAGAGAGCGAGTAGGGCTCTCATACGGAGATGGTCCTCCTTGATGGGATAGGCGCTCAAGATGGCAGTCTGGAGAGCGGTGGGACCGCTTCCGGTTACCGTGATGGGTGTGGCGGGATATTCGGATCCAAGGGCTTCATTCCACTCCAGGGCTACCCCCAGGTGATGTGCCACCGCCGCGGCCATCATATGTGTCCCGGCGATTTTACCATCATAGGAGTACCCCGCGATGTGTGGGGTTCCCAAGGTGACCCGCGCCAAGAGGTCTGGGTTGGGATCGGGTTCACCCTCCCAGACATCCAGGATGGTGGCGGCCAGTTTACCCCGCTCCACCTGTTTCAAGAGGGCTTTATTATCCACTACCGCGCCCCGTGAGGTGTTGAACAGGATCGCACCCTCATGGAGAAGGCTGAGTTCCCTCTCTCCCGCCAGGTGATAGGTCGGGAATTCTCCCGTGCGGGTCAACGGAGTATGGAAGGTCACAATATCCGAGGATTCAAGAAGAGTCTTAAGAGGAACGAAGGAGCTGGAGCCCTCTCGCTGTTCCCGGGGAGGATCATTCAAAAGCACCTTCAGCCCCAGCAACGAAGCCCGGGCTTGGACACGCGAACCGACATTCCCCACTCCGACAATCCCCAGGGTTAGACTCATTCCTGCCCCCGACCTCATCCCCCCAACGCCCGACCTAATCCCCCCTGCCCCCTTCTCCCCCGGGGAGAAGGGGGTGAAAAAAGTCCCCTCTCCCTGGGGGAGAGGGGATTTAGGGGTGAGGTTGGTTGCGTCAAGGTACATCAACCCAGCGGTGACATACTCGGCCACCGAGGTGGCATTGCTGCCCGCCGCATCCGCGAAGGTGATTCCCGCTTCCTTCAGGTAAGCGGTATCGATATGGTCAGTACCGATGGTGGCGGTTCCGGCGAAACGAACTGGTGAACCTGACAGGAGTGCTTTGTCGACTCGTGTAACCGAGCGGACAATCAGAATCTCTACACCAGTTAAAAGATCTGGAGTAATCGATCTACCCGGTGCCAGGACTACCTCTCCGAACTGAGAGAAGACCTCGCGGGCATAGGGAATGTTCTGGTCAACAAGAATTCGCATGGGAGTGGAAGTAGAGTCGAGTCTGAGAGGAGTTTTTTCAAGACTGGCCAGGTGAAATCCAGATCCGGAGTGTTTCCGTTGACACTCCCAGAACCCCCCCTATAATTTTAGAGCATTAATCTTTCAAGGAATCCGAGGTTGTATGATTGTAGATCACCTGTACAACTATCTGTTGAGCGGCTTGAGTTTTTTCCTGGTCTTGGGAATTGCGATCATGATACACGAGGGCGGACACTTCCTGTTCGCTCGTCTTTCCGGCATTCGGGTAGAGAAGTTCTCCATCGGTTTTGGCCGTGCCCTGTGGAGTTTTAAACGCGGTGATACCGAGTACATCCTGGCTCCCATCCCCATGGGAGGGTATGTGAAGATGGCGGGAGATAACCCAGCCGAAGTCACCGGAAAACCAGACGAGTTTTACTCGATCTCTCCCTGGCGGCGGATCCCCACCGTTGTCGCGGGACCGGGCGCCAATCTGGTGGGAGCCTTCCTGATTCTCTTCGGTTTGGCTTTTCTCTTTGGTAAATCCTATGACTACAACGTGATCGGAACAGTCATCCCCGGAAGTATCGAAGATCAGGCCGGTCTCAAGCCCAATGATGTGCTCCTGTCCATGGATGGCGAAAAGACCGCCACTTGGGAGGAGTATCTGGATGCGTTCGACCGGGCGCGCGAAGCTAAGAAACAAGAGGTCTCTATCGAGGTTCAACGTGGAACAGAAACCCTGAACCTGGTATTGCCAGTCTCCAAGGAGGCCACGGACAAGTGCCTGGTGCTTTCCTTCTGCGAACCAGATGGCCCCGCTTTCGAGCTGGGGTTGAGGGAGGGAGACCGGGTGATGGCGGTCAATGGGAAACAGCCCCCGACCTGGTCTGAGTTCAGTAAATCCGCCAAGCAACTGTGGGAGGAGACACCCTCCGGTCCCTTGGCCAAGACTGTCACCCTCACCTGGCAAACAGTGGCGGGAGATGTGAAATCGGCCTCGATCACTCCGGTGCTGGTCCGCGATACCACGGGCGATACAGTGGCATTGTTCGGGATGGCCACGGCGGTTCCAGGGATCTCCGCCAAAATTCCGCCTGTTGTGGGAAGAGTTATGCGTGGTTTCCCCGCCGCGGAAGCGGACATCCGTCCCGGAGCGCAGATCATCTCCATTAATGGCAACCTAGTCGAGAACGCGGAGCAGGTGGAGAAGGTGGTCTCGTTCTCTTACTCCATTCCAGAGGGCAAGGGCGCCAAGGATGCAGTTCCGGTTCCTGTGGATCTAGCCTGGAGAAATCCGGGCACGGAGAGTGTCCAGAGCGCCAAACTCACTCCCTCGGTCGAGTTGACCCCCATGCGGAGCCAGATCGGGCTTCAATCCGCCAAGGAGTTCCCTCTGGCCCGTTTAGGAATTGCTTTCGAGAAACCCATGCAATCTCTGGGTTTTGTGGAGAGTCTTGTTGAAGGCGCACGGGGAACAGTGGAGGCCTGTGTCGAGACCTGGTTTGTCCTCAAGGGGCTTGTCACCGGGCAGGTGAATAAAAAACTGATCGGGGGACCAGTTGCGATTCTGCAGATATCGGCCAAGGTCGGCAAGGAAGGGCTGCGTCAGCTGCTATGGCTGTGCGCCTTCCTGCAAGCCAACCTGGCGCTGCTCAACCTGTTGCCGATCCCAGTTCTCGATGGTGGTCACCTGGTGGTAGCCTTGTGTGAGGGTATAAGCCGCCGGACCTTCTCGCTCAAGACACGCGAGGCGATTCAATATGTGGGGCTGGTGATTCTCATCCCCCTGTTTGCATTTGTTTTTTATAACGACTTCGACCGCTTGGGGTTGTTCAACTGGATTAAGGAGTGGGTCTCTTGAGTTTGCTCGTACGATCTTCCGAAGCATTTTCACCGACATTGAGAGAAGTTCCAAAAGAAGCCGAAATTGCCAGCCACATCTTGATGCTGCGCGCCGGGATGATGCGTATGGTTTCGGCGGGGTTGTACATTTACCTCCCACTGGGGCTGCGGGTTATCCAAAAGGTCTCCGGCATTGTCCGGGATGAGATGAATGCTTCCGGAGCCCAGGAGATCCTGATGCCCACGCTACAGCCAGATACGCTGTGGAAGAAGACTGGACGTTGGGATGCCATGGGACCGGAACTCATGCGTCTGACCGACCGTAATGACCGGGAGTTTGTCCTCGGTCCCACACATGAAGAGATTATCACCGACTTGGTTGCGGGATCGATCACCTCCTACCGCGAGCTGCCCAAGAACCTCTACCAGATTCAGACCAAGTTCCGTGATGAAACCCGTCCCCGTTTCGGAGTCATGCGGGCGCGAGAGTTTATCATGAAGGATGCCTATTCCTTTGACCGGAACGAAGAGGATTGTGACTGTACCTACTGGATTATGTATCACGCCTATGAGCGGATCTTTGGCCGTTGTGGATTGGATACACGCGCTGTCTCAGCGGATACGGGGTTGATCGGCGGGAAGTATTCGCATGAGTTCATGGCGCTGGCCGATACGGGTGAGGCCCAGATCGCGGTCTGCGAGGGAACTTCTTATGCGGTGAACCTGGAGATCTGCGCCACACTGCCACCTCCAGCAGTTAAGCCAACGGGAAACATCCCCGCGCTGGAGGCAGTCGACACCCCCAATAGCACCACCATTGAACAGGTGACTCAATTCCTGGGCATACGCTCCGAAAACCTGGTAAAGACCCTTCTCTTTAAGGGTGGAGACAAAGTCATCGCCGTGCTGGTACGTGGGGATCGTGACGCCAATCCGGTCAAAGTGAGCCGTGAACTCGGTTCCCTGGTGGATTTGGCGGATGCGGCCACGGTGGAGCAGGTGACTGGTGCGGCGGTGGGATATGCCGGACCAGTGGGACTCGATCCCAGTGTGGAGATCTGGGCTGATCATGAGCTCCTGGCCATGCCCGAGATGGTGACTGGCGCGAATCAGAGCGGTAAGCACAACCTCCATGTGGTACTGGGTAGAGATTTTAAACCAGCTAAGGTGCTCGATCTGCGTTGGGCGGTGGCCGGTGACCGGTGCGAAGCCGATCCGGAGAAAACCATCGGGATTGTCCGGGGTATCGAGGTCGGCCAGGTGTTCAAACTAGGTGTCAAGTACAGCACTGCGCTCGAAGCCAATTTTCAGGATGAGGATGGCAGTCAGAAGCCGATGATTATGGGGTGCTACGGAATAGGTGTGACCCGGACTGTGGCGGCCATCATCGAGCAGCACCATGACGACAAGGGGATTATCTGGCCTGTCACCGTAGCGCCTTATGATGTCCATGTGCTCTCATTAGGGGCGCATATTGAAGGTGTGGTCCGGGCTTGCGACCATCTAGCTGAAGATTTGTGCAAGTCCGGGCTGGATGTGCTCTACGATGACCGCACAGAACGTCCAGGGATGAAGTTCAAGGATGCGGATCTGATCGGGCTTCCCTTCCAGGTCTCGGTGGGACAGAAATCGCTAGAAAAGGGAGTCTGTGAGATCACAGACCGGGCGACCGGAATCCGCGAGGAAATCCCTCTGGAAAAAGCGGTGGATGTAGTAAACTCGTATCGTTCAAGAGAACTGAAGCGCTGGGTGGCGGGCATGGAATTGGCGGTCTAAGACGTTGTCTTACGGCAGGAGTCCTCGCAAGATGTCCTTTCAAACGCGTGAAGTAGGAGGCGCAACAGTCGTTGAGGTAACCGGCGAACTGGATGTGGCCAATGCCACCGATCTTGCCGAGCACCTGAATGGTTTGTTCAAAAAATTTCCCCGGAAGGTTATTCTCGATCTCGATGGGGTCGGGTATATGGCCTCCAGTGGTCTGGCGATGCTGGTCTCGGCGTTGCGCAAATCACGCGAGATGCGGGTAGATTTTGGTGTGTGTGGGCTCTCCCCGATTGTCCGCAAATCCGTGGAAGTCACTGCCTTGAATGAGGTTCTGCCGATTTTCTTGGATTTGAATGACGCATTAAAGAAGATGAACTAAATATCTCCATTCACACTCCGCAAGGGAGCCATAGCTTCGCATAAAACGTGAAGCGGATGCCTCTGGTCACCAGTAAAGGTCTCCCTGCTAATCCGAATCTCAGAAGAAATTGTTTTTTACTGTTATTGAGTGCTTGAAGGGTCTTTTTTGTCAAGTATAATGGATGGAATGCAATTCTGAAAGTCATCCATTACTATAAACAAGTCTTTTTCGTCGACTTTTCCATCAGCGTTAACATCAGTTGTTTCGAAATAGGTCCCTTGTTTTTGTAAAGTGTTTCCTGCTTGGATTGTGACGAATACATCACTTGGTTTATACCAGCCACAGACATCCGAAAATTCGATGGTAACATTTTCAGCTAAGAGATCAGATTCTGTGTAACCTGAATCCCTCCAGATATTAGTTCCAAGTATGCGCCATTGAGCTCCTGCAGAAATTGCAGTGGCGGGTGTGATTGTAACCTGTAGATTTCCCAGTGTAGCAGGAATTACCTCATAATTTCCTGTAGTGGTTGCTGTACCGCCAGCGGTGATGGTGACAGTCTTATTACTTGGCCGGATCCAACCTGATAATAGACAAAATTCAACAGTTTTCTCTCCCACTGAAACTTCAGTTTCAATGTATCCACTATCTCGCCATGTGCTTGTGCCAGTAATCCGCCACTTTGCACCAGCATCGATAGCAGCCTGAGGAGTAATCGTGACCTGCAAATTACCAGGTATGGCGGTATAAGTGACTGTTTTTGTGAGAGTTTTTCCCGCAGTCAGGGTGACTGAAAGTGAAGCGGGGGGATTCCAACCGGAAACGTTTCTGAAGGTAATATTATGGGACATGGAAGACATGGCCGGAAACCCATCGAATGTCTCACCGCTATCATTCCAACCAATATCATTGATTTTCCATTGAGCGCCTGCAGTTATTGCTTCTTTTGGATTGATCACCACCTTAATGCTTCCAATTGGGACCGCTGCATACTCCCGGGCATAGCCATTCCCAGCCGAGGTGGTTCCTCCTACTAGAATTAAGCTCTCATCTTTTGAACAAGATAATGACATGACAGGTAATCCGACATTATATGTCCGGACTAGACTTGAACGAGCAATCTCCCAGCATTTTACAGTTCCATCCAAACTGCCCGTATAAAGCAGACGTCTTCCGGGTGAAAAACAGACTGAGGTGACGGTTTTTGAGTGTTCGTAGGTCCCATAAAGATAGGTGTCATTTGCGATATCGGATTCATTGATATGCCAGAGAGTGGCCACATTACCCAAGCCAGAGGCGGCCACATAACTTGTTTTTCCAGAATCGTTCAAAGGAGAGAATTGGACTGACATGATGGGCGGGGTATGACCACTCCCAACCGATCCTTGTTTGGGCGATTTCCATAAAAGTTTACCGCTGGTCTTGCCCCATAATTTTATATATTGATCTTCGCCAACACTGGCTATGTTCTTCTCTGTGGGACTGATATCAACCCAACAGACTGTTTTGGAACTATCTGGATCATCGAACTGTTTGATTAAGGTACCAGATCCAGTCTCCCATAACTTGATGATGCCATCTGTTCCACAAGTAAGGGTTTGAGCGAAGGTCAATTGATTGGTAGCTGCACATCTCACTGCAGCGCCATGATTAAATGATACGGCTGCGGCGGTCGCCGGAGTTGTTCCACCTAACCAGAAATAACCATATCCATTATCGGATCCGGTCACAAAAATATAGGTCGAGGCACCACCTCCCACCCAACTTGCCGTGGGATAACCAAAGATGGAACGGACATAGGCATTCACCCCATGATCGCCCACCCGTTGATAAGATGTTGGATCGGTTCGATCAAAGATTGTCGGCTTGGTTCCAGATGCAGCTAACACCTTGGTCATATCTCCAGAGAATGCCACCGAATGGATCTCGATCTCCTTGAGAGAATAACTCTTGGAAGGATCGTTAATGGTGTCAGCTGATAATGGTGATACCGTGAATAAACTTACCAACATCATGGCGAATCCGAATTGGATTGAACGTGTATACATTGTATGATTTCCTCCGGTCTTTATTAGTTCTTCAATCGCAATTCAAAGGTGATCCTTTATGGAGACGATCATATATCATTATGATGTCGTTATTATCTACAATTCCATCTTGATTGACATCAGAACGCCAATTTCCCAAATTGAGTAATGAGTATGTTTTGGTAAATGTTGAGAGAGTGTCTTTCTGGATATTTACTTCCAAGGAATCAGGTGAGCCGTAACATTTCAGGTTTTTGAAACTGACCGTGTGCTTTCCGGTTGAAACGGTCTGGGTTACTCCTCCTACAAGCCAAGCACCACTGTCGATTTTCCAATATGCTTCTTCTTCATTATACCGTGAAGGTTGACTCTCAAAGGCAATATTTACGACTAGTTGGCCTGTACTAACAGATATTGGTGTATAAACTCCTGAAGCTTTCGCTACTCCCCCGGAAGTGATATTGGCTGTTGTATTTCCTGGAGCAGTCCAACCCGTTATTGTTTTGAACTCGATCGTCTTGGCGCCTACAGACAGACCGGTTTCCGTATATCCACTATTACGCCAAGCGGAGGTTCCAGTTATCCGCCATTGGGCTCCGGCGGTTACAGCGGCTGCGGGAGTGATGGTGACAGTTAAAGAACCAGTCGTAGTAACCGGTACATATTCACCCGTTGTGGTGGCAGTGCTTCCAGCGGTGATATTCACAGTCTTGTTGGTAGGAGTGGTGTATCCAGTAACAGATTTGAACTCGACTGTCTTGGTTCCCACAGGCAGGCCAGTTTCCGTATATCCATTATTGCGCCAGGTGGTGGTTCCGGTAATCCGCCACTGTGCTCCGGCGGTTACAGCGGCTGCGGGAGTGATGGTAACAGTTAAAGAACCAGTTTGGGCTGGGATTCTAGTGTATGTTCCCGTTGCCTCTGTTAAAATACCCGATTTAACAAATAGGGTGTTGTTGGAAGGGGTTACCCATCCATCGATCGTGCTATATTCAATGGTTTTATTATCTGATGAGTTAAGTATTTCAACGTAACCAGTGTCCCGCCAAACTCCATCTTTTATACGCCATTTCGCTCCAGCAGTAACCACTTCGGCAGGAGTGATATTCCAGCGGAGAAATCCTGTATTTGCTAAGGTTCCATCATCTTCACACTCATTGGGGCAAATTTTCATGAGCACATCTTGGGAATTCTTGTAGCATCCTCCTCCATCTGGACAGAGGAAAAATAAAGTAAACCAACCATTCCCACTCCCATACCATCCCCAATTACACCAGAAAGTGACATCACTATAGTTATACCCATCAATCACCCATGCATGCCCACCCCGTGTTGTATCATGTCCTCCAAAGATTACTGGACGGTTCTGCTTAATTTCCGAGAAGACATAGGGCCATCCAGAATTATCACCAAAATCCTTGTACTCACACACATTGTAATCAAAATAGTCGTCCATCACCGATGGTAGATCTGATATATATGCTCCACTACCTGATTCAGTGCCACATGTTACTTTCCCAAAACCACCATAGTCTGTATTAATTAATGCCCCGACCTGAAAGATCAGTTTCGAAGTATTCAGCATTTGTGCCAATTCAGTAGGGTCAGTGTAATCAGAATAATAACTTCTTTTTGTGATTGTGTTTGGTATATTAGCCCAATTATAGGCTTCATTTTCACCCATACCAACAGCTTCTGTCTTGTCTCCACAAGTTGTCGTATATGGTCCTTTATGCCATTCGTTTTCAGATTTCTTTGGCCATTCATAATATTTCATAATTTGGGCCATTGCGATAGCGACACATCCAGCTGGATATTTCATACATTTGCTTGTATCGCATGAAGATTGATTTTTAACGGTTGGCATCAGGTAATTATATGGAATTCCTTGACCCCATTTTATAGATCCCAGTAATGGTCCAATAGTTACATCTTTGTTTGTTTTTTCGGTGGCGGTATTAACATCACCAGATAATAATAATCTTCCCCATTCTCCCGAAAACCCATTTTTATCAAGTTTGTTTTTTAGAGTCTTGTCTCGAACACAATCTACAGAATCCGAGATAGTCTTCAGAAAATATATAAGATTGGTTGGAAGGTCTTCGGTGCTAATAGAAGATTTCACAGAATAACCAATAATCGGTTTTACTTGGTCATCTCCGGACACAAAAACGAAGCCGGTCGGATCCATGATGAAACCATAAACTTGATCAGTGATCTCATAATGTGAAAGATCAATTTCACTCTTAATAGATGGTTCAACTGTAGACTTCCCCATCTTGGATCTCATGAAATTAACTGCAACAGTTTCCACATCATCTTTCTCAACAGGTAGGGCATAGGCCTCCATACTCCACAAGGGCAGGTGATTGACAGGCAGGTGGAGCAAGGACGTGAATAATAGAAAGATGAATGGATAGACCATCGCTTTCAAATACACCGGCCAATCAATGTGAATAGGATATTTTTTTGGAATCAGACTTGACATATGAGTCTCCTCCCAGGAAAGAGTAATAATACCAGTCAAATAAAAAGATCCTGAAATACGAGTTGAGAATTAAAGAGACACAGGGGAATGAAGAAACAGGAGCAAAGACCAGACAGAACAACCCCGAGGGTGTGAAACTGGAAGAACAATGAGTGAGGATCTCCCACATAAATACAGACAATACGCAACATAACGTACATAATATAAACAAATACAACAAAGCAATGTTTCGATCTAAGTGGAGAGAAACACCATTTTTGTAGATTGTCAAGGGGGCATTTCCAGATGGTGCTTGTCACAAAGAAAAAGGGATTTTTTGCGGGGAGAATGGCGATGGCAGGGAACTGTGGAGCCGAAAAATCCGGAAGGAAATATCGTTGCAGAATTCTCTATCAAGTTCCTCTACCCATAAACCCTGAAAAATGGTCCCTCGATCAGTGTTCAGGACTATGACCCATAGGTGGTGTGGAGAGGGTGGATGCTTTGGTAATTACTATGAAATCAATGTGAGAGGCTTGGAAACCTTTCCGGCTAGTAAACAAAGAAAAAGGACCGGTGGGAGACCTTGTGGTCTCCCACCGTCCAAGGGTATCAATGGATACGAATAGTCTCTGTGGTTACTGAATGGGAACCACTTTGACCGCTTTGGGGCCCTTTTCGCCACGAGCGACTTCAAACTCGACCTTGGCGCCTTCGGCCAGGGACTTGAATCCCGTGCTCTGAATTTCCGTGTGGTGAACGAACAGATCGGTCCCACCATTGTCAGGGGTAATAAAACCAAACCCCTTGGCATCATTGAACCACTTAACGGTTCCGCTACTCATACTCTTTATCCTGCTTTCTATTGGTTAGACATCGAGGATTCAGAAACGATCCGGGAGAGTCCAACACTCTATTCGGCAAGAGGTTAGGAAAAACTGGCACGTCTTCTTGATCTTGCGGAGGGATACGGATTTTGATGGTGTTCTCTTCTGGCTTCAGATATGAATCTCTCAACTGCTGGACCTTAGCCTACCCTCAAACTTGTGGTTGTCAAGCATATACCACCAAAAAATTTTCTCGAATGTTGGAGAAAACCAGTCCCACCTTTTTTTCCTCTGTTTACTGGAGGGGTGGCATGGAAACACAGATATGTAGTGGTCAGTCTTTAGTAGTCCCTCCACTCCCGCAGCCACACCGGTCCAGTTGACTCATCATAGCCAATGTCACATTCATTGCCCGAACGGGGATCCTCATCGATATCCACAAGAGGGACCTCAGTATCGAGCGAAGGTCCAATGCCTTTTCCGATGCAAGGTGATTGAGGCAGGAGATGGTAATCATGTCCCACGGAATCGATGAAGAGTGGGTTCGCATTGAGGTTACCGACGCCAGGAAATCCGCCTTCAATATCGGAGTAATTCACCACTGGGGTTGAGTCACCCACGAATTCATAACCGCCATTCCAAAAGATGCAGTTTGTGACCGATGCGACCACCTTTGCTTCAACGGCGAAGGCTCCCGCTGTGCTGTCCGGGATGTTCCCCGCGATGGAGCAGTTCATCAACGAGGGTCTCGATTGCGCTCCAGCAAAGATGGCATACCCTGAACCAGCTTGGTTTTCTGTTAGTAGACAATTGTATATGATGGGACGCGATATCCTGAGCCAATCTATGTCATGGAAAGAGTGACAAGAGAGACCGCCACCGTTCTCCGCCCAATTGCCAATCAACTGGCACTGGCTGATCTTGGCCGATGATCCATACCAAGCAATCCCTCCACCATTTACGGAGGAGCTATTGCCGGAAAATAGGCACTGAGACAAGGATCCCCCAGTTTTGAAGAAGCAGACTCCTCCTCCCCCCACAATCGATGAATTTCCGGTAAACACACACGATGTCACATCGGCTTGACCCATATAGAAATAGACACCCCCTCCTTGTGACTGGGCTGAATTATTTTCGAATGTGCAATCTTCGATCCGTGGTTTCCCCTTGACATAGATTGCGCCACCTCGCTGAGCAAAGTTGCTTCGGAAGACACAATTCCTGATGCGAGGGATTGCCGAGTATTCTATATATATGCCGCCACCATTCTCGGCCGTGTTGCCACTGATCACACAATTTGAGAGTGATCCCGTGCCGTCCAGAATCTGCACACCACCGCCTTCATCACTGGAGCCACCCATAATCGTAAATCCATCGACCTCACACTCACCCGGCATGGTAAGCGAGTTGGAATCAAGACCACTTCCGTCTATAACCGTTGGATTCATCCTCCACTGCCGGCTTGCAGGATCGGTCTCGGTACCAGCAAATCCACCAAGCAACTTGGCCGTGGGTTCACACCACACCGTTTCGTGGTAGGTCCCAGCTTTCACCCAGATTTCTTCTGGGGTATCCGCCAACATGAAAGCATCTTTAATCGAAGCGAGTGGTGAGTCCCAGCCGCTTCCATCACCTGGTTCACTTATCTCTGAGTCCACATAGATCAACGTGAGAGTGTGTGTGGTGGAGCCAGGTACATTCGCTGGTTCGGATTCAAACGCGCCGATATCTACAAGTCCGTCCCCGCCTGGACGTGGGTTGCCATCCAGATCCTGACTGGCGGAGGGGAGTAGGAGACCACGATCCACGCAAGAGGATGTCTCACCGAGGTGGTAGTTTCCCGCCTTCCAGTCGAGAAGACCAGGTAATCCATTGACATTACCTTCGCCATTCCAACCCCCTTGAAGGCAGGAGTAACGAACTTGTCCGCTTCCGTAACTCACAATTTCCTGCCCTACATTCCAGATGATAGAATTCACCATTTGAAGTGACCCCTCGGAGACAATCGCCCCATCATATCCCAGGGGGGTGTTGTCCACGATGGTACAGTGGGTCACACTGAGCAGGGAGGAACCTGAAGACCAGATTCCAGTGCCACCCTCTTCGGCTGTGTTTCTCGCGATGACACAATTCGTTAAGTGGAGCGTACTGTCATCCAAATTAATCCCACCCCCAGAACCTCCTGCCGTATTATCCACAAATCTGCAATTCTCAAATACAGCTCCACTGTTGTTGAGATATGCCGCTCCACCATCTCTGGCTTCGCAGTGCTCAATTGTACAGCCGGTTACTGTAAGGTTTGATGACCCTGCACAGAGCCCACCTCCGCTAGAATAGAAGGAATTATTCCGGATCAGACAATTCTTGATTGTCGCGGTAACGAGATTAAGAAATACCCCTTTCCCCTCTTCAAGTGTAAAGCCGTCGATGAGGTTCTGGTCTGCCAGGGTCATAAGCCTTAAAGTAAGTCCCGTCCCGTTGATGATGGTTGGGTTCAAAGAAAAGTTGCGTTCGGAGCGCGATGTCTCGGTCCCGGCGAACCCACCATAGAGTTGGACCACTGGTTCCATATCGACAATCTCTCGATATTCACCCGAACGGACCCAGATCTCATCCGAGGTGTTCGATACTTCCAAAGCATCGGTGATGGCTGGAAAAGCGGAAGACCAGCTCTCGCCGGTGGGTGTGGCATCGGAGATTCCCACATAGATGATCTGTGGCTCATGAATGGGACTACCAGGCAGGAAACCAGCGGGAGACTCGAACGCCCCCATATCCACCAGTCCATCGCTTCCGGGACGGCTGTTACCATCATAATCAGCGCTAACTCCTACAGAGGGATCTCCCCGATCGATGCAAGGTGAACCATCCAAAAGGTGATAGTCATCATCATTTGCATTCACAAAATCAGGAAGTGCGCTGATATTGCCAGTTCCCGGCCACCCCCCTTGGATGCAGCTATATGTGATTTCTGTAGTCCCTGAATCAATATAGATTTCCGGTCCTAGGTTCCAGATGATGCTGTTCGTGATGTGCCGGACCCCATCGCCCCAGAAGTATAGGCCACTCCCAATGGAGGATCCCCGGTTTCGAGTAATGGTGCAATGATTTACTTCAAGGTGGGAGCTATCCCCGCAAAAGAGGCCTGGCCGGTTACCGGTTATAATGCAGTTGGTCAATGAAACCATTGCATTGGAATATGAATGAAATCCAGCACCCTCATGCTGGGTGATGCTGCACCCCGTCATGGTTGTGGATGAGTTGTAGTCGAAAGCCAATCCGTCCGTCTTGAATGCTTGATTGTCAGAGAAAGCGCAGTTGATGAAGGTGGGCGCGGATCTTTTGATGTAAGCGCCTCCCCCCTCGTCCGCCGCATTGTTACTAGCGATCCGGCAACCGGTCAAAGTAGGGCGCGCGCCACGGTTACAATGAATTCCAGCCCCATTTTCTCCCTCGTTTTCAGTTATCAAGCAGTTCTGGATAGTAGGGGCGGCCTCGGAGGTAAAAAGAATTCCGGCTCCCCCCTCGTAATCATATTCAACGGCCTTGCCCCCTCTTACGGTCACGCCCGAAAGCAGAGCCGCGGAACTCTCACCACTCGCGAAGGTCACCGCACATCCCGCGCCGCTGGCATCGATGATGGTCGCCTCGACTACCTCCCACTTCCCGGGATCAATCGACCTGACCGTGACCGCCTTCCCATTGAAGTTGATCGTCCCAGTATAGCTCCCCGGTGAAAGGACAATCACATCACCCGTTAAGGCCGAATCGATGGTGGTCTGAATGGATTGGGGTGGACTCAGAGTGTATGTGGCTGCGAAGGCCAAACCACAGCTCAGCATAATTGTGGTGAACACAAGCTTCTGAAGAATAGTCGTTTTCATTATTTCCCATCCGTATGATCGTAAAGAACAACACGGCCGCTATGGCTCGTGGTGA
>CAYRBI010000084.1:0-26023 GCA_964422415.1 uncultured bacterium | reverse complement strand
AAAATCAAGCTTAGTTTTCACCAAAAGTTGTCTAGACAATGGGGAGTACCCCAGGTAGGAGGTGACTCCATTGGTGACTTCCAATCGGTTATCGAGGCTTTTACAGGATATTGAGATGTGGCTCTCAATCGTCCATCCTGTGCTCTAGTTCCTCCCTTTCTGCTTCCTGATCATACGATTTGGCCACCTTCTTAAGGGATGTTGCGAACCGAACAAATCCAAGGTTTTCCAGTGCTTCAACTTCCTCCCTGAATTTTAAAGCAAGCTCCCGCTCCTCTTTCCCCCCAGTCCCCCAATAGACACTACGAGCAAAGTATCGTCCGGATCTGTATCCATCTCGTAAATCTTCAGCATCTTCAGCTTCGAGTAATTCTGCAATCGATTTATGGATCCAAAGACCAGCCGGGTCGGCCGGGGCATGCGTCATAACCTTCCCGACCTGCCTTAATGCGCTTTTCAGGTGACCTGACTCACCGCACAACTGCTTCACCACAGATAACCATTCCTTGAGAGCTTCGTGGTTGATTTCCCCATCTTTCTGTGTTCCGGGGATGATCTGCCAATTGTCAAGAAGGTGGTAGCCATTTTCTGCAATCATTTTATCATACTCCGATAAAATCTTTCTCTGATCTCCTTCATTTTCAGATTGAAATACATTCTTGATTACCCAACTGAAGTAATTGGGGTCGTATGCAAGTCTGCCTTCCAAGCATTTCGGATATGCATCCCTGTCACGCTCAAGACAACGAAGAAACCTCCACTCGACTTTGGCGAGTTCGTCTTGGTCCATCGCCGCATCGTCCTGGAGATCTTTGATGACCTCTACGATTGCATGAGTATCCATAAGGCGTATATTTTCAGCAGACGAATAGAGGACATCAAGTGCTTGTACAGCTTGCTTCCAATCGATGGCTTGTTGATCAAGCTTAATTGCCCACAGACACTCGATAGCTTCATTGGCTCTTCCAAATTGGGTTAGCCGATCTACTGCCCAAGAAAGGTTCTCTTTTTTTCCAAACGGATTTACGCTTGCTTTTAACCAGTAGTGCGATTCATTTCCTTTCAAAAGACGCGACACTCTTTCCCAAATGGATGCTTCGAAGGGTAGAAATGCTAAAAACTGGCCAATTAATGAATAGGACCAGTTCCCCATGTCTAGGCTATCCACCCATGGGAGACCTTGTTCTTTAAACCGTCCCAGAATGTAGCCTCCAGCAAGTTGAGATAGTGGTTTTTCAATCGACTCTAGTAGTCGGGGGAGAACCGCACTTTCAGTTTTTTCATCGGCTACCACACCGAGTGAGAAACCGACTCGCCATGGGGATTCAACCAATTTGGAGAACTCCAGTACCTTCTCCACACCTCCGTCATGAATCATTTCTAGGATTACATCCTGGCGTTGTATCTGGATTCTTTTCATCTGCTCATCATAGTTACCTCTTTCCTCAAGCAGATTTCGATCCCTTTCTGAAAAAATGCGTTGGTAACGATAAAATGGGGAAACAGGGGTTAACTTCTTTGAAACCGATGTGATTCTTTCTATGAGATCTTCTGGCAAGGTCCATTCTACTCCGGTAAAACGCTTGTGTTTGGAAATCAGATCATTCAATAAGTTCCAGATGAAAACTTTCTTATCATCTTTAAGGGAAAGGATGGATTCTGATTCAAGATGCAAGAGGACATATCCCATGGCATCCTGGGGGAGACAGTCAAGGCGTTCCACTAGTTCAACAAGTTTTTGAAAATCCTTCTCTGCCTCTCTAATTACAATCTTGGTGTACGTACGGACTTGGTCATAATGATCCTTTGAAGATACGCGATTTGACCATTCTTGGGGAATAGTCTCTCGCCATGTCGGTCTTCGTGTTCCGGAGGATACATCATGTTGTTTTGGGAGTAGAGATAATAAAAGACTCCACCCAATTCCCGGGTAATCATTTAGAATCTTCTCAACTGCAACTTGTCGTTTCTGCAACGAGGCACAGGTCTGTGGTAGCCATGGAAGCAGGATGGTTGTCATTGAATTTAGGGGTCGATTGACGCTTTTACCACCAGGATCAATTGATGCGAGTTTTCCGAGAACCATAAACGTCCGAAGGAAGAATTCGGATTCCCATGCAAGTGTTTCAAGTGCCCAGAGTAGGCCACACATGTAGTTGCCACCAAAGAATCCATCTCCTTCTTGGGTAAAAAGGTCTATGAAAATGGAAGGATTGTTTATTAGATCTCTTTCAAGGGCCTTGAGAAACTCCTCAGGAGCAGCTTCAGCTATGAGTGGTGAGACATCTTCAAGGCTGGCCCATAGCTTCCAGTCTGTATCCTTTAGGATCTCGCTTACGGCAAATCTCGCAACCTTTTCAGGTTGGCCTAATGTACATGAGGTTAGCGCCTTCTTATGATTTCCGAGAAGGGCAAGGGTCTCAGCGATGCCTTTTCGAAGGTGATTTGAGTGCTGGAGAACTTTCCCCTTTATGTTGGCCATATAACGTTCGTTGGGAGGAAGGTCAAACTTGGGATCTCTTTCTCTTAGGACTTGGATAGCGGCACCTTTGAATCTGGAAATGTGTTCATCGAACAAATATTTTCCCAATTCATACCATACTTCGTATCGGGAAGTAAATTTCCAGATACCTTCATGATGAGTAAGGGGAGTGTCCGGTAGAAGTGCAATCCTCTGGATGATACCGATACACTCCCCATAGGTTTTTCCCGTTATGTTTTCGAAAGTTGTTTTATCTTCACCCCTTCCATCATCCCATTCACCAATCATCTGAATTACAGCAAGTTCTGCTGCCTCGGTTTTCTGGCTCCATTCCGGTGTCGATGAGAGGCGTTGAAGAATATTGAGCAGTGTTGTGAGGTTTCCTTGACATTTTAGAGCTAAAGACCTAGATCTCTCTTCGGTATACCCACCATCTTCAAGGGCTTTTTGAACTTCGAAAACAGTGGGATTATAAAGTCTGGCAAATTTGGGGTGTGAGGTGCCTCCTGGCAAACCCCAGAAAATTACATTGTGCTGTTTCCGTTTCGCTTGCTCCAAGAGCAGCAGACCAGACCGATCCTGCTCTTCAAGAAGAAATTCAGCAACCAGAACATGAGGTGTGCTCAAGTTAGTCAGTTGATTCCATGAGTCTGGATGGGTCACGATTAAACAACGTCCTGAAGCCCTAATCCGCTTGTCAGGGTTCATTGATGCAATATGGGCTGATACCAAATCAGCTAACTGATGTGAATGGTATGTCTCAATTTTTAGCTGATGACAATTATCCTCAAGAAGAAGATCGATGGCCTTGCATACTTCATCTCTATTAGCTAGAATAACTTGTGGTGGAAGCAACGGAGGTGATCCTATCCCCTGTAGCAAATCCCAGTGCAATTCAGGTGTTGTAATACCTGATGCCAATATTCCCATCTGCCGAGCCAACCAAAGTTCCACGACTGGTAATTTGTGTAGCCATGCGATAATCTTCGTTCCGTCGATGATATCGACAGACTTCCACTCATTACGTATACGCATTTCGTTCAACCACTCAGCTTGTCCATCTGGTTTCCAGGTATATTCCCAATCTGTGTAGGCAGACCTGGGGGTGACGAAAATAAAACCTGCCTGTTGTCTTATTTCAGGGGGGGTAGATGCTGTCAGTTTATTGTAATCATCAGACGCCTTTCTATGGGCATCCTTGCTTGATCCGGTCTCCCAGTAACTCAAACCATCTGGCACAAAACCTGGAAATCCTATGTCCGTATCAAGCACTCCATCTGGCCCATGTTGTCCTATACTATCACCCTGGGGAAAGCGTTTAAAACGCGGACTTGGAATGGCAGCAGCAATCAAGTGGTCGACTAAAGAAGGAACAATCTCTTGGGCTTGGCGAGAATTTCTATCGATCCAAGAATCGAGCATATTTTCAGTGATTAAGCCATCATATATCATGATGTACTCTCCTGAGTTGTGTTGTCGAGCAGTTCTCTAGACATAAACAAAGCATAATATCTCAATGATGTAAGCATAATATGTTAGGATGGTCAATAAAGAAACAGTCGTTTACCTTGTCAAATGCACCCTCACCTCCGGGTGCATCGAATACATCCGGATCTCCTTCCCATCGATCAGCACAATGCCGCTGGATTGATTCTCTTCGAGGATCGGATTCTCTGGAAACTTCTCCCAGTGAATCAGGTCCTCTGACACGGCAACATTAGTATTCCACAGCCGTGGCTTGGTCTCCTCGGCCTCAAGGCCGTGGTAGTAGGAGAAATACCGCCCCTCATACTTGATGACCTGATTGAGTGCGATCATCTTGCCATCATAAATGCCAGGACCGGGTTTCAGGACCGGTTCATCCTGCACATGCGTCCATGTCTTCAGATCTTTTGAGGTGGCCAGCCACACCGCCTCATCGTCGTTGCGTTCATAGAACAGGTACCAGGTGCCATTCTCATGAAATGCAGTTGGAGTGCCGAAAGGGCCCTCGGGAATGGGGGTGCCATTGGTCTGGAGAATGGTGAGCTGACCCTCGGGTTTCCAATGGATACGGTCGGTGGAGGTGAGTAACTGTGCCTGATCATCCTTGCCCTCGGCGAACATGGTGTAGGTGCCGTTGTCCTTCACCACCATCATGTCCTCGACCCACAGATCGGGCAACAGAGGATTTCCTTCATAACGGGTCCAGGCCAGTCCATCTGGCGAGGTGGCATAGCCGAGGTGCATGGGGGCCTTGTCATCCGCGGTGTATCCCGTATACCACAGGTGATAAACCCCATCCTCCTTGAGGATCCAGCCCCGCTCACGGATTTTCTCATCCCACTGTCCAGGGCCACCGCCCTTGAAAACGGGGTTGCCCGGATAGGGTGAAAACTGGGTGAGTTCCTTGGGAAAGACTCCAGCCATGGTGGCCTCCGCCAGTGTGGTGGTGAGAAGGATGACAGTCAGGTATTTCATGGAAGGTTCCGGTCCTCCAGGTTTTCTGTCATGGTACATGGAATAGTGTTTGTGAGGCAGAGACTCTCCGCTGTTCTCCATGTCCCTCCGTTCCCTCCATCTCCTCCACGATTCAAACCATGCGGACACCTGATCTTAACTACCCCCCATCGGTATCCAATCAATCCCTCAAATAACCCGTAGTTCTGTTGGCTCCATGGATTCCCGCTTTCGCGGGAATGACGATTTCCGAGAGATTTCACCTATTCTGTCATTCCTGTGAAGGCGGCTCCACAGTCACGTTCTTTTTCAACGGCTGCTTGCGCCCATAAAGCATAGATCGTGAGAGATTGGACTGAGGAGACCCTATCCCATTGTCAATTTGACTGGGAAGGGGAGGGAGGGACATTTATCTGTCAAGTGTCTCATCTTTCGCTTGCCAAAGACATACCTTGACATTTGAGTCACCCACCCCATAATGTCCAAAGATGTCCTAAGCGAGAGAGCCATGCAACTTACAGTCAAAGATGCGGCTAGACTGTTAGATGTATCTGAAAAAACGGTCTACCGGTGGATCAAACAGAAGGTCATCCCCTGTTACCAGATCAATGAGCAGTTCCGTTTCAACCGGGCGGAGCTCCTGGAGTGGGCCACTTCCCGGCGGATTCAAATCTCTCCAGAAATTTTCATTGAGGCGGACACCAACAAGATTCCACTCCCCTCTCTCTCCGATGCGCTGAAGGCTGGTGGGATCTCCTACCGGATCGCTGGGAATGATAAACCCTCGGTCCTGCGGGCTGTAGTCGATGTGATGAAACTGCCGGAGGAGGTCGATCACGAATTCCTCTTCCAGGTCCTCTTGGCACGCGAAACCCTCGGTTCGACCGGCATTGGCGATGGCATCGCTATCCCGCATGTCCGTAACCCGATTGTATTGCATGTCACCAAGCCCATGATCACACTCTGTTTTCTAGAGCATCCGATCAGTTTCGAGTCTCTCGATGGGCAACCAGTCAATATCCTCTTCGCGCTCATCAGCCCAACCGTGAAGGCGCATTTACATCTACTTTCACGGCTTGCATATGTCTTGCGCAATCCGGAGTTTAAAGCCGCCTTGAAGACTCAGGCCACGCGCGAGGAGATTCTCGCCAAACTGGGTCTTGCGGAGGCAGCCCTGCAGCCCATGAATGGAAATGGCCAAACCGCTAACGCGCCGTCTTCAGGGAATGTCCCCCTCGCCCAGAGGGAGAGGGGGGTAGGGGAGTGAGGTCTGAAGGTTCACATACCCAGTTAAGGTGCAACCCATGCCGCTAACCCTCATCTTGGCTGTGGCGGCTCTCGCGGCTGTCAGTGGACTGCCGGGAGTCTTCCTGGGATGGCGCTCTCCAGTGGGGCAATGGATTGCCACTGCCTTCATGGTCTGCGCTTCGGTGTTGGGGCTGACCGGTGTGGTGGCTGCGCTTCTGAGTGATCAGAAAGTCCTCCTGCTCCTGCCTGCATCCTTTATGGGTGGTGGACTGAGCCTGGGCATTGATGCGCTCAGCGCCTTCTTCCTGGTGCCGGTCCTGTTCATGGGCGGTCTAGGATCGATATATGGCCTGGGCTATTGGAAACACTCCCAGCATGTATCCAATGGACGGAGAGTCGGTCTTTTCTGGGGACTTTTAGTAGCCGGGATGGTGGTTCTGGTAGTGGCCCGCCATGCGATGCTGTTCCTGTTGGGCTGGGAAGTCATGGCGTTATCGGCCTTCTTCCTGATCACCGCCGAGGATCACTTGCCCGATGTCCGCGCGGCAGGGTGGATTTACCTGATTGCGGCCCATGCTGGAACCTTGGCTCTTTTCGCCATGTTCGGCCTCATGCGGACAGCGGTGGGCTCTTTCGATCTACAGCCGGTTCCACTTGAAGCGGCGGGGTTGGGTACACTCACCGCCATCTTTTTCCTGGCATTGGTTGGCTTTGGTTTAAAGGCGGGCATCATGCCCCTTCATTTCTGGCTACCCACCGCCCATGCCAATGCCCCCAGTCATGTCTCCGCCATCATGTCTGGTGTGGTCATCAAGATGGGCATTTATGGCCTGGTGCGTGTCTGCGGGTTGTTGCCGCAACCACCGGTGGCGTGGGGGGCGGTCCTGCTCGTCCTGGGAGCCATCAGCGGAGTTCTAGGAGTGGCCTTCGCCATCGGCCAGCATGATCTCAAACGCTTGCTGGCTTACCACAGTGTCGAGAACATCGGGATTATCCTGATGGGCCTCGGCCTGGCGATGGTGGGACGTTCTCTCGGGCAAACGAGTTGGATTGTTCTTGGACTGGCGGGGTGCCTGCTGCATGTGTGGAACCATAGCCTCTTTAAATCACTCCTTTTCCTGAGCGCGGGTTCAGTGCTTCATGCCTGTCAGACACGTGAGATCGACCGTCTCGGTGGGCTGGCCAAGAAGATGCCCTGGACCGCGTTGATGTTCCTCACCGGAGCGGTGGCGATTTGTGGTTTGCCACCCCTGAATGGTTTTGTGAGTGAGTTTTTCATCTACCTTGGTCTGTTGCGTACCACCGGAATCGAGGGAGATGCTTCTTGGGCCGGGGCGGCTTTGGTGGTGCCGGTATTGGCCACTATTGGAGCCTTGGCGGTAGCCTGTTTCGTGAAAGTCTTCGGGGCGGTGTTCCTAGGGGAGTCCCGAAGCACCTCAACACAAGGGGCGCATGAGGCCACGGTGAGTATGCTCGTGCCGATGACCCTGTTGGCGGGGTGTTGTGTACTCATCGGGTTGGCGCCGTTCGCGCTGGCCACTCCCCTGGGTCACTCTATATCGGCCTGGGCGCCAGAGTCAGCAGGAAGAGGTTTCAGTCTTCCATCATTGGCTCCGCTCACCATGGTGGGCCTGCTGGCTCTGGTGCTCTGGGTTCTGTTAGGGGTGGTGACAGTCTTCTTCCTGAGGAAATGGCCGTTGGTCAGTGTCCCCCGTACCAGCACCTGGGACTGTGGCTATGCCCGTCCCACCGCACGGATGCAATACACCGCCTCCTCCTTCGCGGAGATGCTGGTGGGAATGCTGCGCTGGCCCCTGCGGCCCCGGGTGCATCTCCCCAAGATTCAGGGACTCTTTCCTAAGCCCTCGTACTTCGAAAGTCATGTCGATGATGTGGTGCTGGATGGTCAGATTCTGCCCGCCGCGCGCGCCATCCAACGCTGTCTGTCATGGTTCCGAGGGTTGCAGCCCGGCCTCACTCAATATTATGTGCTCTACATCCTTGTGGCCGTGATCGCCTTGTTGATGTGGAACCTCCCCTTCGGCCAATTGTTGGGAAGGCTGTTCTCACGATGAAAAGGGAAATGATGTTGAGAGTATGGCGTGAGGGTGGCCAGGGTGACTGAGGTGATTCACTGCCTTATCCATTTATTGTTGTTGGTGATGATGCCACCGTTGTTGCTGGGTGTTATCAACAAGACCAAAGCCTTCTTCGCGGGACGCATGGGCGCGCCAGTTCTCCAGCCCTATTACGACTTGGCGAAGCTGATGCGCAAGGGGTTGGTACTCAGTACCTCGACCTCATGGATCTTCATCGCCGGACCCATCGTAACCCTGGTAGCGGTTATGTTGTGTGGTGTACTGGTTCCGATGGGACCCTTCATGGCTCCCGTGTCCTTTAACGGCGATCTGATTCTCTTCGCGTATTTATTGGGACTTGCCCGCTTCTTTACCACAACGGCGGCGTTGGATACCGGATCGGCCTTCGAGGGGATGGGCGCGGCAAGGGAGGTCACCTTTGCTTGTCTGTCCGAGCCAGCCATGTTTCTGGGGTTCCTGGTACTAACTAAAATTTCTGGGTCACTGATGTTGACCGGAATGCTGCATGGCCCCTTGACCGGTGATTGGCAGGTACTGGCCGCGCCGCTGGTGCTGGTGGCGATTGGGCTGTATATCGTGTTATTAGCTGAGAATTGCCGTATCCCTGTGGATGATCCCAACACCCACCTGGAATTGACCATGATCCATGAAGTGATGGTGCTCGATCACAGCGGCCCGCTGTTGGGCATGGTCCTGTATAGCTCAGCGGTCAAACTCCTGGTGCTGGGAACCGTGCTGCTCCACATCATCCTGCCCTTCCAGAGTGGACAGGCGTGGATCGATTGGCTGGTTTACGCCGGCGGGCTGTTGACGCTGGCCGTGGCGGTGGGAGTGACTGAGTCTATCATGGCGCGGCTGCGGCTGCGCTATGTGCCCTACTTGTTAATTGCCGCCACGCTTTCGTGTGGATTCGGATTTATTCTGCTGGTGAGATAATGGATACGACACCCCTGCTAAACTCGCTTTTGGTCTTCGTCCTGGTCTTAGACCTATTTGCCCTGGGAACCAGCCGTATCCTGGCGGTCATCCGCGCGGTCGCGATCCAAGGCGCGGTGTTGGGCGTGATGCCGTTGCTGATTCATGTGCATCCGAGTACCGGGGCCATCCTGGCGGCGGCCGCGGCGATTGGATTGAAGGGTGTGCTGATTCCCTGGATGTTGATGCGGGCCATGCGTGATGTGCAGATTAAGCGCGAGATGGAGCCCTTGATTGGCTTCCTGCCCTCCATGGTCTTGGGGGCGTTGGCGACTGGTTTCGCCTTGGTGTTTTCATCGCAGCTACCACTCGCCAGCGAGCACACCACACCGCTGTTGGTCCCGGCTGGCATGTCGACTATGTTGATTGGTTTTATCCTGCTCATCACCCGTTATAAGGCCATCAGTCAGGTCATCGGTTACCTGGTGCTGGAAAATGGTATTTTCATTTTCGGTATGTTGTTGGTTGAGGCCATGCCGCTGGTGGTTGAACTGGGCGTGCTACTCGACTTATGCGTGGCGATTTTTGTCATCTGCATCATTGTCAACCACATCAACCGTGCCTTTTCATCGTTGGATACGCGCCATCTGGTGGCGCTCAAGGAATAGAACATGGTCACCGGATTGGTTCTTTTTCCCATCTTGATGGGGGGACTCGCTTTTGTGGTTTCCTCCAACCAGAAGCGACCCTGGCTGCTGCCGGTTACCGGTCTGGCGCATCTGGTTTTAACGGTGAGGGTGCTTATGGGGCTGGAGACAGCAACCAGTTCGCCATGGTTTGTCCTTGATCCGGCTGGAAGACTGGTGCTCTTCCTGGTGAGTGTGCTGTTCTTCGTCTGCTCGCTGTATACCGTGGGCTATCTGAAGTACCGCGCCGAACGTTCGAACCGCGTGTTCTGTGGGTGTCTCTTGGCATCTCTGGGAACCATGAGCCTGGTGACCTGGTCGCACCATCTCGGTGTCATGTGGGTGGCCATTGAGGCCACGGCCTTGAGCACCGCGCCATTGATTTACTTCAACCGCACACCACGGTCCATCGAGGCCACCTGGAAGTACATGCTGGTTGGTTCGGTGGGCATCGCCCTGGCCCTGTTGGGCTCCTTCTTCCTTGCCTACTCCTCGCTCCATTCCGGACTGGAGTCCTCGCTCTTGTTGGAGGATCTCTTGTCTGATGCCCCTAAGCTTTCCAAGCCTTGGTTACATGCCTCCTTCATCCTCATGCTGGTGGGGTATGGGACCAAGATGGGCCTTTCTCCCATGCACACCTGGAAGCCAGATGCCTATGGCGAGGCGCCCGGCGTGGTGGGGGCGCTCCTGTCGGGTGGAGTCACCAGCTGTGCGTTCTTAACCATCCTGCGCATTTTCAGTGTATGCGCCGCCGCGGGGGAGAGCGCCTATATCTCTGGCTTACTGGTTTTTATGGGATTGCTCGCCATGGCGACCGCGGGGGTGTTCATGGCCGGCCAACGGGACCTCAAGCGTCTCTTGGCTTACTCCAGTGTCGAGCACATGGGGATACTGGTATTCGGTCTCGGCCTGGGCGCGCCTGCCTTGTATGGCACATTACTCCATATGTTGAACAATGGTCTTACTAAAGGTGTTCTCTTCTTGTCGGCTGGAAACCTACACCGTGCTTTTAATAGCACAACAACGGAAGAGGTCAGTGGAGCAGTGTCCCGGCTGCCAGTCTCCGGGACACTCTTCACCGCCGCCTTTTTGGCCATTACCGGTTCGCCACCCTTTGGCCCTTTCATCAGCGAGTTCGCAATTTTTAATGGCGCACTTGCATCGGGACGCCTACTGACTGCTGGACTCTATCTCATGCTTCTGCTGGTGGTCTTCATTGGGATGGGCGCGGTGGTCTTGGCAGCGGTGCAAGGGCTGGTCCGCAAGGAGAGCCAGACCTCATCCTACCGTGATGGATTCTTAACCTGTCTTCCACCCCTTGTGCTGATGGGATTTGTGCTCCTGTTTGGCCTCTATATCCCCAGCCCAGTCAATACCTTGCTGACCAACGCGGTCCAGTATCTGGAGGTCAAGCCATGACCTCCAACATCTTGAATCTGCTAGGAGTGGGGAATGGGCGGTCAGTAAAGCTGATTGATATTCCACAGCTTTCTTGGGAAGTTTTTGAAGGTACCCTTCTTGAATGTGTTCAGGAGGGAGGACGGATTTCCTCGCTTTTCGGTCATGCCATGGAGGGTGGAGAAGCCACCCACCTTTATGCGGTGGTGTCCATCGATGCGGAGAACCGGCTGGGGGTTTGCCGGACTAAACTACAAGGCGATACTTTTCCATCCTTAACTCCCCGTTGTCCGCAAGTTCATCTCTTCGAGCGTGAGATTGCCGAGCAGTCCGGTCTTCAACCCACCGGCCACCCCTGGTTCAAGCCGGTCCGTTACCGGAAGTCCTGGATTCCAGGGCGGGATGCCTGGGACCGTCCAGCGGATCAACCGATTCCCCCTGTTATGTTTGACCAGTACCGGGTCGAGGGGGAGGAGATCCATGAAGTCGCGGTCGGCCCTGTTCATGCCGGTGTCATCGAACCCGGCCACTTCCGTTTCCAATGCCATGGCGAGAAGGTCTTCCACCTGGAGATCTCACTCGGCTATCAGCACCGTGGTGTGGAAGAGGCGTTAATGGGCGGTCCATCCAAACGTTCACTGCATTATGCGGAGACTGTGGCGGGGGATACGACTGTCGGGCACTCCCTGGCATACTGTTTGGTCACCGAGGCGTTGTCGGGTTGTGAGAAAACCCCGCGTGCCCAGTCACTCCGGGGTATCGCCCAGGAGCTGGAGCGGATCGCCAATCATGTCGGCGATCTAGGCGCGTTGGCTAATGATGTCGGCTTCCTCCCCACCGCTTCGTATTGTGGACGGATTCGCGGTGATTTCTTGAACATGACTGCCGTACTGTGCGGCAGCCGGTTTGGACGCGGTATGATCCGTCCCGGTGGTGTGGGTTTTGATGTCGATGAAGCTCGTGTCACGGACCTGCTCAAGCGGTTGGATGCCAACGAGAAGGATGCGCGGGGAGCGATTGATCTTTTGTGGGATACCCCCTCGGCCATGGCTCGTTTTGATGATACAGGGCCCCTTCCATTGGAGGTCTGCCATGAGTTGGGGATTGTGGGGCCCGCCGCGCGGGCGTCTGGGTTGCGCCGGGATATTCGTCATGATCAACCCTCGGGTATCTACCGCTTTGTCCAGATCCCAGTTTCGACCTGGGACACTGGCGATGTTTTCGCCCGGGCCTATGTCCGTTGGATGGAAATTCAGCAGTCACTTGTTTTTATCCGCGAACAGCTGCTTTCGTTGCCGCAAGGATCGATCCGGGTGAAGATGGGCACACCCGCTCCAGACCGTCTGGCTGTTGCGCTGGTCGAGGGGTGGCGTGGAGAGGTTTGTCATGTGGCGCTTACTGATAATGAAGGCCGTTATGCCCGTTACAAGATTACCGATCCCTCCTTCCATAATTGGAGCGGTTTGAGTTACGTCTTGCGCAACCAGCAGATTTCCGACTTCCCCCTCTGCAACAAGAGTTTCAACCTCTCCTATTGCGGGCATGACCTGTAAAGAGACTGGGGCATCGAGAAGGGCGGGGAAGTAGAGACAGTCCATGCTAAGGATCACCAGAACACGTCTTCGCCAAGGGCACCGTACCTCCAAGTATCCGGAGGGGCCACCACCGCCGCTTCCGGATCGTTTCCGGGGGCTTCCGCTAATCGACTCCACGATGTGCCCGGAGGGGTGCCGTCAGTGTGCCGAGGTGTGTCCCACCGATGCGATCACCTGCCAGGCGAAGAAGTCGGTTGATCTGGGAAAGTGTCTCTTCTGCACCGGCTGCGCCGAGGCCTGTCCGCAAGGAGCGGTCTCATACTCTACTGATTACCGTCTCTCCACCCACCACCGCGAGGATCTGATTCTTGAGGAAGGGCAGACGTTGAAGCTGGCCCAAGCCTTGGATGGTGAGATGAAGCGCCTGTTGGGACGTTCTCTGCAGCTCCGCCAGGTCAGCGCGGGAGGCTGTAATGCCTGTGAGGCCGATGTCAATGTGCTTACCACTTTAGTCTGGGATCTTTCCCGGCTCGGGGTCCACTTTGTGGCCTCGCCACGTCATGCCGATGGCCTGCTCATCACCGGCCCGGTGACAGAGAACATGAAGTTGGCTTTGCGTAAGACCTATGAGGCGGTTCCCGCGCCGAAGATCGTGATTGCCGTGGGGAGTTGTGCCATCTCCGGTGGCCCATATGCGGGTCACCCTGAAGTCAATAATGGCGCGGACTCGGTGGTTCCAGTGGATCTCTATATCCCTGGCTGCCCGCCCCATCCGCTCACCATCCTGGATGGGTTGCTACGGCTGTTGGGACGGATAAAACCGGAATAAAGCTGACTGACCGGAACGGGCTACGAGATCAGTGACAGTCTTCTGGCGCAAAGATGGATGGAGGCGGTGGGGAACCCCGATGGCTGGGGCCTTCCCTGGGCGAAAAGTCCTGGATTTGTGTTTCCAGCTTCCCGTCAGCCTGGTTGATGATAAGAACCAATTCGTCCTGCCCCTGAACTTCTACACTTGATGTGTCTAGATTATCCATGCCGTCGGGACCGACCGACCACACGATGATTCTCTTGTCAGAAAACTGAGACAGATACTCTACCTCGAAACCAGAAAAAGGATCTTTCACCATATTCGGACTTGGCCATTCCTCCGCTGCCTCAAGCGAACTCCAATCTGTTGGAAGCACCTGTCCGCTCGCGCACCAACAATCAATAATGACTGTCTGAATCGAACTCAGTTCTCTATAGATCAACCTACATTTGGCATCAGTGGAAGCGGGGAGGAATCTGGAGATGACAATGAGACCGAGTGTGACCACCGCCAATAGGAGAGCTCCGGCTACTGCCATGCCAAAGAGACGTTTGATTACGAGTTTACTGGGTCTCATTTTGTCAATCTCCAGAAGTCAGGGACTGGTATGAGTCCTGCTCATTCACCATGCCGGTCTCATGATACACAGAAATGTAAGTTATCGCCTCGTCCTAATGGGGCAAATCCTGCCCATTCTGGCAGGACTGGTCACCCTTCTAGGCACTGCCATTGCGGAGCCGGACCCGGGGCGTGTGGATGCCTTCGGGCGCAGGATTAACCATGAAGACAAATCTATCCAGTACATCCGCGCCGACCCACAAGCGGCTTCTCCCGAAACCAAGGTGTCCCCCCTCTTACCGCCCACTCAACTGCGGGCCATCGAGGCCATGCGGACCATTCGTAACATATCGCCGGATGGGACCCTGATCCTCAAGAATGGACATAAAATGTCGCTTCTCGGCTGCACCCAGGCTCCGATCGATGGTTCCATTCTCGAGATCAAGCGCAAGGCGTTGAACCAGGAACTGGAAGGGAAGGTGGTCCGCCTGGTTTTCGATGAAGAGACACACAATGCCGATGGCGATATGGCTGCCTATGCGTTTCTTCCGGATGGGACCTTACTCAACGAGGTGATGTTACGTGAGGGACTGTATAAGCTGGACACCCAAGCCACTCTGTCCTCACAATACGCTCTCCGGTTTGAGAAGGCGGCCGAGATGGGTTTGAAGGCGCGTTCCAAGGCGGCCGTGAAGGCCAAAGCGAAGGCCACGCCCGAGTCCAAAGCCAAGGCCACAGCTTTGGCTGAAGCCTTGGCCGCAGCCAAAACAAAGCCCGGAACCAAGGTCAAGATTAAGAACAATGAGGTTACTGCGGCTCACTCTCCAAAACTTCCGAAATATCACCGGGGCCTCGCTGGAATTCCCCCCGGGAGCACAGCTACTCTCCGGACGAAACGCACAGGGCAAGACAAGCCTTCTGGAAGCACTCTATTTTCTGGCGACCGCGACAAGCCCCCGCGCTCACGCAAACCGCGAGCTGATCCGGCGGGGTAGCCCCTCCGCCTTTATCCGGCTCGAATTCGAAAGTGAAGGCGTCTCTCACTCAATTACCACTGGTTTCGATGAAAAGGAACGGCGCTTCCGGGTAGATGAAACTCCCCTCAAGCGGAGCAGTGACCTGTATGGCCATCTGCGCGCGGTTTTCTTCTCTCCCGAGGATCTGGAGTTCCTTTCTGGCGGACCTGTTAGCCGCCGCCGCACCCTTGATCTGGGGATGTGCCAACGCCACCCCGCCATGGTGCGTGTCCTGCTTGATTACCGGAAGACTCTCAAGCAACGGAATGCGGTGCTCCGTACCGCTGACACCAGCCTTACCACTAAACACCTTGTCCGTGCCTGGGATCAGGAGCTGAGCCGTCTGGGTGGAGAGATCATCCACTCGCGCGCCACATACAGTCTGGATCTCCTCGAACAGACCTATTTGCACTATGCGGAGATTACCCAACTCGATGAGACTCTCGCGGGGAATTATCGCTCCACCGGAACTCGTCAGACTTGGGTGTCATCTGGAGAAGTTCCCAGTCTGGAGGAGATCCGTGCTGCTTATGCCCAACATTTGGAGGCTACCATGGAGCGGGACATTACCCAGCATCAAACTCTCTCTGGTCCCCACCGGGATGATCTCTATCTGGAGGTAGCGGGCAGCTCCGCCGAACGCTTCGCTTCGCAGGGTCAACGCCGGTCGGTGGTGCTCGCTTTGAAACTTGCGGAGCGGGATCTTCTCACCAATCCGGCCGATCCCCCCATCCTGCTGGTGGATGATGTCACCCATGAGATGGATCTGGGTCGTTGCCAGAGGTTTCTGGAGAAAGTGACCCAGGAGGGACAAGCATTGTTGACTTTTACCGAGGCGGAAGCCCACCGGGGCTTACTCGCCAACGCCACCCAATGGCATGTGGAGGGGGGCGTATGGACACGGTTGTCCTGAGTGTTTTCCTCCTGGTTTACCTGGGGATGATCCTGGGGGAGATTCCGGGGCTAGCCTTGGACCGGACCGGTATCGCTATGCTCGGGGCGATTGCCTTACTGGTGTTTGGGAAGGTGGGACCCGAGGAGGCGCGGGATGCCATCGATGTTCCCACCATGGGGTTGCTCTTTGGCTTGATGGTGGTATCCGCTCAATTCCGTTTAGGGGGCTTCTACGCCCGTGTCACACGTGGCCTGGCTGGTGCGAAGGTATCTCCCCCGGCCCTTTTGGCGATGCTGATCGCGGTATCCGGTGGCCTGTCCGCCCTGCTGGCCAATGATATCATCTGCCTGGCCATGCCGCCGGTATTGATCGAGGGGTGTATCCGCCGGAGGTTAAATCCACTCCCGTTCCTCCTGGCGTTGGCCTGTGCCTCCAATGTGGGCTCGGCGGCAACCTTGATCGGCAACCCACAAAATATGCTGATCGGCCAAAGACTCGGACTTTCCTTTGGGGGATATGTGCTGGAGGCGATTGTCCCCGTGGTTCTTGGTCTGGTGGCGATCTGGGGGATTGTGATCTGGCGTGTGGCGGGGAAGTGGGAGGCGGATTTCCCCTTTCAGACCGCACAGGCCCCCCCCTTCAACCCTTGGCAGACTTCCAAGGGAGCCTGTGTCCTACTCACATTAATGACCGCGTTCCTGTGTACCTCCTGGCCACGTGAGGTCCTGGCCTTGGCTGCTGCTGGGCTCTTGATGACCAGCCGCCGTATGACCACCCGGAGCATCCTCTCACTGGTCGACTGGAACCTGTTGACTCTGTTCGCGGGGTTGTTTGTGGTTAACCACGCCTTGGAAACCTCGGGTTTACTCTCCCAGCTCATTCAGGAGATTACTGTTTGTGGGATCGATCCCAAGCAACCGGGCTGGCTCTTCGCGTTGACTGTGATTCTTTCAAACCTGGTCTCTAATGTGCCCGCCACCATGCTCTTGTTGCCCATCGCCACACATCCCCTGGCAGGCCCCATCCTGGCGCTTTCGAGCACTCTCGCGGGGAACCTCTTCATCGTGGGCAGTATCGCCAACATTATTGTGGTTGATCAGGCGGGCCATATGGGGATTCGTATTACCTGGCGGGATCATGCCAAGGTGGGCATCCCGGTGACTCTGGTGACCTTGGGAATCACCGCGCTTTGGTTGTTGGGACGAAGCTTCTGGGGCTAGATGTGGCCAGTCTTATCCAGTGGCCATCTTCGCGCCGTTTCCTTTGTGTTCTTCGTTTTCTTGATAAGGAAGCAAGACTCTGACCGTGGTACCCCGCCCTTCTTGGCTCTCGACAGAGATGCTGCCCTTGTGGGCGCGGATAATTCCCAATACCGCTGATAATCCCAGCCCCCGGCCGGCGAACTTGGTGGTAAAGAAAGGCTCAAAAATTCTTCGTTTGTTTTCCGGGGACATCCCACATCCGGTGTCGTGTACCTCGACAGTGGCGTATTGGCCACAGAGCACTTCTTCCTCGAAATGATTCCGGGCGTGGGAGTCCGTGCTTATTGCCATGGTTCCAGTCCGGATAGTGATTGTTCCTGGATTCTCTCCAATGGCCTCGATGGCGTTCATGACCAGGCTGGTAATGGCTTGTTGTATTTGAACGGGATCAGCCTGCAAGCTGGGGACCTGGGAGTCTAATTGGTATTGGACAAGAGTAGATTTGGGAATGGAGACCGAGAGTATTTGGCTCACTCCCGTCACCAGCTCGTTGAGATTCACATCCCGGATGGCAAACCGGCCTTTGCCCGCATAGGCCAGCATTTGCCGGGTGAGTTCCGCCGCCCGCCGGGTGGCCTGTGTGGCCTCTCTGACCTCGGGATGGAGGGGAGACTCAGGCTCGAGTGCTTCTTGTATCAGGTCGAGATTTCCTAGGATTACAGTTAACAGGTTGTTGAAGTCATGAGCGATGCCTCCCGCGAGAACACCGAGACTCTCCATTTTCTGGGACTGTTGAATACGGCGTTCGACTTCCAACCGTTCCGCCTCCGAACTCAGGCGTTCGGTGATATCACGTGCGGCCGCATAGACCATGTCCCCCACTGTCTGGGAACTCCATTCGATCCACCGGTAAGTTCCATCTTTCCTACGGTAACGGTTGGTGAAGTTGGTAACAGATTGTTGGTTGGCCAGCATGGACATGATCTCAAGGGTGGATTTGAGATCATCCGGGTGAACAAACTGAATGTACCGTTGTCCCTCTAATTCAGCGAGGTCATATCCCAAGGTCTTCTCCCATACGGGATTCAAGCGGCGGAAATGTCCTTGTGTGTCCGCGATACACATCAAATCAATGGAGGCATTAAAAAAGCTATCCACCTCCTGGGTCCGCTGGGTGAGTTCACGCTCCAGGTGCAGGATATCTGTGATGTCCCGGGAGACGACCAGGAGAGTTTGAACGGTTCCATCTGGTCCGAATTCGGGGACGATCAAGGAGTGAAAGGTACGGATACCCTGGCGGGTGGGAAACTCAAATTCAGTTGTTTCTGGTTTTCCGGTGGTAAAGACTTCAAATGCGTTCTCTTGCCAAATCTTGAGGATGTTCGTAGAAACCCCTAATTTTCTAAAAGGTTTGTCCATGTACCCCGAGGGGGGGATTCCGGAGACCTTTTCGATAGCTGAATTAATGTAGATATACCGGAAATCCACATTTGGAGCACCTTCTTTTCTTTCTTCGTCCTCGACCTCCTCCATGATCATCCGGCTGATGACATCAGGTGTGTTTTCCGCCAGGGTTCTGAATCTTTCCTCGCTTTCACGTAGAGCCTCCATGATGGCGTGTTGTTCGGTGATATCGATAGAAACTCCATCAATGAAGGCTGGCTTGCCATTCTCATTATAGGTCGCACGCCCTTTCTCATGGGCCCAACGGATGCTCCCATCAGAATGGTAGATCCGGTAAGATATCTCATAGATGCTCCGTGATTGTATCGCGTCCTGCATTCTCCTGTAGAATTCAGGGAGATCACCGGGATAAATAATATCCACATAGTTTAGCCGGCCCTCGGAGAAGTCGGACACGGGATATCCAGTCAAAGCGGTTACGCCCTCACTGGCCAAGATGATCCGCCAAGGTTCTCCAGCGGTGCAGCGGAAGACTCCACCCGGAATGCTCTCGACCAGACTGCGTAGCTGCTCCTCGCTCTTACGTAGGGCTTCCCGGACCTGTTTCTCTTCAGTGATGTCCTCCAGGATTCCAGCTAGGAGTGGTGGATCCCCATCCTCTCCCGTGAGAGGACACCCAGACACACGTAACCAGATGATCTCTCCATTCTTCCGGACTTCACGTTTCTCCATGGTGTATCCATCGCTCTTGCCCGACATCATGGCCTGGATCCATGTGAGTTCGGATGCATAGTCCTCGGGGGGGGTAAAATCATGGAGATGCATTCCAACCATCTCTTCGGCGCCATAACCATGCAAACGGCAAAACTTTTCATTGGCATGGACGATACGGAGAGTCTTTGGATTGAGCGTTGCGATCGCCACCGGGCCACTATTGTAGAATCGGCGGAAGATCTGTTCGGTCTGATGACGAATCCGTGCCTTGGCTTTCAGGCTGGTACGATCCCACCACAACCAGGCGATCCCAATGGATTGGAGTATCACCAACCCAAGGATGAAGGTGGTGAATTCACTCGATTCTGAAGATCTTTCGAGGGGGAGATTTTCCTGCGCCAGAACGGTGGGAACGAAGAGATTGGAAAACACCAAGAGATTGAAGCCAACTCCTAGTTGGCCTTTGAGAACACTGAGGGAGATTCCTCTGACTAGGGAGAGATGAAACGGGTTCACACACATCCCTCTGACCAGATGGTAGCGGAGGAGGGACTCGAACCCTCACCCTGTTGCCAGGACCGGATTTTGAGTCCGGCGCGTCTACCAATTCCACCACTCCGCCACTACGGTCAGAAGATACCGCTTCCGAGGAAATAAATCAACTTACGAGAAACAGAAATTCACGTCCTACATAAGTTGTGTCCCCCAGGCTTGTTCATGGAGATGAGCTATTGTGGTAAAGCTCTCCCTTGCTACCTTCTCGGGTCCGGGCGAGAAATCGAAAGCCTCCACTGAGAAATAACCAGTAAAACCAGTTTCCTTCCCAGCCATGAAAAGGGGGGCAAAATCACAATCGCCCATCCCCGGACCGAGTTTGTTTGTGTCGTTCAGATGAACATGACGAATGGCGTTCAGGTACTCTCGCAGCTGATCACCGGGCTGGAGCCCCATCTCAGTGCAAGCACGGAAATCAATCATCATCTGGAAGCCGGGACGGTTGACTCGTTGGACCCAATCGAAGGCCTCTCCCGGTGTTTGGATGAAATTGGTTTGGGCTGTATCCAGTGGTTCGATGCAGAGGAACACCCCCGCCTTCTCCGCATACTCTCCCAGGCGTTGGAATCCGGCCAACAGCCGCTGCTCGACCTGGGCACGATCCTGCCCCTCGGCCAGACTCCTCTGTAATGGGGATCCCAGGATAAGGACCTTCCCTCCCAGATCTACGCACAGATCCATCAGGGATTCGAGAAACCCCAGTGTGGCCTCACGGACAGAGGCATCTTCCGTGGTCAGATGGAAGCCTTTGGGCGAGACCAGCAGCCAGTGCAGGCCGGGGATCTCCAGGCCATGCGTCTCCGCGGCACTCCGGAGGGCCCGCCTGTGTGCCTTGTCGATGGTCCGTGGATCCTCGGCCAAGGTAAAGGGGGCCACCTCCAGCCCGTGATAACCGATCTCCGCGACTACACGGCAGACCTCCTCGAAAGGAGTTGTACCGAAGAGTTCATTGCAAATGGAGTACTTCATAGCAGGAGAAATCTTGACGTACCGAATGATTTCGTCAAGAGGGTCCTCTTGGCCTACAAGCAGTCACCCAGTTGGAGGGACCCGCTCCGTCGGGTCCATGACCGCTATCCCTTTCTCACCAGGTCAATCGGCCTCCCCCCTAAAATTCCTGTATCCTCCGCTTTATACAAATGCTCTCTCTCCTCTCCAAAACAGACGCGCATGAGTTCTTTCCCTTCGATTTCAGTTCCCCCGAATCGTTTCAGCCAGTTCTGAGTCAAGGCATCGAGGTGGCTTTGGAGGGCCTTCTGGCCGGGGGATCCGTATAGATTCACTAACTGCCAACGGTCCTTCGAGCGGTCATACAGTACATTTAAATTGTGGGCAATTGCTTTCTGACCGCACAGGTATGAATAGGTGTAGTCACGTGTGGTCACCCCGAACCAGGTTTTGCCGGTGTGGTAGAAAAACAAAGGGACTGATTCCACTACATCCTCATTCCCCGCGAGGATCGCCTCCGCCAGGTTGGTTCCATGGAGATCATCCGGACCTTTCAATCCCATGAGACCGAGCAGGGTGGGCATCAGGTCCAGGGTCCCCACCAGCAAGCGGGAGGTCTGTCCCGCGCGCAGCTGTCCTGGTTGACGCAAAATGAGCGGGATGCGGATCGATTCATCCTCCGGATAGGTCTTGGGCAGATCGCGTCCGTGGGAACCGAGCAGATCCCCATGATCGGTGGTGAAGACCACGAGGGTGTTCTGATCCAGTCCCTTGGCTTTGAGCTTCTCCAAGAGCATCCCGAAACAGTCATCGAGCCCCGAGCACATGGAGTAGTACCCATGATAATGCTCATGGACATGGGGGTATTCCCTGGCATTGGGACGCAGGGCGATCTTGGTGGGATCATAACGGTCCATGTACTCCTGGGGAGCTTCATAACGGCGTTCGGGACTTCCCAGGCCTTGGTCATGTGGGGGATGCCAGGAAACAAAAAGCGCGAAGGGTTCATCGGTCTGGCAGTCATCCAGGAAAGAGAGCGCCTGACGGGTTTGCCCCAGGGCTTCCCACTCCTCGAAGATCACCTTTTCTCCCTGCTCATTCCAGTAGAAGGCATGGCCTGCGCGGAAATCGACCGTGCAGTTGTTAGTCACAAACAGGTCATCGAAACCATGACGGTGGGGGCCCGCTGGTATGGGCCGGTCCCGGTGACCCCCATACAGATGCCACTTGCCCACATACCCGGTCCGGTAACCCGCATCCCGTAGAATCTCTCCCAAGGATTTGCCAGGACGATGGAGGAGCTGGATGTCATTATGGAAACAGCCGTTATAAAGGGTGTGTTGCCCTGTCATGAGCATGGACCGGTAGGGGGTGCAGAGTGGACAGGAGGTGATGCAGTGGTCGAAACGAACCCCCTCGGAGG
Source organism: uncultured bacterium (assembly GCA_964422415.1). GTDB lineage: Bacteria > Hinthialibacterota > Hinthialibacteria > OLB16 > OLB16 > OLB16. Next base: position 3,695 of record CAYRBI010000084.1, on the reverse strand, counting down.
CGAAACGGTCTATGTTTGGAGTCAGGATCTGTTCATTGCCATAACAACCCAGCATGTCATAGGACTGTTGATCTGAGAACACGAACAATAGGTTGGGGCGTTTCTGAACGACGGCGGATTCCTCCGCGAACCCACTGGTAGCGAAGGGAGCCAGGAGCCCAGCTGTAGCTAATACGGCCGAATCACGAAGAAACTCCCGGCGTGGTAAAACATGTTGTGGTGGTGTCATGGATACCTCCTGTATGTATGGAGTTCAACCTTTAGGTTGTCTTCGTTTGGAGTTCAACTTTTAGGTTGCCCTGGCACGCTCAAGCGTGAAGTTCAAACGGGGACCAGAAGTTGTCGTATTCTTCCCGCTTTCCTGGCTTTTCTCCAGTTCCAGCCTGCCCTACTATGAGACTCGGCTCTGGAGACGCTGGCAAGACTCTTCTGATAAATAACAATGACACATCTTTCTCATCGGTTTGACTGGCCCCGTCTTCTCTTCTGTATGGCTATGCTCGCTTTGGGAGCGGGGACTTACTGGCTTTATCTCGTTTGTGAACCCTTCGGTCCGCGTGGTGGCACTTGGCCAGGGCTCATCTATGGTCTGCTGGGGTATGCCTTGATCCTGTACCTGGTCCTGCCTGGCTTGGGGCGGGAGGCGCATGTTTGGCCTCCTTTGACGGACTCGGTGTGGCGGAGCGGCCATCCCTGGTTGGGAATGTTGAGTCTCCCCCTGGTTCTGTTTCATTCCGGTTTCAGTTTCGGTGGACCAGTCACTATGGTTTTGATGTTCCTCTTTTTTATCTACACCGCCAGTAGTGTCATTGGGTTGCTGCTGCAACGGATTCTTTCTCATATGACGCATTCTCCTAGGCCGCCGGACTGGCCGGAGGGGTTGGATCACCCCGGTGAACAACGTTTGCACCGCTGGTTGCATGGTTGGCTGGTTGTCCACATTCCTCTCTCTGCGGCGTTGGTGGCGCTCAGTACCTTGCATGCCATCCTGTCACTCTGGTACTAGGGTCTACCCATGTCCGGAATCCACTCACAAACCGCCACTGAGAGTCATGCGCATCCCCCCTTCTGGTGGCGGGCTTCACGGTGCCTCTCTCTTCTGGTGGTAGTGGCTGTCCTGGTTGGTGTGGGTGGTGCCTGGATCGCGGGGCATGAGTCTCTTTTTTGTAATGGTCCGTTGGCTCCCTATCATGTCAACCTGGAAGGAGGCTGCACCGCTTGTCACTCTACCCCTTTCTCGCATGTCCAGGATGCCGCCTGCATGGAATGCCATGAGGCTACCATCCCCTCCCTAAAGGCTGGCCAGGCCGATCACCCGGCCTTCCTGACTCAGGCCGCACGTTGGGAGGGACGTCCCATGAGCCGGTGCGGGATTTGTCATCTCGAACACCGTGGCGATGTTCCCGCTGTGGATATGGATGAACGTCTGTGCACCCGTTGCCATACCCTCTTACCGGAGGCCTCGGGGCGGAATGTTTTTGGTTTCTCCACAGAGAAAGGGGTTCACCCTCAGATCCGTATGCACCGTGACAACAGCCCCGATCCGGGCCAGCTTAAATTCTCCCATGCACGGCACTCCCTGGTGGAGTTGACTGAGGGTTCAGGCGAGAAGCGTCAGACGCGGAGCCTCGGTTGTCTTGATTGTCATGTCCCGGATGGAGAGGGGAAGGCCATGCTGCCCATCGACTACGAACAACACTGCGCCACCTGTCATCCGCTTCGCTTACCACGGGCCAAGGGAGAGGGGATTCTGATCCCGCATGGAAAACCAGACCAGATCCGGGCCTTCTTGCTGCAGACCTATTATGAAGAGCCGGGCGGATTGAGTGAGGCTGACCTGCGTGCGGCTGTCAACAGTGATGAGGCTCAACTCTATTTCACGGGTGGACGTTCCAAGTGCGAGCGTTGTCACTTCACCAAGGCCGGTATCCCCACTTCAGATGGCTCGCCCACCCTACCCGGCATCATCCCGCCAGAGATCACCTCCCGTTGGTTTCTTTTTTCCGTGTTCTCTCACAAGGCGCATATCCGGCAAGACTGCAAGGAGTGCCACTTTGTGATTGAGCACAAAGGTGGTGAGCATGTTTATGGAAAGGGGGTGGAGGAAAGCCCCTCGGCTGAGGATGTCTTAATCCCGCCCTTGGAGGTATGCACGAAGTGTCACCAACCAGGGAAGGCTCGTAATAACTGCACTTTGTGCCACACCTTCCATCCCACCCGGGAGGAGTGGGCGGTACGCGCTGGGAAGTAGCGCCCTGCCAGGCCACAATCGATGATCTACGTCTGAGGGTTCGACAGGGCCGCATTGCCCAATCTTCTCACTTCTCAGGGGATTCAACTGACACGAGGGTGATGGTGTCGCCTTCCATCACAAAGAAGAGGCGGTAGTCTTGTGTAATGCCTGCTTGCCAAAGGTTGTGTTGACCCGCGCGCTTGTGGGTATGCAAGGAAGGGTGGTGAGGGTCTGTCTCAAGGCGAAGCAGCTGCTCAATATCTTTGCGTTTGATATTCGCAGGCAGTTTGGTGAAGGTCTCATCGAACCGCTTTGTCCGGATGACCTGCATGGGAGGCTAAGGCTTGGTGTGGTGTGGTTGTTGCTGAAGACCGTCCAGGCAGGCTGCCATGCTGGAGAAAGGTCCCGACACCCGTCCCTCCTCAGCGTCTTTGAGACCTTGGCGGATTCCTTCCAGAGTCTTGGGGCCGATTGGTTCATCGGTCTCAGGGAAATCCTCCTGACATGGGGTGATCAGCGCGGCATGTTCTTGCACACTGACCTCGACATAGTCGCCTGGATTCATCCCGAGCTTCGCGCAGACCGGTTTTGGGATGACCACTTCATGATTGGGACCTTTGCGTACAAGCACCATGTATGTTTCCTCCGTGACGCGGAACGGAAGCGTCCTCGGCACGTCCAGAGAATGCCTCCCACCCCCCGGAAATGCTCCCTACTATCTCAATTAATTCCCAACCTGATTGAGAAAACTTGGTTAATATGGTTTATAATTCTTCGTTCATTGCCTTTATTCCTTTCTAAATTATTCTCTGTATCCCTATTATTATAACGAATTGCCGCAATTAATGTCAAATGGAGCAATCAGCAGTTTTTGAATATTTTTTAAATAGGTTTCAAAGAACCATTTTGTTGCTTTGCCATAATTCTCTTTGTTATCAAACTCCCAAAAAGAATAATACTTAACACATTTTACAATCTTAGTTAATTCTCTTGGCGCTTCGCCGAGTTCGACACCATCAATAGTATAGAAGCGTTTCATATACTTGATTGCTATACATCCTTGTTGTTTCATTTGTTCTTTCGATATTGTGCCTGCAATTGCTTCAAACTGTTCCAGTTTCTCAGGCTTTACTTGAAAATGTTTAATTTCAGAAAAAGTTTTCTGCACAAGATTCTCTCCTCGTCAAATATAAAAACAACACATCAAATGTCTGTTTATTTTTTCTACGAATGATTGAATTAATATCCATTATCCCACGCTTTTCAGCATAGTAAAAGAAATAGATATCATAGCATAGCAGATTTGGGAGGATCAGTGATCCGGGCGGTGTATTTGTGCCCCGCTGGAGTAGCGATTTCAATCGCATGGGTTCACGTAGAGGCGAATGAATTCGCTAGTCCGGCATTTGTGTTTCCCTTCACACGAATTCAATCAATGTCTCTTCCGGATCACACAGCATCC
>CAYRBI010000083.1:2625-26058 GCA_964422415.1 uncultured bacterium | reverse complement strand
TGAACATGGGTTGCCGGAGTATCCGGTCACTCACTAGGTTGGAACGCTCGCTCGGTCTTGTCAAGGGCTTTTTCTTGCGGGTTCCACCCACACTGGGGTTCGGTGAGGATGAAAATCAAGGTCCTTCGTGGCCACGGTTAGAGACGATCATATCTCCCGTTGAGTAGGTGCCATTGGTGGCGCTGTAAATAAGTGGATTCCCGTTGGTGTGATGGGTGTGTGCGCCCAGATAGCACCAGAGAGTCTCAAACCCCCCGTCATTCACTTTCAGGTCGGGGCCACGGCTGAGGATCACATAACGAAGACCATGAGCTTCTGCACATTGCTTTCTCACACTGCCACCCGAGAGGTAAGAAGTGTATTCCGGAAGGGATATGGGTTCGCTGGCGCGTGAGTCTTTAAACTCAGCAAGAAAGGGGTCGTAACAAAGTTTTTTCATATAAGGGATAGGGGTAGTCAGCATAGCGTAGGTACACATTTCACCTACAACCGAGCAGTTTATTTTCCGGTTGCGTGCCCACCAACTGGACCAATCTCCAAAGCCACCCTTTACCGGTTCACCTCCATTCACGTCGGGAACGTAAGTATTGAAATCGGTAAAATAGGATTCATTTGCGGTCCGGTAGGCGTGAAGGCAGGCGCGCGTGTTTGTCAACCGTGCACGGACCTGCGCCTCCATAAAATTGGGTAACGCGATTGAGATTAAGATCAAAATGATTGCAATGACGATGAGGAGTTCAATCAGAGTAAAACCATTCAACCGCTTAGGCCAGAATGGTGTGGAGACCATGGTGCCCACCCCCTGAATATGGGTTGCCGGAGAATCCGGTCACTCTCCAGATTGGAACGCTAGAAATGCCTTGTCAAGAGCTTTTCCTCAAATACAGATGCAGGTGGTTATAAGCCGGTTTATGTGGATCAGGGCCTCTCTTGGTTATGGTTTACGGTCTTCGATCACGATTCGAGCCAGTATGGCCCCACTCACCACAAACAAAGGAGGGAAGTAACCCTGCGGTCGCCTCCCTCCCGTTATAGATCTCGCGGACGCGAGAAACTCCTGATAAAGACAGAACTTACGGTTTCATTTGGTGGTTGTGCCCGCCGGTTTTCTCCGTATCTTTTGGGGGAGGTGTCTGTGGCCCGGCGCTTTTGTCAGCATCGAGGAACTTGATGTTACAGCTTTTCGTGAGGGGCGGTTCCTGGTCTTTTTCAGGAACTGGTTTTCCAGCCAGCACCGCCTCGATGGCATTGGTCAGGTATTCTTGTTGGACATAAGGGGCATCGAAACTATCATCGAGTGGGCCGTGGTAGACGATCTTGCCAGCCTTGTCGATCAAGTAGTACTCGGGAGTGTTGCCCGCGCCAATCTCTTTGGCGATCTTGGATCCCTCATCGATAGCAACAGAGAACTTGAAACCCTTCTCCTTAGCATATGCAGCCTGAGAAGCGGTATCCTCGCTGGCTGCGTTCGCGTTCAGGGCCAGGAAGGGAACCGTGGCCGAATACTTGACGGCAACCTTGTTGGTGCGTTCCTCATAACCAATTGCATATGGGCACTTGTAGGAGGTGAAGAATACGACGGCTCCCTTGGTTTCATTCTTGGTTAAAACCTGAGAGAGATCGATCACCTCACCAGAAACCGCATTTTTAACATTCACTTTAGGAAAAACCTGTCCAACCACTTTTTTAAGTTCCGCGCTTTGAGCGGTGACTGTAGCGCAGAGCAGCAGGACTCCGAGAATTTTACTCATCGATATTGCTCCACTGGGGTTCCTCGAACTCATCATCGGTGTTCGAAATGAACCATTATATTCAACATAACCTGAATGAAAAAACGAGTCTTCCTCGGGAGGGTAACGGCCACTCTGGTGTGTGTATACTGTTTGGAGGAGAGTAAATGTGATCAGAGATGAACATGAAAACCAAACATGGGAAAGGCCGTGGTGCCCTCACCAACCCGTCCAACCGTTTCAGTACGGAATCCTACACTCCTTTCGAAGAAGACCTGGAGGAGCCCGAACCACTCCCCCGGACTCAGTTCATCCCGGATTCCTCTCATTCAGTGATTTCTTGGAATGATAGCCCTGACCTTCCTTACCGCGCGGGACTCAATCCTTACCGGGGTTGTGAACATGGTTGCGTTTATTGTTTTGCGCGTCCCTACCATGAGTATCTGGGTTTTTCCGCTGGATTGGATTTTGAAAGCAAGATCCTTGTGAAAGAAGATGCCCCTGAACTCCTCCGGCGTGAACTGGAATCCCCTGGATGGGTTCCACAGGTGATAGGAATGAGCGGGGTTACCGATCCCTATCAGCCCATCGAGCGGAGACTCCACCTCACACGTAGATGTCTTCAGGTCCTGGCTGAGTTTCGAAATCCTGTAGCCATCGTAACCAAAAACCACCTAGTGGCACGGGATATGGATATCCTCTCCCAATTAGCCCAATACAACGCGGTCTTTGTGAACCTTTCAATCACCTCCCTGGATGCCCAATTGGCGCGCCTTCTCGAACCCCGGACCTCCTCTCCGGTAAAGCGTCTGGAAGCCATCCACCGGTTGGCTCAGGCGGGAATCCCGGTGGGAGTCATGGTGGCGCCCATGATTCCGGGGTTAACGGACCATGAGATTCAACGGATCGTAAGTGCGGCGGTCGAGGCGGGAGCGCGGAGTGCTTGGCATTGTATTGTCCGGCTGCCGCGATCGGTGGATGAGTTATTCATTGAATGGTTGGAAATGCATTTTCCCCAGCGGAAGCAAAAAGTACTAAATAGGCTCAGAGAGATTCATGGAGGCAGCTTGGATAGTTCCCGCTTTTACCAGCGGATGGAAGGAGAGGGCAAATGGGCCGAACAGATCCATCAGGTCTTCAATTTAGCCTGTAAAAAGGCCAGTTTGCCTCCAGGCCGGTGTGGATTTGATTTGTCGATATCCGCTTTCCGCCACCCGGGTCCCATCCAAGAAACGCTCTTTTGAGAAAAATCGGTCTGAAGCGACTGTGGGGACTTGAAACTGAATGCCTGATTCGGCTACATTTAGCGATATTCTGTTCCGATAACCCATGAAAGGTCTCTTTGGATCGCTGAGCTGGTCCCGCCATGGCAGAAACTCTCTACGAAAAGAATTTGGATGACTTTAAAGACTCGCTCGTTAAGGTCGCCGACCGGGCCTATGAGGTCTATGGTCTTTCGCTTCTCTATAGCCTTAACGCTGATGAAGTGACACGCGAGAAGCACCGTCTGGGGGTTCGTCCACATACCCCCCAGGACTTTTATAACCTTGGCGTTCTGGCCAGTCAGAAGGGCCGTCACGAGGAAGCACTCAAACTGTATCAGCAAGCCGTGGAAGCCGGGGGAGACTTCGCGGAGCTTTTTTTTAACCTTGGGCTCACTTTTGAGCAGCTCAAACAAAAGGGGAAAGCGGCGGATGCCTATCAGAAGTTCGTCGATCTCTCCCGGAAGTGTGAGTTGGAAGAGGTGAAGAACGAGGTCCGACAAATTAAGGCCCATATCAAGCTTTTGAAGGGCTGAAATTCGTCAGGGGGAGACGAATGACACAGGGGAGAAGTCATCGAGCAGGCAGAGCGGCCTGGCTTGTAGCCGGGCTATTGGTTCTCGTTTCCATGAAAGGGAACGCGGAGCCGGTGTATACCCAAATGTCGGTGGATGCGGATCCATGTTGGGATAGGGTTCGTATCATACTGGATGCCAAGTCCTTACCCTCCATCAGGCGGATCACCTATCTCAATAATCCTCCACGTGTCCAAGTGGACCTTGGTGGAGAAATGAGTGGAATTGATTCACCTTCCGTGGAGTGCGAGGACGCCTATCTGCGAGCGGTGCGTATGGAGTCTGTGAGCCGGGGGCGATGCCGTTTAACCGCCACACTGGCCGCGGCCACCACAGGCGCCAAGGTCGATTTCTACAACCAGAACGAACAGCAGTTTCTCTACATCGATATCAACCGTCCAGCCCGCTATCAACAACCCGCCTGGACCCCACGTGAGTTGGAGATTGCCCGGTCCAAAGGAATTCCGGTCGTCGTCGTGGATGCGGGTCATGGAGGATATGATTCCGGGGCTCTCTCCCGTCTCAAAAAATCACTCAAAGAAAAGGATGTTGTCCTTGATGTTACCAAGCAGGTGGTCCGGTTTTTGAGGACGAATGGAAAGGTCTACCCAGTGACCACCCGGAGCGGTGATTACTACCCCACCCTGGATGAACGTGTCGAATTGACTGGTGACACAGGCCCGGGACTGTTGGTTTCCATCCACGCCGATTCCACGGTCGAGAATACCTCGGCCAGTGGTTTTACCGCATGGATTCTCAAAGCGGATCGTAGCGATGTGGCGGCGGAAGCCAGAAAGATTCTCAAGTACGGCTGGCGTAATCAACTTGCCAAACTTCCCATCTCGAAACAGAACTTGGTGATCTCACGCCAAGCGGCCTATGTGGTGAGTGAGAATGAATCCGCAGCTGAGACCATTCTTGCCTCCATTGACCGGAGCCTCAACAAGATAGCTCCAGACTTCGAGAACCGTGGGATCAAGGAAAAGAATCTGAAAGTCCTCCGGCATTATTATTCCCCCTCGCTACTCATCGAGTTGGGATTCCTTTCTAACATCACCGATTCGCGCCGTTTGGAGAAGAAAGCTTTTCGTGACCAGCTAGCGGCGGGAATCGCCGCTGGGATCGAAGCCTACTTTGACCAACATGCACGGCGTGGCACGGCGCCATTTACACCTCCACTTAAAATCGCCAAGGCTCAGGATCTGCCGGAGCCTCCTGGGTTTGCCCGCTCTACGGCACCAGTGGTGGCCTCAGCTGAGACCGAGTCTGTTCCGTATCAAGGGGAGTCCTTCGAGTATTTAGTTAAGCGCGGAGACTCACTGGGGCGTCTAGCCCGTCAGTTCAAGGTGACAGAGAACGATATTTTATCAGCCTCGGGATTACCCTCAAAGCGCCGGGCTCTTTATCCCGGTGACCGTTTACGTATCCCAGTGGTGGCCTCCGCTCCCACCGGCAGTGAACAAGAGAATATGGGTGTGAATGGGAACCATGTGGTCAGTCCCTCGGATAGTCTCTTAACAATAGCGCTGAGATATGGTTCCACGGTTGATGAGATCCGGCAGCTGAACGGATGGACCACTGACCGGACTCTACGTGCGGGTGAAACAGTCAGAGTGCCTTCGCGGGGAAGCAGGACAGCCGCCTCCGGGAGCGGTAAAATGAGTACGTTGGCGCTTGAGGGCCTTGACCGGCTCTGGACCTCGGACACGGGTATGTCCAACACGGGTAGTGGCAATCCCAGCCAGTCCCAAGAGACCAGCCTTGTCTCGCTCACAGTGTACCGTGTGCAGGCGGGTGATACCCTCTCGATGATTGCCGACCGTTTCGGCTTGGATTGTACCCAGCTGCGAGTTTTAAATGGACTGAAGTCCAATGATCTCATCCGGGTGGGGCAGGAACTGAGGATTCCCGCGGGGAAAGCTTCAGCGGGTGGTTCCACAGATGATCTGGATAGACCTTCCGCCCCCGATCAATTAGCCGGGACAACTGACCTGGTGACCGGGAATATCGCCAACTGACTTTCGCCAGTGAGGTGCTGCGATGCTCCTTGATGCTGTGGAATTCTGGGTTGAACCCAGTTCAGGACGCTCTCTCGCCTTTATCTCGGCGTTTATGTGCCTGGCGGGAATCATCATCCTTGTCCAACTCTCCTTCCGTCATCGTATCCGGGTGAGATGGGAGAATGAGTTCCTGAAACGTCTACGTGACTGCGATATCCTCGGCAAACCAGAGGAGAATGTCTTACGTGACTTAGTGGAACGATACAAGATCGCTCCCCCGGCGCAGATTCTGTCCTCGCTGTCCCAGTATGATGAGGTTGCCGCGCAGGAGATCAACCGGGTGGAAAAGGCGGTCATGCCCTTAGCTGACCGGATTGACCGGATCGAGTATCTCTACTCAATCCGGATCCAAGCCTTTGCTAATGATCCAGCGGTGGGGGGGGCGGATGTCCTGCTTCCGAAAGAAGTGCCAATCATCGAAACTCAGGAGGTGATTGCTGAACCCCCACCCCTGATGAAACCTCTTGAACCGGTGGCGGCTGGATCCGGCCCAGACCTGTCTCTCCTCTTGACCGACTTGGGCCCTCGAGGAGAACCGGCTTCCTCGCCCATCAATCAACCAGAACAAAAGCTGATTTGAAATCATCCCGCCGAAGGATTAGATTTGTGGTGTAAGTACAATCCTCAACCGAGGTGCTAAACAATGGGTTTCCATCTAAGCCGGTTGGTGTACCAAACCTTAGTGATCGTGTTCCTTGTAGTTTCTCTCGGCCAAACTGCGGTTGAGGGGGCAACTGTCTGGTTTAGTTCCCCTGAACTACGAGTGGTGGCGAGTGATCTTGCCCTGTTCATCTCGGAGAAAACCAGCGTGAGGATTCCTGTGGAGATATGTGGGATTGAACCCGCCTTCGTTAAGGGAGATTGGGTTCTCTCAGATATTATCAAGAGTCCTCCCCGCGTGGTCGAGGAGAGTCTCTCCCAAGAGAATCGTGCCTATCTCCAGACCAATGGGCAGGAGAGCTTTGTGGTAGTCAACGCCAATGGGGTGTGCCATCTGGTGGGAGGAGGGCACCGGGGCGCGGTTTATGGTTCGGTACGATACCAGAGGCTCTGGGAGGAATCCGCAACCGCGCCATTAGCGGTGGAGTTTGAGTCGATTCGTGGCGTGCCCGCTTTCAAGGAGCGTATCGGGGGAGCAGGGGGCCCCCATCCCTCCATGGACTATTCTCAGCCAAAGCCCACGGATTATGACTGGGAAACATATGCCCGCGATCTTGCTCATCATGGCATCAATCTGACACCGGGTGTGATCCAGGGACAGATTGTTCCTGATGAGGTCTTAAGGCCCTGGGGCATCCACAAAGTGCTGGCTCTCTCGACCAATCCCTTTAGTCAAAATGATTTACGGAAATGGCGTACCACACAATCGAAGGATATCAACGTGGGCGAGGACCCGCGTCATCCTGGACAGACTTCCACAACTTGGATGTTGTGTCCCTCCTCTGGTTTCGGCAAGGAAAAATACAAGGAGTGGCTGACTCAATCCCTCGACGGACACAAGACCGTCGACAAGGTAGTGTTCTTCTTCGCGGATTGGGGGAGCATCCCCAGTGCTGAATGTGCTCCCGGCGGTGAACGTTGGCAGCGCATTTGTTCTTTTCTGGAGGAGACTGGCAAGATTCTCAAGGAGATCGCTCCCGATGCGGGAATCCTCTTGTCGACACGTGGTCTGGCGGTGGAGGACCTCAAGCAGCCTTTACCCGAGGGGGTGGGGCTGTACTTCGAAGAGCCATCTTTGAGTGCCTTGGATCCCGCCGCCACGGGTTATGATCCCAGCTTGGCGGCGCCGAAATGGGATGCTTCCTATGGCGCGATCCTTGAACAGGCCATTCAAAATCATCCAGAGCATGTTTATCCAGTGATCGCGGCAGGTGACACTGATCGAACTGTCTCGCCCGCGATCGGAATGGCTCTACCCAACACCACCTATTCTAAGATACGCCATCTGCTTGATCTTAAGGCTCAGAGTATTGCGTTGGATATGGGGGGGCTTCATCCCTGGGTCTACTCTCCGAATGCTGAGGTTTTCACGGAGATGTTATGGTCTCCCACAGAGAGCGCGGAGGCGTTAATCGCCAGGATTGCGAAAAGGGATTTTGGCGCGGAGGGTGGCAAACTGGTCGAGATCTGGGCTCTCTTTGACCGGGCGTTCACCCTTTACCCCTCCATCTGCCGGGCACAACGTCTGGAGAATATGGTCCAAGATGGCGGAGATCTGATTTTACGTCCACCTACTCCCGCGCAGGTGAAAACCAGCCCGTGGAGTAAGGAAGTCGAGAGTACTGTCCCTTATCTTCTTGAGTCTCTGCCATCTGTCATCGATGGTTGGCGGGAAGGGCTTCAGCGTCTCCAGGAGATTCCCATGGAGTCAGGGGGCAAGGTGGCCAAGTGTCTTCGTGATGGCGTGTTCTGGGGAGGTTTCTACACTCAGCTCCTGACCACTCAATACAACACGATCCGCGCACTCAATCTCATGCACTGGGTCACCGGGGGGGTGGATCCTGAGGTGGCTCCCTGGCGGGAAGCATTTCTTCCGCTCTACCGTGATGAGTTGCAGAACTGTGAACGCTGGCAGAATCTTCTTTTTACAGCGCCCGAACCTCTCTTACGTGTGGAGAAAGACGCGGCGAACGCCACGGCGTTGACACGTAAACTTGATCAAAAGCGGCAGGCTCTAGAGAGGTTGGTGGGAAACTGATGGATTCCGTTTCTCCATGTAGCGAAGCGTCAATCGTTGCGAGACCACCTCTTCGCGGAAGGTCTGGTATCCGCATTTCTGGTAGATGTGGAGATTGCGTGCGCTCAGGTGACCCGTGAAGAGCTCGAAACGTTGGACTTCAGGGAACCAGCGTTCAATCTCCTGAATCAAGTATGTACCCAATCCTTGACCTTGAGACTCTGGATGGACAATGAGTTTGCCCACGAAGCAGGTGCCCTCCTGTGCACAGCCCCGGACCGAACCGATGATCCGCCCTTGCGGTGTGCAGGCCTTCAGGACGACCTGCGTCCGCAGTTCCTCCTCCATGGCGGGCAGGGTCTGCTTGAGAGGGGGAATATTGAAATCGTTGTAGAGGACCGCTTCGCTTTGGTATGCCAGCTTTTGTAAATCGAGAATTTCCCCCGCATCGGCGATCCCCGCTTGTTCGATATGAACCCAAGGAATCATCATTTTTTCCTTGGCTGGCTCACACACCCGGGCTGGTACTGGGCATGAGTGTTGCGGTGACTTTCTGTCCTTTGCGTACCAGGGCTTTCGCGCCTTCCTGGTCATCGAATTCAAGCAGGACCACCGCGTAAGTCGTATCCATGGCGCCAAACATTGAGGAGTTGGTTTGGTTTTCCATGACCGGCAGGATTCCCTGAACCCGGGCGGGGAGACGGACCCAACCAGTCGGATCGAGCAGAATCTGCATCCGGTCTCCAGGCCGTAGTAAACTGGCATCCGCCGAAGAGGGGTAGACCTCCACCCACAAACGCTCGCCCGTGTAGATGTTCAATATGGGCTGGCCCGCCGCCGCGATTTCACCCACTGATTTCCAGACCTTGGAGATCACTCCATCTTGAGGGGCGATGAGCAACATCTCCGAACGCCGCGCCAGAAGGGTGTTGAGTTCTCCCTGCTTTTGGCGCAGGGTGTACTCCATGTCCGCAAGCGCCTTTTGAGAGAGCTCCCGCATCTCTTCGATTTCCTGACGGAAGAAGATGATCCGTTGCCGGAGCGAGTCTCCCTTGAGCCGTTCTTGGGCTAGATTACTCTGAAGTAGGTCGAGAGCTTGACGGGACTGTCCCAGAGCCAGACGGCGGCTTTCAAGTTCGGTGATAAGGATCGCGCCTCCCGCGAACAGCTTCTCAGCGCGCTTCATCTGATCCTCGTGTATGGTGAGTGTCGCGGAGGCGTTCGCAATCTCTTTTTCGAGATTAGGGAGAGTTACCTCCAGAGCATTTAATTCCGCCTGGACTTCGGTCATTTTCTCGCGGCTTTGGAATTCTTGGGCGGCCAGTTTGGGATCACTGCGGGCTTTCTCAACGGCGGTAGACAAATCTTTTAGCTCGTCACTGGCAGCTTTAATCTCCGCGGAGACTTCCTCATCGAAAACCTCCGCGAGGACATCACCTTTCCTGACCGCGGTATTGGGTTCCACCTCAATACGCAGGATCTTGCCTTGGGCACGTGATGACACCTCGACCTCAGTACCAAAAACGACTCCTGGTAAGGAGGCCTGTTGAAAGGTGTGAGAAAACTGGTAAGCGATGATGCCTACCACTAAACTGAGCAAAGAGAAAAAGCTGAATGTCTTCATGATACGTCTCGATATCCTAGATGGGGGGGGCAACCCGTCGCTTAACATCCTATTGTGTCATGGGTTGTATATTCACAGGAACAAGGTTGGGTGGAGTTGGGGCGAGTCTGCCCAATTCAGTGAGTAATATCAGTAGCATCTCCATACGCAATTTCTCGGCTCGTAACAGGTCAGCGCGTGCTTCCAGGACAGCGTTTGTCGCCTTGCGTACCTCAAAGTCTGGATTTCCTTTCATTGTCTCGGGCATGGTCTCGGCGGTCAAGCGTGTCACCCGTTCCGCTTCCACGAATTGCTGGGTGGTGAGTTTCTGGATCCGCATTTCACTACATGCCGCCCGGTAATCCTCAAGGGCTTGCCGTACTTTGATCGCTATCGCCTTCTTCCTGGATTCGATTTCGTACATACGTGATTTGACATTAAGTTGATGACGTTTTTGACGGAGTGCGTTCTCCTTTCTAAGAGATAAGGGAACCTTCAGGCTGAACTCCATCAGGGCATCAAAACTCGAGTCCTGGCGGGAACTATCCTCGAAGTCCCGGTCATGATCCCTGAAGCGCCCGGCCACTCCCATTTCGAATTCAGGGAGTTTACCGACACTCGAAGCACCCTGCTGAAGAGTGGACAAAGCCGCCCGGTTGGCACCTAGATCGGGCCGGCGTGTCCAAGCTTCTTGAATAAGAGTTTCAGGCTCAGACATCTCCAAGGCGGAAGCATCCGCGATAGAGGGTGTGTCGAGAGCCTCCGGCTGAAGGTCCGGGTCTTTCCAGATATCTCTGAGCATATCAAGTTTCCGGACATTCTTCAGATCTTCATCAACCAGGCGTTTTCTGAGCGTAGTCAGGCTCACTTCGGTTGATAAGACATCCAATTTTAGTGCCTCGTACTGTTCCAGGCGCGCTTTCAAAATCCTGAGGTTTTCCTCATCAAAAGCAACCTGCGTCCGGAGCATGGCGGAGAGGTCTTTCCCATAATAAACATCGAGATAAGCCAAACCTGCAATCAATGCTACATCGTTGGCTGCTGTCACCAGATCCTTGGTCCGGTCCAGCTGCTTCAGCCGTTCCGTAAGGGCATCCGATTTGCTCTTCTGTTTGGACTGTAGGAATTCCTTGGTAAGGCCGAACTGAAGCGATTGCTCATCCTCATCAAGGTCACCGCTAATGTAACTTGGATTTCTCCCCAAGCTCGAATCACGGGTGCTTCTCCGATGGCCTCGGTCGATCTCTTTATCACCACGGAATTCGAATTCCCAGCCATCCGCGGCTTGGATCTCCTCGATCCCGGCCTCATCCACCTGCCATTCGGTGCGCTGGTGAAGGATTTCCGGGTCGGTATTGACTGTCCGCTTAATGGTCGATTCCAGATCGATCATGGCAATGGGTTCCACATCTTGTCCCAGAGCGGAGACACATAGGCTCATGGATCCGCTCAAGAGGACCACGCGGAACATGGTGGAGAGCCATACAGCTGGAAAGATGGGAGGATGGGACATTTGCCAGTTCATCGTTGTTGAGATTGAGCGCTCTGCCAACCGACCCGTGAGACACCTGGACCCATAATCTGTTTACTGATTCCATGCAAGTCAGTATCTGTATTTACCGCTACCTCTAAAGTGACCTCTGAGACCTCTTGCTCCCCACCCTTACGGAATTTCAGATCATAAGAGGAAACCGTGTGACGAATATCATTTTCAGCGAGAATCGTATGAACACGGCTCATCGCTACATCGTAATCATCACATTGTAAATGCAGGATCATATGATCCTTCCGGCTGACCGCCGAGAAGGGGAGCACTTCCGGGAAGAAGGCCAGGAGCCGGCAAACAATCAGGATCAGAATAGTGCCAGCAGTTACCTGAAGGAATAAACCGCTGCCACACCCCATCCCAATTCCCAATGAAAGGATCAAGGTTGAAGCATCCCGCGCATTGGCGACTGCATACCGGAAGCGCACGATGCTGGCCGCACCAAGGAGCGCGACCGCACGGACCATCTCGCCACCGATGATGCCGATAAACATGGCTCCCGCCATTGCCAGTAAGGCATGGGCCTCGACTAAATTAAGCCGGTAACGGTCAGGTTTCCGTTTAAAGGAAAGACATACCCCCAGAAACGCCGCCAGAAACACTTTGGCGGCCTCTTGGATGTTGTTATCCAACTGGTATTGCCAGCGGGATGAATCAAAAAAAGATGAAATAAGTGATTGGAGCCAGTCTTCCATCAATCCTTCACAGACCTTTTAGGTCTATCTCCCCCATATAGATTGATCCCATAGCACCCATATCATCCTTGTTAGTTTAACAATACACAATTCACATGTCTCACTATAGGGTTGCTCAGATGAGCATAACCGAGTCTTATTTTAAGGGCTTGCTGGTGAGTAAGCCAATGCCCCGTCCCTTTGGTCCCACCGCGCAGTAATGCATGTAAAAGGTATCATTCTCTGGACGGTAAACTAGAGACACCTTATGAGCGAACTGTTGGTCCAAGCCACTGGGATTGCCGCTGGCCTTGTATAATGGTTCCGGATGCGCGGTCCAATGCTCCAGATCACGCGAGAAGGCGGCCATGATATGCGCGCCACCCTTTCCGACTCCGAAGTAAATCATGACCCAGTGGTCTCCATCCCGGAACACCTTGCCATCCGAGCAGAACTCCTCATCGTACCCACCCTTCCGGTTGCGGACGACCGGATTGTCTGGATTCCGGGTCCAGTTCACCAAATCCGTGGATACCACGAAGCCCATCTGTTCGATGCTGCCATTAGCGGCATTGTAGAAATCGTAGAACTTGCCCTCATGCTCGATCAACCAGGGGGCATAGATGCAGTCCTTCTCCCACTCCGCCGCGCCTTCGATAGAGAGTATCGGCCGATCCTCGGAGGCTCTGTGCCATGTTTCTCCATCTTCACTCCAAGCCAATCCCTCAGCTCCTGGACGGATCTCATAACCACCTTGATGAGCATAACACCCATACAGAGCCCAATACTTGTCGTTCCATTTCTTTAACGTGCGGGGGGCCTTGAGGTCATAGGATTCGAACAAGAGACCTCCGAAGGCCACACCGCCATAATCGAAAGCTCCCTCCTTGCCGTACCCCATGACCAACCCCTTCTGCTCCCAGTGGACTAAGTCCTTGCTGACCGCTAGGGCGGTTTGGTAGCCCTTGCCATCAAAACCGATGTAGAACATCCGCCACTCATCCCCCTTCCGCCACACCAAGGGGCAATCCGTCATCTGGAATCCCAGGTCATTCTCCGGATTGGGGGGAATCACATACTCGGGGTAGTAGTGCCAGTTACGCAAAGGTTGTGACCACTGATCCAATGTGGCCACATCGATATCTACCGCGGGAGGAGCTGCTCCTGTTTGAACTGCTGCCTCGGAGGTAGTAAAGACATATTTTCCGGAAACAGCTTCAAGAACGACGGTTTCTCCCTCTTGTTTGGCAAACCGGACACCTTGTGTTTCCTGTAGAGGTTTCCCATTCGAGGTGATGGCCTCGGGTGCATGGGCTGGAATGCGGATGGTGACGGTGACATTGGCTGGAATCGAGAACTCGAAGTGGATGGCCTGACCCTCACGCCGCCACTTGCTGGCGATTGGTCCTAGGATCGAGGAGTAGCTGGCCTCCGCTGTGTCGAGACCAGAAACAGGTTGGGGACTCAGGGTGAGCCGTTCATTGACGGGAAGGGAAAGATCGATACGGATTCCCGCCAGATCCTGATAGAACCATTTCTGGATGTGCCCCAGCATGAAATGGTTTTGGGAGTTGCCGTAGACTGGTCCATTCCACGCCTCAGTCAAAGTGGTCGCGCCATTCTTGATCTGGAATCCATAACTGGGGTGGTCCTCCTGTCTGGCCATGTCAAAAATGACATCCGAGCGGCCCGCCGCAGCCAAGGCCCGGAGAACATAACAGTGCCCTATATCTCCCGCCGTGGTGTGGTTGTTATGCGAGCGGATATCCTGGATCAGGTTGGCGAGGACCGCCGCGCGCTCCTCTTCGGGAACAAGTCCCACCGCCAATGGCATGGCATTGGAGGTCTGGCTGCCTGTGGCGTATTGGTGGGTCTCCAGGTTGAGAAACTGCTTGTTAAAGGAATTCCTGATGTTTTTTCCCAGTTCTCCCAGCCGGGTGGCTTCATCCATGCGTCCGAGGACGGCCGCGATCCGTTCCAGATTACGTACACACTCAAAAAAGATCCCGGTCGCGGTGATCCCGAAGGGAGTGAGTTGGGAGTGACCGGGTGGATTGGGTCCCAGATCATACCAGTCGCCCAAGCCATACGAGAGGATGAGGTCTTGCGACTTGCTCTGCAGGTAATCGACATACCGTTTCATGGTGTCGAAATGTTTTTCGAGAATCCGCCGGTCACCATAACGTTGATAAGCCTGCCAGGTGGCCAGAACAACAGCGCCACCAAATTCTGGTGAATCACGAAAACCTTCTGGGAAAACTGTATACTCAGGGGCGATGTCGGGCACCAGGCCATTTTCGAGTTGCGCCTCGGTCATGTCACCAGCGATCTTGCGGTACAGGGCGGCCACCCCGAAGTTATCCATCACCCCCGGTGCCACCAGGTGGTCCTGCTCTAGCCAGCCCAGTTTCTCACGGTGGGGGCAGTCGGTCAGCAGGCTTTTCATGTTGCTCAGGATTGCCCACTTGATGATTTGGTGGGTTTTGTTAAGGAGCTCGTTCGAACACGCGAAGGAACCTGTCTGCTCAACACTGGTGGCGATGATCTGATCCTCGATGTCATCCAGGATAGGGCCCGAGGAGGAACCTTGACCAGCAGGAGTAGCTCCCTCCACGAGCACCCAACGGAATCCATAATAACTGAACCTGGGGGCCCACTCCTCCAGCCCCTCGCCACGCAGGGTGTATTGCCAATAGAAGGGCGTCCCTGACTGGGACTGGTCGATCTTGCCATCCTTGAGGCTTTCAGCTGGAGTGATGCGGACCATGCTTCCAGCGGGGCCACGCAACATCACCTTTGCCCATCCCGAGGCATTCTGCCCAAAATCATAGAGCCACCCCTCTCCGGACTTCACGGGAGGGCCCACGGGATGAAGTTTTTCAACCACCTTCACCGGTTCGTTCATCTGGGCCTTGAGCGAGCCACCCGGTCCTTCGGTCTCCACCACGGGTGACCAGACCGCCGACTCAGTGAATCCGCTCGAATCCCAGCCGGGCTGTATCAGGCGTGAGTCATAATCCTCTCCGCCATAGGTGCAGGAGAACTGGATGGGGCCTTGCATCCATTTCCAATTCCCATCGGTGACCACCTCGCTGGTAGTGCCATCCTCATATTGGATGGTGAGTTGCATGATAGCCTTGGGTTCTCCGAAGGACCATGTTGCCTTGGTGTACCGCCCACCGGGAACGTTATACATACCATTCCCCAACAGAATCCCTATGGCATTCGGGCCTTCCTGGAGATGGGTGGTCACATCATAGGTTGAGTAAAGGTAAGTCTTCTTGTAGTTGGTCCAGCCGGGATCGAGGACCTGATCACCAGCCTTCTGGCCATTTAGCCGTAGTTCGTAGTGTCCCAACCCGCAGATCGAGATGGAAGCATTACGGACCTTTTTCTCGACCGTGAACTCATGTCTGAAGATGGGGAGTGGCCGGGGTGTGTTGGCGCTTTCTCCACTCGGCGGGGCGGCAATCCACTTCCCATGCCAGTCTGAGGGAGCCAACGGACCCATGGTCCAGTAAGCCGGTTCGCTCCAACTGCCCTGAACACCCTTCTGGTCCCAGACACATACCTTCCACCAGCAGCGTTGATTCGCATGAAGTGGCGCTCCGGCATATTCGATCATAAAAGTCTCACTGGACTTCACCACACCGGAATCCCAGAGGTCTCCCTGGTCTTTCGCTAATACCCCAGCTGCGGAAGCCACCAATACCCGGTAGGCGCTTTGAGAGGCGCCATTAAAATCTGGCGGTGTGGTCTGGAGTACCCAGCTGAGACAAGGTTTCAGTGTGTCGATTCCCAGGGGGGATTGGAGGTACTCGCAACGCAGGTCTTTGATGGTCAATGGCGTGGCCTCCTGACATGAAGCAGTTGACTGCAAAAACAACGTGGCTAATGAGACAAAAAAGGAGGGTAAGAGAGCGATTCTTATCACGATAAAAGACTTCCCTGGTCTGTAGGATGTGACGGATGGGGGATGGTACTCAGAAAGGACGGGAATGAGGAGGTCACCGGAGTGCCGGATTGGTGAACAATGGTTGAATGTGTTGAATCATGGAGGGCGTGGAAAAGGTGGGAAAACGTGGAGAATGAAAAAAAAAGGAACGCTGGAATTGGAATCCTCTCGTTCCAGTGGAGCATCCAGGGATTCGCCGCCTTTGCCGCCATTGGGTCTTGTAGAAACAAAACTGGCCCCGGAGGTCGACCCCGGGGCCAGCCAAGCGATACAGTCTGAAGAAGCGGACTATTTCTCTCCGTTCCAGGCTTCCAGTTTCAGTCCTTCGGTGGCGTTGACAGTCACCGAGTGGGTTTCGCCCGCATCCAGCCAGAAATAGCCATCATCGGCGGTGAAGGTGTCGGCATGACCCGGCTGGCTCACATACACGCCCACGGCGGGAACCTTGCCTTCGTTGGTGACATTGACCTTATTGCCATCGGCCTTCATGGTGATCTTGGTTTTGGGCAGGTCCATGAGCGAACCCTTCTTGGTCTCGTAGTTGACGAAGTAGAAGGTCCTCTCAGCGAGCTTCCCATCCTTCAAGGTCTGGACGGTCACCAGAAGGGGTACTGTCTTGGTCTGCTCCTCGGAGAGCGCGAACTCACCGAGCTTTTTAACACGCTCGACGGAATCGTTCCCAGTGAAGGACTCCTTCTTGATCTCGTTCAATTTCTCATCATAGGCACGGACAACCACCTCCCACTTCGCGCCCTTGAGTTCGTCGGCGTCATCCAACAGGACCACGGGCAGGGAAAGGGTCTGTCCCACCGAATTGACAGTTTTAAACAGGACACAAGCATGGAGTGGGTTAAAGCTATCCTGATAGAAGAAGTGACTCATCTTGGGAGCGCCAAACCAATCCACGCAGGCCCAGGAGGCAGCCGGATAATTGTCATTCATCTTGTAGTACAGGGCACCTGTGCACTCCGGCCAACGAGTCCGCGCGAGTTCCAGGGGGTGACGGACACCCAGGGCCTGGGAGAGCTGGGAACCGGTGACATAGTGTTCCATGGTGTCATCCGGCATGAAGAAAGCTGAGTAGTGCTTCAGACGCTTGAAGTCCTCAGCGGTGTTGAAGATCGGGGTATGGTGCGCAAGAGAACCATCATCGGGAGCGGGCCAGAGGTTTTTCTCGGTATCCGGCAGGTAACGCTGGACCGATTCATACACCGGACTGCAGGCCAGGCCGAACTCGCCGAAGAATTTGGCGGTCATGTTCAGGTTGTGATCCAGTGGCTGCCAGCCCCAGTAGCAGTTGTAGTTGTGCATACTGCCGCCCCAGGGCTCGCCACGGTGGAACTGACGGGTGCCATCGAGTTCGATGGAGTACTTTCCCATCATGTCGATGGCTTTGCCGAAGGGGTTGCCGGACTCGTTACCGCCGCCATACATCACCAGGGAAGGATTGTTGCGGAGCCGGTAGGTGCAGTTACGGACAGTTTCCTCGAGTTCATCATAGGGTTGGACCAAGTGGCTGTCCCAAGCGGTGGGCCACTCCTGGAAAACCATGACTCCACGCCGGTTGCAGCAATCATAAAATTCATCGGTCTCCGGCATTCCGGAGCCCCAACCACGGAACATCTGCACATGCTGCAGCTGCGCCAGTGAGATGAGGCGGTCATACCGTTCGTAGGAGAAGTCCATCGAGGAGTCCATCGTGCACCAGCCAGCGCCATGCACGAACATGGGGCGCTTGTTGATGACAAAGGTCCAGTTGAATTCGGTCGACTTGGGCCCACCGGGCAGGGGCGCCATCTCCACGGTACGGATGCCAAAGGTGGTTTCACGAGTATCGGGAATCCCGTCTTTCTCTGGCATAAAAGAGAGTTTCATCTTGTAGAGGTTCGGATCGCCTTGACCATTCGGCCACCAGAGTTGTGGATTGGGGACTTTGAAGCGGAGGTGTACCGTCTTGGAGGCCGCATCGGATTTCAATGGGGTAGAGAACTGAAGGGTGTTACCCTTGAAATTGTCAGGTTGAATAGTCCCGAGGATCTTCCCAGACCAGTTGGCCTCCTGACCGAGGAGTTCCACACTCAGGTCAACTACACCACCCTGGGCATCCATGGTGGCTACAAAGGGATGATTCAGTTTGACAGTTGGTTGGCCCTCGATTCTCACTGAGCGCCAGATGCCGAGGGGTGGAATGCTGGAGTAGTGCCAGCCCCAGGTATTGTTGAATACCACCGTGGTATTCCAGGCGGGGTTGTTCCACGCCGCTTTCTCACCCGGAGCGGGATTGATCTTCACGATCAGCGTGTTGTCATCTTGCAGATCACCAGCGACATCGAACTCAGGACCGGCGAACATGCCATCGTGCTCGCCCAAGCGTTTGCCATTGAGCCACACAGTGCAATGGATAGCCACGCCATTGAATACCAATTTCTCATTCTTGGCCCCCTTGGGGCGTTTAAAGGTGGTTTTGAACCAGTAGGTCTCGAAGCTCTTGTCATGGGCGATTTTGTCGTTCATGGCAAGTTTCGGATCGGGGATCTTGCCCACCGCGAAAAGGGCTGTGTGCACGCTTCCCGGAACTTTGGCATCGATCGCATCATTCCACTCGCTTGTTAGCCGGGCGGCTTCTTCGCCATTTTCGGCCATCTTCCAGACACCATCCAGAGAGAGCACTGGAGCTCCCTCGGGGTGATCGCTCTTCCCAACAGTCAAGGCCACCTCTTGGGCCTCGCTGGACATGGGCGAAGGGCCGGCGTTGAAGCTTTCGTTATCGAGTTGATCCATGGAGACACGCAGGATTGGTTCCATGCGCAAGTGGTTCTTGAGTGAGCCTTCATCTGGGATGGTGCCCTTCTCATCCACCTTATCCATGTGCCACAAGCTGACCGTATCCGCATCCGCCTCGAAGGGGCCGGTGGGAACACCGGTGATCTTGCGGACCACGCGGGAGATACGGACTTCATCGATCAGTCCATCACAGTCAACCGGCTGGTTGACTCCAATCGTAGTTCCGAAGTTCAGGACGCCCGCCTCACGTTTGATCGAATCACTCAATTTGATGGGAGATTCGACCGCCATCTCGCCATCGATATACAACTGGGCGGAGACACCAGTGAAGACCCAGGCCAGGTAATGCCATTGCTTATCGGTGATGCTCTTGGGGCTGTTGACCATTTGGGGGGTATACCCGGGCATATAAAGAGCGAATCGGCCATCTCCCGTGTGTGTGTAGAGCTCCCAGTGGGTACCCGAGGATTTGGGCTCATTGGCCAACAATATGTTGTAATTGGTGTGGGTATCCAACTTTGCCCAGAGCTCGACAGTTAATGGAGAAAGAACATAAGAGTCATTTTGAAGCGCCATGGGGGGATTTTCTCTAGGATTGAGCGCCTGGCCAAACTTGCCTTCAGGAACCAATTGCATGGCTTCGGTATCCTCCGCGCGGAGCATCTCTGTCTGCAGGATTAGTAATGTGAGTATCAACAACAACTTCCACAACCTCATATGAATCTCCTTCCAATCTCAGACCAAGAGTAAGTCAACAGGACTAACATACGGTTGACAGGACAACCCTATGAGGGTTGTAAGAGGGTGTCAAGGGGCAGTTGGAGGGGGGCAAAGACCGTTTGGAGTTCACACTTGAGTGTGCCGGGCAACCTGAAGGTTGAACTCCGAACACATTACTCCGATCCCCACCCCCCTTGGCCAGAGAAGGCTTGAGGGGTGGGGGCCGGTGTTAAGTTGCTGAAAAGGCTGCTTTATTCCACGCCGGTCAATTTGACCACGAAGGCATGTTGTGAGGCCTGGGTACCCGGTGAACCTGCAGGGAAGGTGAGGTGGACCTTCTCTCCCTCGGCCTTGCAGGTGATGGGATCCGTGGAGCCCAACAGGGTGGCCGTCACATTCCCCTTAACCTTCGGGGAGTCGAGGGTGACTTCGCCCTTCTCCGGCCACTTCAGGAAGATGGCGTAGACCGCATCACCCTTGGTGGTGTAGCGGACAGAGTCACCCTCGGCCTGAATTCGCCAGGCCTGGGTGCCATAAATCGCCTCGCCATTGACCTTCAGCCAGTCGCCGATTTCCAGCAACCGTTGCTGCATGATGACCGGGATACGGCCATCTCCGGTGGGTCCGATATCCAGTAGGAGGTTGCCCCCCTTGCAGACCAGCTCGATGAGCAGATGTACCAACTCCTTGCCAGTCCGGTATTCATCGATGGTCTCGTTGCGGCTATAACCGAAAGAAGCACCGATACCACGGCATTCCTCCCATTTATGCTTGCCAAAGAAGCCATCTAGGGTCTTTTTGCCATCGGCGTACTCGGTGGTGTAATAGCCACCATGGTTGCCACGTGTCGCTTTGCCCCAACGGTCATCCACGACCACATCGTCCTTGCACTTGGACTCATTATAAAGCCAAGCGAGAAATTCGGTGCTTCTCCAAGTCTCGCTAGGGTGATCCCATTCTCCATCGCTGAATATCAGGGAGGGCTCATACCGTGTGACCAGATCCTTGAGTTGGGGGAGCATGTGTTGATCAACATAACGGGCTACATCGGCCTTGTAGATGGGATTGAACCACTCGTAGAGGGAGTAATAAAAACCCATTTTGATCCCACGCTCGCGAACTGCCGCGGTCAAATCACCACACAAGTCGCGGTGTGGGCCGATATCGACACTGTTCCAATTCCAACTATCGGGGCTGGGCCATAGACAGAAGCCCTCATGGTGTTTAGAGGTCAAGACCACATACTTGGCGCCGGAACGGGCGAAGATATCCGCCCACTGGGTGGGATCGAACATCTCGGCCTTGAACATGGGGGCGAAGTCCTGGTACTTGAATTTCTCTCCATAGGTTGCCGCATGGAACTTCCAGGTCGCTCCGTTGGGATCCATCATGTCATTCCAATACCACTCGGAGTACTTACCCTTGGGTCCCCAAGATGGAACCGAATAGACTCCCCAATGAATGAAGATTCCGAATTTGGCGTCTTCGAACCAGGTGGGGATTGGACGGCTATCGACGGACTCCCAGGTGGCTTCATACGGGGCGCTCATTCCACCCACACAGGAGAGACAGGCAGCGCAAGAAACAAGCAACAAGCGAAAAGGTTTCAGCACGATTACATCCTCCTTATAGAATATGAAGATCCTATAGACTTGAGGTGGGTTGGCAAGGGAACCGGTGTGTAAATGGCCTGGAAGACACTGCCTCGCGGCCACCCTCACTGGATTCGTTCCTCTTTGCTAGAATGCTGGGAATGTCTTGATGAGGAGAGAGAATGTGAGTGTTGATCAGAACCTGTTGAACCAGCTCGGCGATTTTAACGCTGTAAACCGCCGTAGCGCTGTCGAAAACCTGGCCCAGATGCGTACTCAGGGTGACTGGAAGCCAGCCCCCGCGCGTCCTTGGATGAATTTGCATTGCCATACCTTCCACTCCTACAACTCCAAGGGGTGGAGCCCCTCACGTCTGGTTTATGAGGCCATCCAGGATGGTTGGGAGGTTTTCGGTTCGGTTGATTTCGATGTTTTAAATGCGGTGAGCGAGGTTCTTGAGGCAGGCGATCTGCTCGGAATCAAGGCAGTTGCGGGACTGGAGTCGCGGGTTTTCATTAAGGAATATGCCTCGGAAGTGATCAACTCCCCTGGCGAGCCAGGAGTTGCCTACTTCATGTTAACCGGCTGCTACCGGCTTCCCCAACTCGGCACCGCTGCCCATTCGACATTGGCCTCTCTTAAGCAGATCGCTCAAGACCGGAATCAAGCCATGATCGCCCATGTGAATCCCTTCTTGGGGAAGGTCCAACTGGACTACACGGCGGAGCTGTTGCCTATGACTCCTTCTGGTAACCCCACCGAGCGTCATCTGGTGGAAGCCTATGACCGCAAGGCAAGATCCGTCTTTGGATCTGACCGGAAAGGACTATGTGCCTTTTGGGCAGAGAAGTTCCAAATGCCAGAGGACAAGGTGGAAGGCTTACTCGATCAAACCGTCCCCTTCCAGGAGACACTCCGTTCGAAGCTGATGAAGAAGGGTGGACCGGGCTACATCGAGGCCGATCCCACCCGTTTCCCCTCGGTAGATGCCATGATTGAATTGGGTATTGAGGTGGGAGCGCTGCCCACCATCGCCTGGTTGGATGGAACGACTGCTGGCGAATCTGATATTCGCAAGATGATCTCCATCCTGTCCGCGCGTGGAGTGGCTGCGCTGAACATCATTCCGGACCGGAATTGGAATATCAAGGATCCCGCCGATAAAGAGATGAAGGTTGCCAAACTACGCGATGTGGTCGAGGCGGCGCGTGAATTTGACTTACCACTTGTCATTGGAACCGAGATGAACAAGGCCGGTCAACCCTTCATCGATAATTTCGAGGCTCCAGAATTGAAGCCTTTTGTCGAAGATTTTAGGAAGGGTGCGCGGATCCTCTGGGGCCACACCCTTCTGGCGCGTGCTCTCGACTTTGGGTGGCAAAGCCAGAATGCGAAGAGGGCTTTCGGTGAGGACCGGCGGGAACGTTGCGCGTTCTACCATGAGGTGGGATGCCGGTTCGGTGCCGGATCCAAACAGAGAGAGGCCCTCAGAGGAGTACAGGCAGTCCCGGAGGCGGTTCTGAAGGCTCCCGTCACCGTTTCCTGAGTTTAGATCCTATGCGCCGTTTTTTCTGGTATTTCCTGGTTTATGTGACACTGATAAGTGTGTGTGCCCCCTCCTCGTTCTCCGAGGAGCAGAGGGCGCCACGCTTGTCGGAGCTTTCTGGTGAGAACCTTTCCTGGGTCAACCTTCCGGATGAGCTCACCCAACGGGTGATGCCGGTGGTGGCCATTCAACTCAAAGTGGGGAGTACCAAGGAGGGGAGTGATTACCTCCGGATCACCCCAGCCCGGCGTGGGAAGGTGACCTTGCGCCTGGTCCCCTGGGCCAGTGGTGAGAATGGATACCGGGTCGAAGCGCGTGAAGTCTGGTACTGGCCCGACATGCACCTTGTGAATCTGTCCCGTGATGTGGTGGTCTCCGCCTCCAACTGCAGTCTGGAGGGTGAGACTTTTGATATCCTACTCAATCACGAAACCACCCGTTTGGGGGAGGTAAAAGTCATTTCCTTACCCAATGGGCTTGTCCCCATCGAATCCGAGTCGGTCCGTATTGTAGGGGTCGGAGGGCAGGACCCCCCCATGTTCCGTTGGGATTCAAAATCCGGGCAAGCGCAATCTGACAGTAAAGAGAAACCTCCTGTTGCTCGTGCAGGTGAAAAACAGGAGGTTTCTTCAGTGATTACGGGAGAGGAAATTGTTCCTGGTAATGGGAAACAGGATGTTTCCCATACAAACGGGAAACAGGATGTTTC
>CAYRBI010000083.1:0-2525 GCA_964422415.1 uncultured bacterium | reverse complement strand
GTTTCTTCTACGAGCGGGAAACTAGAGGCTTCGCAAGAGAATGAGAAGCAAGAAGTCTCCAGAAAAAAACCAAAGCGGGAGGCTTCATCCGCTGGTGAGAAATCCATTGCGGCTCCGGGGGATGAGAAGGTGGTGTCACGCCAGGAACCACAAACCGAGGAGGGAAAACCGGGTGGGAAGGCTGCAAATACTTCATCGGCTACCCCTACGGACCCGAATGAGATTTTTATCCACATCCTAGATGAGAAGAAAATCCGCTTTGAGGGAACTCCCTGTGCAGTGGATGACTTGGGGAAGAAGATCAAAGAGGCGCTACGTAAAAAACCGGATGGTTGTTTTGTCATTCACCAATCCAGTGGTGCCAATTCAAGCATCGTCCGCAAGGTCCAACAGGCTCTTACCGAGGCCAAAGCAGCCCATGTCCGTACAGTTGTAGAACACACCGCCACCGATCAGAAGACGCTTCATTCCGAGCCTATAAAAACAATCAATGAAGATACGGATACGACCATCCCCACGAGTCCCGGAGCCCGTTTGCTCTGGTGCTATGGTCCGGGGAAGTTTTTCCTTAACGGAAAATCTTTTGATGAACCATCGCTCCGTCAAGCTCTACGGAGTCTTGTAAAGGACTCGCCCGAGATTCCTATTGTCGTGGCTGGCCCCAAGGAAGCCCCCGCTACCACCCTTAAAGACCTGGCCTCGGAGGTCAAGGGATATGGATTCCAGGATGTGCAACTGGGTTTCTCATCGAACCGCAAGTGAATGTTGGGAAATTCATGTTGAGACGAATGCAGGGGGGACAATTTTCTACTTGGTGTGTGTTCTCAGAGCGGGAAGGGGTCATTCCAGCATGATCTCTGTGATGGGGCGGTTTTTTTTATTCTATCACTTGCCTTGGGTTCCCGCTAAAATTTATGGTCAGAGGAGTCTGGCGGCGTGATGGATGGCATGACCGGCCTCACGGAAGAGGGCACCCTTCTTGAAGAAGCTGATTTAACCCTTCGGACAGGGGAGAAGGGACATGCCCTGAGTGAGGGGGAACGGGCTGCGCTCACCAAACGGCTTGAACGCCTTCTCAAACACCTTCCGCCTGAGCGCGATCCCAGGATAGAGAACCTTCCCCGCCGGGCCTTTGAATTTGCCCTGAATGCTCACGCTGTCCAGAAACGGGTTTCTGGAGAGGCCTATATTTCCCACCCGCTGACAGTCGCCGAGATTGTCTGTGATCTTGTTCCCGATCGTGTCACGCTGGCCGCTTGCCTGTTGCATGATGTTCTCGAGGATACCAAGACCAACGCCGACCATCTCCGGGCCGAGTTTGGTGAGGAGGTGGCCTTTCTGGTGGAGGGGGTGACCAATGTCAGCCGGATCCGGCTGGGAATGCAGCATGAGAAGCAGGTCGAGAACCTTCGCCGTTTGTTAGTCGCCACCGCCAAGGATTTACGTGTCATTCTTATCAAGCTCTGTGACCGCCTTCATAACATGCGAACCCTCGGGGCCCTACCAGTCGCCAAGCAGAGACGAATTGCTCAATCCACGCTTGATATCTTCTCTCCGCTGGCTCACCGTCTGGGTATCGAACGTATCAAGATCGAGCTTGAGGATCTGTGTCTTCAATACCTTCACCCCACGGTTTACCGGGATCTCAAGAGCAAGGTCGATGAGCGGTTGGCCATGCGCCAGGAGTATGCCCGCCGGGTTCAGAATGTGGTCGCGGATGTGCTCGCGACGAATGGTGTTGATGCCGATGTAACCTGGCGGGTGAAACACTTCTGGAGCATCTTTCAAAAGATGCAACGTGATAACAAGGACTTCTCGGAAATTTATGACCTGACAGGAGTCCGCATCCTTGTGGACACAGTTGAACAGTGTTACGCGAGTCTGGGAATCATTCATGGTGTCTGGCCTCCTGTTGAGGGCCGGTTCAAAGACTATATCTCCAAACCTAAATCCAACGACTACCGTTCGCTACACACTACGGTGCTTGGCCCAGAAGGCCGCTTGCTGGAAATACAGATCCGCACCTATCAAATGCACCGTGTCTGTGAGGAGGGTGTCGCGGCACATTGGCGCTATAAGGAACGAGAACGCAGCAGCCGTAAACTGGGGGATGACGCCGCCTGGATCTCACAGATGAGCGGTATGCTTCTGGAATCACACGATCAGGAGGAATGGAGTTACTCCATCAAGACCGACCTCTTCGCTGATGAGGCCTATTGTTATACCCCCAAGGGCGACATCATCCGCCTGGCTGTGGGCTCCTGCCCGATCGACTTTGCCTATCATATCCACACGGAGCTGGGAGACCGGTGTCAGGGGGCGCGTGTGAATGGACGGTATGTTCCGCTCTCTTACCAACTCAAGACCGGCGATGTGGTTCAGATCGAAACCTCCAAGTCCGCGCATCCCTCTCCCGACTGGTTAAACATCGTTAAGAGCCAACGCGCCCGCCACAAGATCCGCAACTACATCCTGATGAATAACCGGGATGCCTTGATCGAGCAGGGCCGGGTGATGCTCAGCCG
>CAYRBI010000082.1:4025-26074 GCA_964422415.1 uncultured bacterium | reverse complement strand
ATGGACGGTACACGGATCACCAAGGCTTTGGTGGCACGCGAGAGCACCGAGGATGCCATCGAGATTGAGGCCGATGTTTTTATCGATTGCACTGGGGATGGACGTCTTGGCGCCGAAGCTGGTGCTTCCTACATGGAAGGACGCGAGGCTTCCCACGAATTTGGAGAATCACGCGCACTTCCGGAACGTGATAACAAACGATTGGGGAGCTCCTTACTCTTTACCGCTCGTGATATGGGAACACCAGTTCCTTTTTCCGCTCCGCCTTGGGCACGGAAATTTACCGAGGCCGGACTTCGTTTGCGTTCTCATAACAATTGGGAATACGGTTATTGGTGGGTTGAGTTCGGGGGGCTGCTCGATACCATTAAAGACAATGAGAAAATCCGTGATGAGCTGCTCGCAATTATGCTGGGAGTGTGGGACCATATCAAAAACAGCGGTTATCATCCTGCCGCGGCCAATTGGGCTCTGGATTGGTTTGGTTTTATACCTGGCAAACGTGAATCCCGCCGGTTTAACGGCCATCATATTCTTACTCAAAATGATCTTGAAAGGGCAGTGGATTTCGAGGATGTCATCGCTTACGGAGGCTGGTCGCTGGATACCCATCCGCCCGAGGGAATTGACGCAGTGGAGGAACATCCTTGCAGCCAACCCTATACAGATTTCATCTACGGCATTCCCTTACGTTGTTGTGTAAGCCGGGATATCGGTAATCTTCTCTTTGCGGGACGAAATATATCAGCGACTCATACCGCCTTCTCAAGCACTCGTGTCATGGCCACCTGCGCGGTTATCGGAGAAGGAGTCGGTGTATATGCCGCAACAGTTACAGAACAGGGATTGTCCCCCATCCAAGGCCTACATAAACCTGAGATCATTCATCTCACCCAGCAACGATTGATTGGTCAGGGGGCTTATCTTCCAGGCCACCACCTCGAAGAAGAAGATCTGGCAAAATCAGCCCAAGTTACCGCCTCCTCTCAACAGCCTGGAGGTGAGGCCGCGAATGTGATTGATGGCGAGACCCGGTCCGTGCATGGCCGCTGGGGAGTTCGTCCAGAAAAGGCCACCCCCGGAACCCATCGCTGGATGTCACTTCCAGCAGATCAACAACCCTGGCTGGAATTACTTTGGAAAAAACCCATACACATCGGACGTACCGTCCTGGTTTTCGATACCGGAATGCATCGTCCCTTGACACTGACACATTCGCTGGGAGCACGTGAGAAAATGGTGTGGGGTTCCCAACCAGAGGCACTCAAGGATTTCCGGATCATGGCCGCCGGCACGACCGGCTATCATGAGCTTGCCTCGGTGAAAGGAAATTACCAGCGTCAACGAGAATTCATTTTCGATGGAGACCTTGAGATTACCGCATTACGAGTGCAAATCGAAGCCACCAATGGCTTGGATCATGCCAGATTATTCGAAGTCCGCTGTTATCCAAAGGAATCATCTTGACATAATTCCCATAAACAACCGTGTCCTGAAACATGGTTAGTACGCATCGATAATTGTACATCATGAGAAATGTGATCAATTAGTTTATAGAGCCTGATCCTGAAGGGAGCTTTCACATGAAGACCAAGTCTGTCATTTCTCTGCTCCAGCTTTTCATCCTGTTTCTCACTATATTCTTTGAGACTCAATCTCACGCCCAGACGGGATTATTCTCAGATCTCCTTGTAGAAAAAGGATTGCGATTCTCCACGCCCGGGGCAAATTCAACCCTTTCCGCCGCGGAAATGGAGAAACTCCATAACCTTGATCTTTCCCAAATGGGAATCACCAATCTGGTTGGGATCGAAGCCGTCCATGAATTGACCTCCTTGAACCTCTCACACAACGACATTCCAGACCTTTCTCCCCTCACGTCTTTGAAATCCTTACGGGTCTTGCATGCCAACTATTGTGGAGTTCATTCTCTTACCCCCCTTGGGGATATTCCCACCATCACCTACCTTTCCCTTGAAGGGAATCTTCTAAACAACCTCACACCGTTATCCCACCTAACAGGCCTATTATCTCTTAATGCCGCAGGGAATCAGATCTCCAGCGTGACACCATTGGCGTCACTCAAGAAGCTTCGCGATATCGATCTATCCAACAACTCCATCACAGATCTCTCCCCTCTCAGAGCCTGTGATCTGTTACAACGGTGTAACGCCAGGCGAAACTCGATTTCCAAATTAAGTCATTTTTCATTTCCGGCCAATCTTGAGGTTCTCGATCTCGCATATAATGACATTACCAGCGTGACACCATTGGCTGTGTTATTCAAACTGAAAGAACTCAACTTGTCTGGAAATCCCACACTCGATATTTCATCTCTCGATGTGCTATCCATATTGGAAATCCTAACACTGCGCGGAATGCCCTCACTCACGGATACCATGATCGGCGGACAGATTCCCAATCTTTTAAAGCGAAAAATCAGAATTGAAAGAGATGGAGGTGTCTTCCAGATTCCCGCCACCATGGTCAACCGGCTCATTTATGATGAGGGTCTCGAGAAATTATTACGGATGACCATCAAGAAATATGAAGGTGATCTAAAACCATCGGACTTAAAGGAGATCCGGGAGCTTCATAACCGGTCCAACAAGATTGATGTAAAATCGCTGGAGGGAATCCAGAACTGTACGGGTCTTTACCAAATCTCGCTTTATTACATGAATAATCTCCGGGATTTGAGCCCACTCGCGGAAATGGATGTGGATTGTGTGGAAATGTTCGATTGCCCTCATCTTGACCCCACCACCGTCAGTAAACTCCGGAATGTGAATACCCTCAATTTAAATGAATGCGGCTTTAGTGATCTCTCACCGCTACGTGACCTCACGGGACTGACAAACCTCTATTTAGAGGGAAACGGTATTAAAGACTTAAGTCCCTTGAGTTGTCTCTCGAAGTTGAAATATTTGACTATCCCTGAGAACCAAATCACTGATCTCACTCCAATCTCAGGCCTGACCGACTTAACCATTCTATCAATGCAGAAGAATCCTATCAAAGACCTGAACCCCATCCGGGCCTTAAAGAAACTCAATAATCTACAAGTATACGGAACAGAGGTGAAAGACTATACTCCCTTGCTAGATCTGCCCATGCTCAAGGATTTGTATATTTCCAGCCGTACATGGAATGATCCCACCTTCCAGGACATCCGGAAAACCCTCGAGGAGCGTGGGGTGATCATTCAAAAGCGTGATTAAAACCACACCTCATTTTCATTACTGCTCCTGAGCGAGAGTCCGGTAGGTCCGCCATACATGAACGAAATAAGATGGGAAGGGCGCATCCAAGGAAGTGTTATTGATGTGTTTGGAGACAAATGCCGCCTGCAGATAATAGTTCAACGCTTTATTGGGGTCCTTTTCCGCCATGGCCACATGGCCGCTCGCAAGAATTTTCAGATAATCTCCGGTTAGCCCCTTGATACGGGGAGAGTCAGGATCAGGTGGAACCATGCGGTCATATCTTCCATACTTGGCCCGGTAGTCCACCTCATGTGAGGCCGATGGACACAAATCCGCCACGCACTCGGATCGCACTTGCGGATCGAGAGGAAAATCCACTCCTAATTCAAGGTACCGGAGCCGCGAAAACTGGTTTTCCGGAGAGGCATGAATCCGTTCCGTGAGCCGCCGCAGAGAGTCATCAAGTTTTCCTTGACGAGCTGAAACCAACGCGTACAAAGAAATCATATCATCTTCACAGGGACGGATTTTCGGAGAGAGACGTTGATCCATGAGACTCAATGTCGTGGACGCTGCAACCGGATCACCCAGGGAGAGAAGCTCCTCGACACGGTGTAGTTCTCTCGGTCCGATCGTGTGCCGGCCCTCCCGGAATGATTTATACATTGTGTTAAATACCGCCACACCATTCTCCCGGTCTCCCATTCTGAGAAACATGCGGTAACAGTACAAGAGGTAATTCATGGATTTCATCTTGACCCCAAGCAACACCGCTGGTTCTCGAAGCTCTTTCACCCAGTGGACAAGGTCTTGAGCTGATTGACCGGGGGTTTCCTCGATCTCCTCAATATCACTGTTTGTTTGGTGGATCAAACGGCTCAACAACCACTCATCCTGAGGGATGTTACGAACCACCGCTTGAATGACTTTAATCTGGTCTTGAATTGTCCCGCCCCATTCCGAGCCAATATAATTAAATGCCGTACGATATGCGGCTTGGTATTGTGGATCTATTTGGATAACACGGTCAAAAGCCTCCATGAACTCCTGATTGGCTCCCATCTCGATCCCAATTACCCTCATCCTCATGTGCCAGAGTCCCACCGAGTTGGGATTGATTTGGAGACCTCTTTCGACAGCCAACGCCGCCTTGGCATTGAGCAACGGGAATTGTTCACGATCATCTGGATTAATATCACCGTACATGCTCGAACCACGCGTATCGGCCGCGGCCCGGTTCAAGATATATGCCAGGCTCCACCAGAACCGGTAATTCCGGGGGAATCTCTCCAGCGCCGCGGTAATCACCGAGACCGAATCCAACAAATTACGTTCTTCCTCATACAATCCTTCCGCCAAGGCCCCCAGAGCTTGGGCATCCATGGGACTTTCCAGCGCCGCCAATCTGCGTAATTCCAACTTCTCTTTTGAAATCTGGGGATTGTCTTCGGTGGGAAGAAATTTAGCCACGACCCCCTGCACTCCAGTGTGATCAGGAAACCGCTCCAAAATTCCTCTCAAGCGGACAACATAATCCCCGGCTAACTCCGGCTGGTGATCCGCAAGAGAATGGCAATACGGCAACGATAACATCGGCAAATTCCTGGCATCATTCCACAACGCTTCCCGTACCTCATATACGCCTTCCTCTTGCCCCTGATCCGCGGCGGTCCATACCTCTACGAATTTCCTCAGTTGCTCATAAGTGTCCGGCGTTAATGCGGAGACATATTTTTTGGAGTCGTCAGCTAGGGTCACCCCCACCGCCTCTAAAATCGCAAGCGATGCCTCACTCAAGGTACGCGGGAGAACCGCTAAGAGCCCATGGTACTCGAACACTTTTTCTTCCTTACGGGAGGGAAGCTCCCATAAATGAAGATCAAGTTGGAAGGAGGCCTCGCTGATTTTCACATTTCCGGTCAACGCATGACGTATCCCATAGACATCATACGCCCGGGCTAGACTATCCAAATCCTCACCCAACCGTTCCCATTTCTCTCCCGGCGCACAGAGATCATAACGGAAGTCAGTGGCCGAGACGGGCATGGATAACAGTAAGACATGAGGGGTATAAGTGATTTTCCAACGCAGAATGGTCCCAATCGTCCCCCCCCAATACAAGGAGTCACTTGACTCTGTTTTCAAAAATCCAACACATAAGCTGGGAGGATTCAGGACATTGGGTGGAAGCGATGGCAGAATATCCTCGATGGGAAGAAGAGACCTTCCCAGTACGGAGGAGATGTCTGATCGAAGCTCGGAGGCAAATAAGGGACGATCCTCGCTTTGAGAAGGGACACTTATCAGAAGAAGTATTAAAGCACTCACTACACCAAATACCAGATGACGACTAAAGGACATTTTTATTTCCTCCCAAGGCGCCGCCAAAGATCATTCTCCTCAGTCTATCCCGTATTGATAATGTAATGTTAATAGCAAGAAGAAGACATAGTAATTTAATTTTGATTGGAATCATGACGTTACAGGAGTATCAAGAACCTCACGTACAGCCCGCAAGAGATCATCCCGATGATACGGCTTCGCAATGAGATGCAATCTCTCCTGGATGACAAAATCGGTGTGAATAGCATCCTCACTGTACCCGCTGCTGAACAAGAAACGTGTGCGAGGATGTTTGGCATAAATACGGTCCATGGCTTCACGTCCCCCCAGCTTGGGCATCATGACATCAAGAATGGCCATATCAATCTCATCCGCATGTTCCTCAAATATGCGCACCGCCTCTTCACCATCAACGGCTTGGAAAATGGTGTAACCCGCATTTTCTAATAGCCGTACCACCAGTTCCCGCACTAATTCCTCGTCCTCGGCCACCAAGATCATCTCGGTTCCACCCATCGCACATATTTCGGTTTTTTTCTCTTCCGCCACCACTGGCTGATCGACAACTGGCAGGTAGACTTTAAATTCCGATCCTTTACCTGGCGCACTTTTGACATCGATCAAACCATTGTGGTGCTTTACAATGCCATAGACTGTCGCCAGCCCGAGCCCCGTTCCATGTCCCATTTCCTTGGTGGTGAAAAAAGGCTCAAAGATATGTGAGCGTGTCTCTTCATCCATGCCAACACCGGTGTCAAACATGCTCAACATCACATACCGGCCCTCCAACGCCCATGGATGCTCACTACAATATACATCATCTAGGGTGACATTTTCTGTTTTAATGGTCAGCACACCACCCTTGGACATGGCGTCATGCGCATTCACACACAGATTCATCATAATCTGTTCAAGTTGCCCCTTGTCCGCCAGAACTGTTCCCAGTCTCTGGCCTGGCATGAAGTACAGTTCAATGTGCTCGCCAATGATCCGCCGGACCATCTTTAACATGCCCTGAATCAGATCATTAAGATCAAGCGGGGTCAACTGGATAACCTGACGGCGGCTGAAAGCCAACAGTTGGTGGGTCAGATCCGCCGCGCTTTCCGCAGCCTTATGTATCGCCGCCAGTGCCTCCTCATTCATAATGCCATGCCCCAGCTCACTCTGCGCCACGTCAATATTCCCCAGGATGATCTGCAGCAGGTTGTTAAAGTCATGCGCAATCCCACCCGCCAATTGGCCGACTGCCTCCATCTTCCGCGACTGCAATAATTGCTCCTCAAGTTTCTCCCGTTCCAGCTCAGCATTCTTTCGTAGCGAAACGTCACAATGAGTGCCAATAACTCGTAACGGCACCCCCTCCTCGTCTCTCTCAAAAACCTTTCCTCGATCAAGTATCCATTTGTAGGTCCCGTTCTTGCACAACAACCTATACTCACATTGATAATATTGCGTTTCACCTTGCAAGTGCTGGTTCAGTTGCGTCAAACAACCATCTAGATCATCCAGATGAACACGCCTTTTCCACTCGTCCAACAAATCCCCGATTTCCTCCTCCTCGTATCCCAGCATCTCCTTCCAGCGCCGGGAAAAAAACACCTTATTGGTTGGCACATGCCAATCCCAGACACCGTCGCCAGCACCCTCTAAAGCATATTGCCAGCGTGCCTCGCTTTCCTTCAGAGCCTCCTCCGCCCGCATTCGCTGGGTGATATCATTCCCGACACAGAGAATCTCTACGCAAAGGCCATGATCATCACGGATAAGAGTATTCGACCAGGCTACGCAAATCCGCGTCCCGTCCTTACACATGTTTTCATTCTCATTCGTCCGGTACAATTCCGGATGAGTCACAATGTTTGAAATTATGTTAGAAAGATCTTTGCCTTGAGAATCCTTCTCCGGAAGGATGGTTCCCAGGGCATTCTTACCAACAATTTCCTCACGGGAAAAGCCAAGGAAACGTGACGCATATTCATTGATAAAGGTGATTTTTCCGGTGGTGTCCATACGGAGAATGAAACTATTGGCATTCTCCACCAGTTCCCGGTAATTCCGTTCACTCGCACGCAACGCCGCAGCTGTCCTACGGCCACGCTCCCCATCCAGACAAACTTGTGCGATCAACAAGAAACCGAGGGGGTAAAAGATAAGCACACCTGGACCGACACGGTACAAGACATCCCAACCCTTGCCCGGGATGAGCAATTGCGCTGCCATCATGAGCACATGCACAAGTAATGCGAAGGCCCACAGCCGTAATAGATTGACCCAGGCCTCATCGCGCCGCCGTAGATAAAAGAGGATCGTTCCCAGGGCGGCTGACTCTACAATCGTCGCCACACCCGCCCACATACCGGCTCCGCCCAGGTGCACACGGTACACACAGCACATCACCGCCGCAATCATCGCCGCGAGTGGATTGCCAAATAACCCCGCCAAGCTCAAGACAATCGAACGGCCGTCGTAGATGACCCCGGGCGAAAAATGCAACGGCGTCATCATTCCCACTATCCCGGCACACCCAAACAAGAGTCCGGTCACCAGCCCATAGAGCCAGGGACGTCCTTCTGTTCGACGAGCTAGATTCTGTAGTCCCACAACCAAGGCCACCAGAAGGGCTACATTACGTATGAGCTCTAAAACCATCCTGACTGTCTCCTCACTGGTGTACCCACCATTAGCTCGACTCCACAGGGAAGGGATGGAAGTGACATACCCTCGAATGTACTTTATCCACTACCAATGCTTGTCTGGCTAGAATTTAAGAATGTTAATGGTTGAATTACAGATTGTCACCGGAAATTTAAATAAAAACACACCACCCCTCTGAGCCGAAACCGGAAACTTCTCCAGGGATCTCATGAATGCCCGTGGAGGATTCATGTTTCCTCATGTGACGAAGACTCAAGGGCGATGGCATGGAAGAGGAAATCCCAAGCACCTTCGACTCATTTGAGTTTTGTGGGATAGGACAGCTGGGGAATGTCTACACCTGGAAGGGATTGTTGGTGGCGTAAGTCCAGCAATATCAATGGTGAGCGGACTGGGACTTGAACCCAGAACCAACGGCGTACAAGGCTATTGGCTCTCCTCACACCGGACATTTGTGACACTCCCCGCCTTTACCTCAATCCGTCGGCCTTCGATGGAGACTGCACCGGAGGCAGTTCCCTCGCCTGCCGGGGTGTTCCTCATTGTAAAGACGGCATACTCTCCTGGCGGAAATTCACCGAACACGGATTTACCCTCTGAATTAAATGAGAGCCTGGAGAGTGAGCCAGAAAGGATTCTCCCCAATCGCTCATCTTCGGGGTGGAAAGGTCCGCCAGCGAGCTCGATCAGGTCCATGTTGCGTGAGATGACCGTAAAGGGGGGGAATGTGGGTGTACCGGAGGTCTTTAATTGGACCTCGATGGTGCCACTTGTAACAATAGGAGAGATCTGGATATCGGCGGTAGCCCCTGCTTGGACTTTGACATCGGAAACGGAGCCATAGAAATCAACCTGCGATGGGCTCGTTTGCCTGTAAGCTTCCAGAGTGAAGGCCCCATCATCCAACTCACCAATGCGGAAATGTCCATCCATGCCGGTTTTCTCAGTCCGAAAAGCGAATGCTGGCCAGTCTTCACGAGGAGGCAAGAACACCCTTCCGTCCGAGGCAGTGAGACGAAGACCAAAAGGACCGGATACCGGCTTCCGGTTTGTGTCGACAATGCCGTCGCCTAGCCAGCCTCCAGGTCGGAGAAACACATTGTGGATCCTCTCGCCCGGGATCTCGGGCAACGAGATAATCGTCGAATATCTGATGTAACCAGGATGTGTCACATAGAAAGGATGCTCCTCATTAAGGGCAACCTCAGTCAAAGCGAAAACGCCATTGGAATCTGTCTCTACAGCCGCAGAGATTCCATCCGCTTGGAAGCGTTCCAGGTTCGCACCACCAGCGTCACCGGAATGATCGATCGTGACGAAAGCGCCTTTGATAGGATCTCCTGTGACAGTATTGATCACCTGTCCGCGTACACTGCCACATCCAGGTTTCTACTCAGATTTATCAATCCCCGGTGGTTCCTTTACTAGGCGAACATTAATTGTACCCACATCGTAGGGTTCATCTTCATGGCCGGGATCTGGTGGTGGAATGACAAAACTGCTGGGAGATGCGTCCACATAACGATATGGTAGTATATTCAATGGATTATTCATTTCAAAACGAGTAGTGTATTCGCCCGGTGTGACATCGGACATCTCGAAGGTTCCATCCTCACGTATATTCATTACCAAAGTATGCCCCATAAATCCATCGCTTCTATCTTCGAGCAAGATAAAATATCGGGGGGAAAGAGACAATGGCGAGACTATTTCTCCAGGAGCATTGGATTCGGATACCAGACGTCCTGTGATACACCGTCCCTCACCACCCATCTTGACCTCAGTGGTTTCCCCCTGGCGTACCTCAACACGGACTCCAGATGCGATGGTTACACCCTTCCTATACATAGAACCAGAAGTAATTCCACCTTTTACTTTATATTCCGCGTAACGTGTAAACCCATATTTTCCAGGCGCTATATGATCAGTCTGGAAATAACCCTCCGAGTCAGTGATGAGTGTGTGTGGCCAATCAAGCGTGTCCTGTTCTTCATTCGGATAATAACGTTTAATATATATCTTTGCATTCGGTTGTGGCTCCTTCCCAATCATCAAACGGCCATGAACACTACCCGTGCTTTGACCTGTTCTTCTACCGTCACTTTTGGTTGGAGTAGGGAATGGCCGTGAAGTGGGTTCATGGTTCGGCAAATAATTCAACATGGCCACGAGCTTTCTGGCCTCAATAGGATTGACGTTGCTCCGGATAAATAGTCCACCAGATTTGATTATCGACTTGATCGTTGACACCGCAAGAATCTCACCATTAATAATGACCGCTAGTTTAAGCTCCTTTACACTTAATGAGAACACTGATAATTGTTCGATGGAATCAGTATTAAGGATAATATGGATGACTGAATGTGTATCATCACTAGCGCTTTGTACATCAGCGGATTGGATGTTGGATTCAGTAAAAAGGATATACTTCAGGAGAGGGAGAGTTGAGATATCCCTGCCATTTTCTTCAACCAGGGGGAAATCATCAATTTCACCATTGTCTCCTTCCTCCGCCACCATGCAAAACTGGAGAAAGGGGGGAAGTCCAAGACTTCCTCCCAATCGTAGTTTGACCACGCCTACATCAAAAGGTCCGTCCTCGTGTCCAGGAATGGCGTCTGGGATGTAGAAGAATCGTGGAGCTGTCACAATACGTCGGCTGTATTGGCCAGATTCACCATATCTGAAATTGCAGGAGAGTAATATTTTATAGGTACCACTCTCAACATCTGGAATCTCGAAGGTCCCATCGTCATGAATATCCATTAGCAGTCTGTATGGCTCAAATCCATTGTTATCATCCTGCTCAAGGATAAGATCACGTTGACTAATCGATTGATAATCAACCTGTCTACCATCAGTATTTCCTTCAAAGAGCAATCGTCCAACTATCCTCCGTCCTTTACCTCCAATTGTTATTTCTTCAGTCTCTCCAGCGCGGATCTCGACTGGAACACCATGTGTACCATCTACCATTGTTTTCACGCCATCATAGTCATGGACTGTCAAATTCACCATACGCTTTATTCGATATTTTCCCGGGAACAGGCCGTCGATTCTGAAGTACCCATCGGGTCGAGTAGGCTCAGAGGGCGGATAACCGGAAAAGGTAGTAACCAAAACATTTGCCGCAGGTTGCTTCCCGATCATTACATAACCTTCTACACTTCCGGTCTGAGGTTTTATAGAAAATGGATCGGCAACCCGAAACATAAAACTACCAGAATAAAAAGTGTCAGGAGACAGTTCTGAAGGTAAAGGCAGGGGCCAAGCACCGGGGATGGTATAATCATAAATGATAGTACGCTTACGGAAACTTTCATAATCGGAAAATTCCCGTGAGAATCCAGTCGAAGCAGGATCATCCATTAACTCTACTTCGATGTCTCCGAGGTTAAATGGTTCATCCTCACGTCCATTCGTAGCGGATGGAATAGTGAAATGATTGGGAGTAGAAGATACAAACCGCATGGCCGGAATATATTTCGAATCAAATGCCGCCAGTTGTGTCCTATAATCACCCGGCATAACATCAGGGATTTCAAAGGTGCCATCCTCACGTATTTCCATCACCAGAATCGAGGCGCTCAGACCATCTTCAGCCTTCTCCTCCGATATGAAATCACGGAGTAAGAGAGAGAGTGGTACAAATGTTTTCCCTTCGGAATTAGCTTGGGGGAGCAACCGGCCAATCACACGCCGCCCACCACCGCCAATTTTAACCTCGGTAGTTTCTCCTGGCTGTACTTCAACTCGAACTCCATAGGTGGGAGATACAGCTCTGGACCTGTTTCCATCTTGCACCAATAACTCGAAGGCTGTACACGTCCAAAGACGGTACTTTCCCGGTCCAAAATGATCAGAGTGAAAGTGGCCATTGCCTCCAGCAAGAGTAGACGGATTACTTTGTGGTACATATCGTCCCACTTGTGGATTATATTTCTCAACCAATACAGTCCTTGCTTTCTCGTCTCTCACAGTGACATCAATAATGCCGAAATTGTCTTTCCCTAGAGACGATATAACCACAAATAACACGGCTAGAACTAACGGCAATAGAATCAATGACGGTCTCCGCAGCCTTACCTCCTCTTTCTTCCCCACCAACCTCAACACTCTGGATCGTATCTGCGAGTTTCCTCCCGTAGCCTCCAGTCCAACCGATGCGAGCATAACCACAGTCGATGGCGAAAGGGATCTTTGCGCGGCATCAAGCAATGAGGCGGCATAGGTGAGTGGAGATCCGCCGGACTGAAGGACCAGGTCATCACAGCAATTCTCACGCTCCAGGCGTATACGCCGTGAGATGAACCACATAGCGGGATGGAAGAAGAGCAACGCCTCGATGGTGCGTTGGACCACATTCCAGAAGGGATCCCAACGGCGGATGTGTGCGAGTTCGTGGCAGAGCAACATCTCGACCTGCTCAAGGGTGAACCCGCTGGCTAAGGAAAGCGGCAAGAGGATCGCCGGACGAATCACCCCGACGACGGTGGGAAC
This sequence comes from uncultured bacterium, assembly GCA_964422415.1. Lineage (GTDB taxonomy): Bacteria > Hinthialibacterota > Hinthialibacteria > OLB16 > OLB16 > OLB16. Next base: position 13,367 of record CAYRBI010000082.1, on the reverse strand, counting down.
TGTGACCTTCGCACAATAGAGCAGCGCCGGCTGAATCTTCAGTCCGAGTGCTTGCGCCTGACGCTGCAGAGCGGTGAGGAGATGGATGTCCTCCACTGGAGTTGACTGTTTGCGGAGACGCTTCCCGCCACACAACCCCAACACAAGACGAAGGGTCATCAGCAGGAAACCCAACAGATAGAGTGCTACACCGCACGGCGCCCAGCGTTGCCAATCGAAGTGAGAGATGACTTTGTATTCGTTAAATCGAAATGCCGGTAATACTGGTTCGGGAGCAGTCAATGTATTCGTTGAGGCGGGTTCAGCCGATCCAGTTGGTGGAAGATTAGGAACATTAGTTGGTGAAGGAGATTCATCTGTGGTCAGGATGGATGACAATGTGGTTGCAGGTTCCGGCTCGATCACACAATAAGTTCTCCCCACGGTCAGGGCCATGACCACCAGACTCCCCATGTAGATCCCATACCGTACACGGGAGGACTTGCGTCCGAGGACCGATACCATTACAACCGCAAAAAGGGTGATCACCACTCCCTGCCAGAGGAAATGTGCCAGGGCGAGAGCCAGACGAAGGCACACTGGAGAATCCAACAAGTCGAGGGGGTTCATGAGGTGGTCTCCTTGATCTTACGATCGAGCAGGGAGCGCAGTTCAGACAGTTCCTTCGAGTTCATATCACGAGTTTCGAGAAGATTGAGCATCACGCTTCGCGCCGACCCCTCGAAAGCGCGGTCCACCAGGTCGGAGAGCATTCCACGCGTGGTTTTCTCCTCGGTGACACGTGGAATGTAGTTGTAGCCCTTACCAACCTTCTTGCGCCGCAGGTACCCCTTCTTGAACATGATGTCCATGATGGTCATGACCGAGGTGTAAGCCAGTTGGCGGAAGGGGATGAGGGCTTCCTGAACCTCGCGGACCGTGCCCTCCCCCTCGCGCCAGAGAATCTTGAGGATTTCGAGTTCGAGTTCGGTGGGGTAGCGTGAGACCGGACGCGCCATGGCTGACCTCCTGGAAGGACCAGATATAGACTAATTGATTCGTAGAATATACCTCTTCAGGGGGATGTCAAGGGGATATTATGAATGATTTAGTAGAAACCGGGGGTTCCTTTGTGCAGAATCCTCTTCAATTAGTGATTGACACACCCCGGGTGGTTCCTTTGCGCAAGGAAGGGTGTAGATTGCACAACAATTGCAGGCGGGATATTGAGGGCAGTTTTTACCGAAGGGGTAATAGGTTCGGTAAGTTGAATGCTCACAAGGACTTGGGAATGGTGAGCGGACTGGGACTTGAACCCAGAACCAACGGCTTAAAAGGCCGCTGCTCTACCGATTGAGCTATCCGCTCCCCGCTCACTGGAACCATAATCCACCTTTTCCACTTCTGTCTAGATCCTGGAGCTCCCTTTACCACACGATCTTCCACAGAACCCTTCATTAGCGTCCCATTGTGTCTACAATTCCCTCCTTGAGAATCGCGGTTCAACCATGCCGGAAGAAGACCGGTCCGCGAAGATACGGAGTTCCATGACCGAGCAGCACAGAAAATCTTATCGTCTCTGGGTCAAAGCGTTTGTCGTTGGGGGCGATCTGTTTATCTTCTTCTTCAGTTTCATCCTCGCCTTCATCCTGGTTCATGAGACCTTCGGACTTGAGGACATTCAGTGGCTGGCGGGATTTGAGAAGGGGAACCCGGAAGTCCATGGCATCCCCTTTTGGTGGAAGGGTATGCCCGCGCCCATGTGGATCGATTTCTTCCCATACATTGGCACGATTCTCATCCCTCTCCCCTTTATCCGGTTCCTGATCATGAGCCGTCTCGAGGGCTACCGTCTGGAAGGAGAGATCTCCATCCTCGAGGATGTCATCGAGACCTTCCGGTCGATCACCATCGGCTCCATCCTCTTGATTGTTCTGGCTTTCTCAGCAAGCGGTAGTACCGGCGAGGAACGTTTTGTGCCTGGCCGGAGGGTGTTCCCGGTAGATTGGATCATCTGCCTGGCCGGATGTATCACCTTCCGTGTGATCTTGCGAATCTTGCAGAAGAGGGTACGTCTCCGTGGAATCAACTTAACCCCGGTGGTCCTCTTGGGAGATGGCCCCATCGCGGACATGCTCAAGGGAGAACTCTCACGCGATCCCACGATCGGCTACCGGATCGTGCAACAAGTATCATTGACAGGCGATGGAGTAGATGCCGCGCAACGGTTAGCCGAGCTGCCCAACCTGATCAAGAAGACCGGCGCGCGCGAGGTTTTCGTGGCTGCCAGGAACCTCAGCCAGAAGGACCTCCTCCCAATCTTGATGAAGACGGGATGGCAAGTCAGTTTCAAGGTCGTACCTGATCTACTCGGACTACGCCCCAAGAAGGTGGACATCACCCGGTTGCGGTATGTCCCACTCCTGGAACTGTTCGTCGATCCGATCCGTGGCGCGACTGGCACTGTCAAACGGATCCTCGATCTCATGGTAGCGGTTACGGCTTTAGTCGTCCTCGCCATCCCGCTGCTGATCGTGGCGTTGCTCATCAAACTTGACACACCCGGTCCTATCCTGTTCAGGCAAACCCGGATGGGACGCGATTTCCGTCCATTTCCCATGTACAAATTCCGCTCGATGCGTATCGACACTGACACCTCGCGTCATGAAGAATTCATGCGGAGGGTCATCCAAGAAGGAAAGGGCGAGGTCGACCCGGTCACGGGTAAGCGGGTGTTCAAAGAGAAAGAAGACCCGCGCATTACTCGTGTGGGACGCATCATCCGGAGATACAGCATCGATGAATTGCCGCAGCTGCTCAATGTAATCAAGGGAGACATGAGCATCGTAGGACCACGTCCCCCGGTTCCTTATGAGGTCGCCATGTACCGTGAACAACACATGCCGCGCATGAGCGCCAAACCAGGCATCACCGGCCTTTGGCAAGTCAGCGGCCGGAACGCGGTAAGTTTTGATGAGATGGTCCGGATGGACATCACCTATATGGAAAACTGGTCGATATTGACGGATATTAAGATCATCCTCCAGACCATTCCCGTGGTTCTGTTCCCAAAGAATACCTACTAACGGGTACTTGGAGATGGGCTGAAAATTCTTTGAATAACCGGAACTCAATTACGTCAAAACCGGAAGGAGGGCTCTCCGTTCAGGCCCGGGACCAGGAATGGGTCAACCGCCTTAAAGAGGGAGATACGAAAGCCCTCGAAGAAGTGGTGCGATGCTACCAGGACCGGATCTACCGGCTGGCCTATGGTCTTTTACAAGATCCAGAAGACGCTCTGGATGTCACCCAGGAAGCCTTCCTCCGGGTGCACCAATCGGTGGGCCGGTTCGCCGGAAAGTCGGCCTTCTTCACCTGGCTGTACCGGATCGTGGTAAATCTCTGCCACGATACCCGCCGCAAGAAGGCGCGACGGAAGCACGAATTCTCGCTGGATCAGGTCCTGGAGGAGCGGGAGGAAGCGGGCGAGGCTCCCATGGAGCTTGCCGACCCGCAAGGAATCGCCCCAGATGAGGCCAGCGCGGATTTGGAACTCGAGATGAAGGTCCGGGAGGCAATGGAGTCACTTCCGGATAAGCACCGGACCACGCTTCTTCTGAGAGAGGTCGAGGGGCTCTCTTATGAGGAGATCGCCGAGGCCACGGACGTTAACATTGGAACCGTGATGTCACGGCTCCATTACGCACGCAAACGAATGCAAGAAATGCTCAGACCCATCCTTGGTGAGGGGATTTGAGAAAGGAGGAACGGCGCCATGACAACTCCGGTTGAACGAGGGGAAGGAACAGACCGTCTGGGCGATTTGATCCGCCGCACTTATAGTCCCCCAAAAGACCTAAAGGCACCGGCTGATCTGGCCACCTGGGTGGCGCGTGCCGCCCGGACCCAACCCCGGCGGGCCAGCTGGCTGGACCACTTTTATTCACTCTTTGAGTCGCCCTTCAGGTGGGTACCCATCACGGTGATAACCGCAGCGGTGATTCTGGTGGTGGGGCTGGCGCTGTATCCAGCGAATGACCAAACTCCAGCCCCCGCTTCCAATGTCGCCGATAGCGGGGGAACCCGTTCGTTGGCTACCTCCCCAAATTCCGAGGATCCATTTGGACCCGACTTTTTCAAGACGGATGAGGTCATCGATGAGCCGGTCTCAGTCGAACTCGCGGAGGGTTGGAACGCGGTAACCATCGAGGACGAGGACAGTAAGACCGCGTTGGTGTACTTCTACTCAGAAGATCAGGTCAAGAACGCCACTGGAGCCACACTGCCGCGTACACAATGAGAAGAGTATTCCTTCTTCTGCCCGCCTTTTGTCTGTTGTGGATCTCCTTCCCGGCTTGCGGAGAGGAGAAAGCCGCCACGCATTGGTCGGTCCGGTTTGCAATCGCTTCCGAAGGAGTGGGGAAAGATCTAGTAGTTCCCAAGGAAATCGAGTCAGCTCGCGCTGCCCTCGAGAAACTCGCCAAGAAATCCAAGTTCCGTGCTTTCAATCTGGTGAAGGATGCCACCCTGCCAGTCTCAGCCACCGCATCGCTTCAAGTGGATTTCAACTCGAACCTGGCCTTTTCCTTCCGCCTTGAGGAAAAGGGGGAGAAGAAGTTCCTTCAGGCCACCTGGCTCAAGCGTGAAACGGGTAAGCAGGATGTCCCGCTCACTCAAGTCGGTGGTAAAGTCCGCCGCCCCTTCAGTCCGGATCAGTCTTTGGTGGTCCTGGGACCGCCGGTGAAGGAGGGGGTGGCGATGGCGGTGTTAAGGTTGGTGCGCTAGACCGGCCTATACAAGCCGGTTCAAGACTCCTTTTTAAGCAGAAACCTGTAAGTTCTCCCTGTCGTGCTAACAAGATACTGCCCCCATGGATCTTAATCGCTGGCGCAAGAATCCTTTCTCGCGGTGAATCCTTTCTCGCGCCGGGGTGGAATGGGAAGGAATGAGAAAGGAATCTCATTCCAGCGTGATATCCATCCCAGTTCTCCTTACCAGCCCCTCCCAAGACTCAAACACAATCCCAGATTCAATTGTCCAGAGACAATTGAATACGCGTGCCATCTCGATGGAAGCAAACAGCCAAGGCTCCTTGAGGCCCCCATATTGGTATAAGTTGAGGCCATATTTTCTTTTACATCAGCATGGATTGACTTTATTCATAGATCTATTAAGATTACTGAGTAGAGATTGGATATATCCAAATGACTGATGAGAACAAGTTACCAACCATCTGTCCCTCTTGCGGTTACGATCTGACTCCCAAGAGGCTCGCATGTCCCCGATGCGAGACTCTTGTCGAGGGAACCTTCGAACTGCCGGTGCTATCGAAACTCTCCCCTGAAGACCAGGAATTTGTTCTGAACTTCGTGAAGTCCAGCGGAAGCTTGAAAGATCTGGCCAAGCAGTATGGAGTGTCCTATCCCACGGTACGGAACCGGCTCGATGCGCTGATCGGGAGAGTTCAGACGCTTGAATCCCGGTCAAAGCAGAATACAGGAGTCCCACAAGACCGTTCCATTTGCGATGAACGCTCAAGAGGGACAGCCTCAGGGGACACACTTTCATAGGAGGTTCGGCAAAATGAGCACTCTTTGTGAAACACTAACACCTCAACCTGGGAGAATCTCACTGTGGCTGTTTAATCCTTTTCATATGTTGGCTGGCTTCCCTGCCCTGGCGATCGGACTTGGCCTAATTGTAGTCAGCGGCCTCCTCGCTTCGCTCACGAACTCTCACTTTGATGGTGTGCTGGATTTCCATACTGGCAGGAGTAGCCCCCTGTGGTTGCCGGTTGCAGAGGGACTGATCGACTGGCTGGCGATGGGTATTCTCCTCTGGATGGGTGGGTTGCTGGTGTCTAAAAGCCACATCCGGCCTGTCGATGTCTTCGGAACGCAGGCCCTCGCCAGAGCACCCTACCTTTTGGCCGCATGTGCTGTGTTTCTTCCAGGTTTTAAGGAAGGATGCCAATTTCTGTTGGCGGTAATCACTGGCCAGACTTCCACTGCAATAGGTGCATTTGCTTGGTTGGCTTTCGCTTTCGCCATCATCATCTCAATTGTGATGGTGGTCTGGATGGTGTTTCTCATATACCGGGGGTTCACAGTGGCCTGTAATGTATGGGGTGGTAAGGCCATCGCGGTGTTCATACCAGCGCTGATTGTGGCGGAAATCATCTCGAAGGTCCTGATAGTGATGATCATATTCGCACTCTAAGGTGAAGGAGGAATAAATGATGCAAGGTAGAATGACCGGACTGCTTTTCATAGCTGCGCTTCTGCTACAGAGCTCCTGTACCCAAACGCAAACTCCGGAACGGCAAGCAGCTGTCAAGGAACAGGCCGTACAAATTGTGGACCGGATTACAAAAGGGAGCTTCGTGGATGTGGTCAAGGATTTTGATGAAACGATGGTAAAGGCCTTGCCTCCTGAGAAGCTCGGTGAAGCTTGGCAATCGCTTATCCAAAGTCAGGGATCTTTCCAGAAAACGAACGGTGAACGAGTTTCACGCGAACAGGGGTATGATGTGGTCTATATCCAGTGCCAGTTCGAAAAGGGGAAGATTGACGCCAAAGTAGTTTTCAACGCTGACACGAAAGTATCGGGGCTCTTTTTCGTCCCGGCACAATAGTGGATAAAGTGTTTTAGAGTCTATTGAAAAAATGTTGTAGCCGTGGAGCTGAGAAGGTGGCTCAATGGCTACACTCCTTTTTCAAGAGGCTTCTTGGGTGCACTCCTCCCACCTTCGGGCCAACGAATCTCATCATCCACGTAAAACCAGTCTCCAACCATAAAACCCGTAATTTCGATCTCGTTGTAGTTCCTCTTTGGCAGGTAAATGAACTGAGGGAAGATAAACATACCCGTGTAATGGACTGTCAGCATCCAGGGGTTCCCCTTCATATCTGATCCGTAGATTGGGAGACGGACAAACTCAAAATTTGGATAGGCTGGAAAACCGGTTTTGGGAATTTCAGCGAGAACACTGGGCACCAGATCGTCAATTGATTCGGGGAGACACCCGAATCGTCTTTCAAATTCGGTCACCGCACTGACGACATCCATCCCAGTCTTGGATAATCGTTCGAGTGCTCTTAAATGTATCTCTGTGCTACCGATGAAACCTATCTGAATGGAGACCACCAGGGTCACGCTCAACAGGCAGCGGGAAAAGACCTTGGAGGTGTTCCGGGAAATAAGCACGCACAAGAGAGTACAAAGTGATAGGAGAATAGAGAATGCAGTCAGGATGGCGAGAACCAGGGAAAGTGCGTGCAGAAGTGGAACAAAACTGGATGGGAAGTAATTCCCAACGGGAGTGACCGCGAGAACCTGAAAACTTAACGGAGCAAATCCCACGAACAGCGCGGGTATCCACACAAGCCCCCATTTTCGCGGCGGGGAGGAGGAGGGAGGAACACACTCCATGGAATTGTCATTCTCAGAAACCAAGGAGCCTTCCATGGCTCAAGTCCCCCTTTGTGAGGAATCATCACGCGGCGTAACGGATGATCGCAACCTCAGTTCCTCTCAAGATTGCTTGTTCGATGAGTTTGTCCAGCTCAGCCACCACGGAGTCTTCAAGGTAATACTCACCACACTGGGAGCAGATCTTTCCGGGGACATTCTTGATAACAAGGACTGTTCCGTCCTTCTGGTGTGTGACCGCTGTAAAACCTGGTTTAGTTTCTCAGCTCTTACACAGGATACATTTCATGTTAATCTCCTTGTCTTCAAATCTGGATTCCACATCTCCGGGTCTGGCCGGTAGGATGTCACAACAAAACACCTTGACTCACCCGGATCAAGACCAATTACCACATGAATTGGTGACTCTTTCCTGCCGCACAATATGAGGCAGCTCGGATAGGGTTTATCTTCGGGATATTCCTTGATGACTTCACCCGTATGAATCGCATGGATAACTTCATCCCTTAGTTAGGATACCCCTTTCCCTCATCTTCTCCAAAGAGTGTCCGCTGAAGTGGACCGTATAGTCCTTTATCATGAGATCTCTCCCCCTCACCCCTGATCACAAACCTTGAAAGCCTCCCTAAGCGCCTCGATCTTGTTGGCGTGATTGGTGATGAACTCGTGGCCCACATAGTGCTGGTAACCTGAGCCGGCAATGGCCTGGGGGATGTATTCTCTTCGGACCTGTCACTGTCAAGGGCATGAGTCCCAATTGATGGTACTGTCAGCGGGGTCATGTCGCTGATTCCCCCCTCTCCGTTTCCTCACCCCTTTGTGCCACCATACACTCTCTCAGCGGAGGACTCAGACCATGCTCAAACAGTTATTGTTTCTCTCAGCCGTGGTGTTTTCGATGAGTGTCAACGGCGCCGAGGGGCAACCTAACCAGTCCACTTCAGGAGGAACAGCCACCATGGCCCCCATTCCGGGCATTATCTTCGACACTGACATGGGCAACGACATCGATGATGCCCTGGCGATGCATATGTTGTTACGCGCTGATCAACAGGGGTTGGTCAAAGCCCTGATGGTAGCCTCCAGCAACAGCAATGAATGGGCGGTTCCAGGGATCAAGGCCATCGCCAAAGGGTATGGCTACGAGAACCTCCCGGTGAGTGCCAGTTGCGATGCCAAGGGGCTGGCGATGGGGCAGTATACCCAGAGAATCGCCGAGGTGGCGGGTCTCAAACCCGGTGCCGCTGAGGACTCCGTCGTCCTGATGCGCAAGGTCCTCAACGAACAACCCGCTAAGTCAGTCCGGGTGGTGGCAACCGGTTTCAGCACCAACCTGGCGGGATTGCTGGAGTCTCCGGCCAACCACAAGGGTGATGGGATTCAGTTAAGTGGCGTGGAACTGGTCCGCGAGAAGGTCGAGTTCTTGACCATGATGGCGGGAAACTATGCGAACCCAGACCATGGCGAGTTCAATGTAGCGGAGAATGTCCCGGCCTTCGGCAAAGTTATTCAGTTATGGCCGGTTCCCATCTATCTGAGCGGGTATGAGATCGGGGAACATGTGCTGTCCATTGGCGAGGATCTCAAGAAAATCCTTAAACCTGATAATCCGGTGTGGATGGGATATGAGGTATACATGGGCGAGGTGGTGAAGACTGGCTCCTGGGACCGTCCCTCTTGGGATCAAACCGCAATGCTCTGGACACTCGAACCCACGGCGAAACACTTCGACTTGAGCGGTCCGGTGGTAATCAATTTGTCGGAGAAAGGACAAACCACTTTGACTGAAGCCAAGCCGGCCCCAGGAGGGGGTCAAGCCGGCGAACGCCAGATCCTTAAATTCGCCCCCGGTAAGGACGCGCAGAAGATTGGGAAAACTCTAGCGGGGTGGTATCACTGAGAATGGGTTTTCTTTTTACCTTCAGGTTGCCC
>CAYRBI010000082.1:0-3925 GCA_964422415.1 uncultured bacterium | reverse complement strand
GAACTAACCGAAGCAACGGTGGCCTTGTTAGCCTCGCATTTTCATTTGATGTGTAACCACCCTTACGCCATCATGCTTTCAGGTGGAAAGACTCCGCTCGATACCTTCCGCCATCTAGCTCAGAATCCTGTTCCCATCATCGATAAACTTCATCTACTCTGGAGTGATGAGCGTCTGGTTCCCAGAGATTCGCCTGAAAGCAACTTCGGGAACACCCAGGGGCTTGTTACTGCGTTGGGAATACCGCCGGAAAAACTTATCGCGGTGAGTACAGACCTGCCCATGGAGATGGCGGCCCAAGACTACCACGATCAGATTCAAGCCTTCCTTGACCATGGAGGAACCTTGCCCCTCGGACTCTTGGGATTGGGATCCGATGGACATACCGCCTCGCTCTTCAGCGTGGAAGATGCCCGCCGTGAAACGGGGTGTTGGGCCATCCCAGTCAGACGTTCCACACCACCCGGCCGTGTCTCCATCACTCGCGAACTGCTGGCCAGATTCGAGCGCCTCCTTTTTATCGTGACCGGTGCTGATAAGCGTGAAATTCTCAAGCGGTTCAGGGATGAACCGGAGACCATTCCCGCGGGATGGGCAGTGCGAGAGGTGAATCAAGTGGAGGTATGGTGCTGGCTGGACTGAGTGGAACCCATGCCTTCCCCCCAGAGCGGGAAAGACGCATACTAGACCATTCTTGCAGGGAGGACCGGAGATGCGTTCGGATATGATCAAGAGGGGGGTCGAACGGGCCCCTCATCGCAGCCTGCTGCGTGCCACGGGAGTGCGTGAGTCAGATTGGGATAAACCCTTCATTGCGATTGTCAATTCACATGTAGATATTATCCCCGGCCATGTCCACCTCAATGCAGTTGGAGAGTTTATCCGGCAGGCGGTCCGGAACGCCGGCGGGGTGCCTTTCGTGTTCAATACGATTGGGATCGATGATGGCATCGCCATGGGACACGCGGGGATGAAGTATTCCCTCCCCTCGCGTGAGCTGATCGCGGATTGTGTGGAGAGCATGATCCATGCGCACTGCTTCGACGCGATGATCTGCATCCCCAATTGCGACAAGATTGTACCGGGCATGATGATGGCGGCCATGCGTTGTAATATCCCGGCCCTGTTTGTCTCAGGTGGACCGATGGAGGCCGGCGTGGTGGATGACGCTGGGAAAACGAAACGCAAGTTGGACTTGATCGATGTCTTCTACGCGGTCGGCCAGAAAGAAGTCGGAGGTGTGTCGGATGAGGAGTTGCTCGGGATTGAGGCTAATGCCTGCCCCACCTGTGGCTCCTGCTCCGGTATGTTCACCGCCAACTCAATGAATTGCCTGAGCGAGGCACTCGGACTGGCTCTGCCCGGGAATGGAACCATTCTGGCCACCAGCGATGAGAGGCTGCGTCTTTATCAACGCGCGGCTGAGCAGATCATGCAGCTGCTGGAAAAAGACATCAAAGCCCGTGACATCTGTACCCTCGAAGCTTTTGATAACGCCATGATTCTCGATATGGCCATGGGAGGCTCGACGAATACCCTGCTGCACATTCTCGCCATCGCACGCGAGGCTGGCATTGAATATGACATGGGGAGAATCAACAGCCTCTCCATCAAGTCCCCCAATATCTGCAAAGTGGCTCCCAGCCCTACTCCCGAGGGGAAGATTTATCACATCCAGGATGTTCATCGCGCGGGTGGCATTCACTCGATCCTCGGTTCAATCGTCCGCGGGAAACCGGGATTATTGAACTTGGATTGCCTGACGGTGACAGGGAAAACACTGGGTGAGAACATCACGAATTATGATGTCCGCTCACCCCAGGTCACACCGGAAGCTGTGGCCATGTATGTCCATGGTGGACGCACCACCGCGCGTAGCGTGGATCAAGTACGGGAAATGCTTTTCAAGGCGGAGGGCCTCGCGCCCGCGTATGCTTGAGAACTAACTGACTCTTGGCTTAACGGATGGATTATGTTCATTGACGATCCTGGTGTACTCCAGGATTACTGCGCACGGCATCGCGGAACCCCCATTCTGGCGTTCGACACGGAGTTTGTGCGCGAACGTACTTATTTCCCCCGCCTGGAAGTTTTTCAGGTCTGGGCGGATGGCGAGATCGCGGCCATTGACTGCCAGACCATCAAGGATCTGGAGCCACTCTGGGAGATCATGTGCGAGGAGGAGACCGAGAAGGTGGTCCACTCCGGTAGCCAGGACATGGAACTGATCCTCCAGGAATCTGGACGGTTGCCGCGTCCCATCTTTGATACCCAAATCGTGGCTTCCCTGCTGGGATTCGGCTCGCAGTGCGGGTATGGGCGCTTGGTTTTCCAGCTCCTGGGACGGAAGGTACCCAAGGGTGAGACCTTCTCCGATTGGTCACGCCGTCCTCTTCACCCCGAACAACTCCACTATGCCGAATCCGATGTGGCTCACTTGATTGATCTGCGAGAGGCTCTAGCCAAACGCCTCAAAGCGGCTGGCCGTGAGCGCTGGGTATATGAGGAATGCTCCCACTTGAGTGATCCGGATACCTTCAAGAAACATCCACCGGAGAAGTGTTTCCTCCGGATCAAGGGGCGGAATGGCTTGGATTCACGTAGTCTGTCGGTCCTACGCGCTTTGGCCCATTGGCGGGATCTGGAGGCGCGGTCGCGCAACCATCCCTCCAGCCGGGTGGTTCCGGATCATGTCCTACTCTCGATCGCCCGTGGCGCGCCCTCGACTCTCGATGAACTACGGCGGCAACGGGGATTACACTCTAACGAAATCAATCGTTGCGGGACTGATATCCTTCATGCGATCCGTCAAGGCATCGACAGCGCCGAACTGGATCCTGTGGAACTGCCTCCCTCTACCAAGCCGCATATGGATGAGGAGGACGATGGTCTCTATAAACTACTCAGCGCGGTGGTTCAGATCCAGGCTGAACAGGCGCGGATCGCTCCCTCGATGCTCGCAACCAGCCATGATCTGAAAGAACTGCTGGCTGGATTCAGGCAGAACCGCCTGAACAACCTGCCCATCTTGAAGGGTTGGCGGCATGAAATGGCAGGAGAGAAACTCCTGGCCGTCCTCCAGGGGAAGGTCGCGTTGCGATTCGATCCCACAAAGGACTCCTTGGTGCTGGAAGAGGTACATGTCTGAGCCATACCAGGTGATCTCACTTCTGACTGACTTCGGAAACCGGGATGGTTATGCTGGTGTGATGAAGGGTGTCATCGCGGGGATTGCTCCCAAAGCCCAAGTCATCGATCTCAGCCATAAAATCCCCGCTCAGAACATCCTCTCCGCTTGTCTCCTGTTGGAGACCTCCTACCAGTTTTTTCCCCCGGGAAGCATCCATGTCGTGGTGGTGGATCCCGGTGTGGGTCTGGGACGGCGAGGGTTAGTGGCCGAGTCAGGCGGGAAGTTCTTTACCGCGCCAGACAATGGCGCCCTCACCCCCATTCTGGATGGGGCACGGATTCACTCCATCGAGAAGGCGGAGTTTATGTTGGAGCGAGTTTCGCTGACCTTCCATGGCCGTGATGTCTTCGCCCCAGTGGCCGCCCATCTCGCGTGTGGCCATAGGGTCGAGGAATTCGGACCCGAGGTCAAAGATCCAGTCCGGCTCCAATATCCTCAACCCACTCTTTCCGCCGATGGGATCGAAGGGATGGTTCTCTACATTGACCGCTTCGGAAACCTCATCACCAACTTTGATGTTTTGGTAGTCAATTCGCTGCGGGAGGGCCAGGTAGTGGCAGTGCTGGAGGATGGCTCTGAATGGCCACTCAAACAAACCTACTCGGATGTGTCCGCTGGTCAACGATGCGCGGTGATGGGTGGCTTCGACCGCCTGGAACTCTCCATCTATCTCGGAAGTGCGGAAGACCGTTCTGGGGCAAAGGTTGGAAGTCTCGTTTGGCTTCACGATTAACA
>CAYRBI010000081.1:5630-26075 GCA_964422415.1 uncultured bacterium | reverse complement strand
GTTTTTGGGAATGCACAATCGCCGCCCCCCTCGGAACGAGTCACCCTGGGCCACATCGGCGTGGGGGGACGTGGCACGGCGGTGCAACAGGAGTTTCAAAACCTCCCCGCAGCTCAATGCGTGGCGGTATGTGATCCCTTCCGTTCCAAACGCGAGGAACGCGCGGCGGCCATCGATCAGTTCTACACGGAAAAGTATGGCCAGGGATCCTACAAAGGCTGCGACAAGTACAACGACTTCCGTGAGCTACTCGCCCGCGAAGATATCGATGCGGTGGTGATCGCCACTCCCGATCATTGGCATGTCCCCATCGCCCTGGAGGCGGTACGCGCGGGCAAGGATGTCTATGTCGAAAAACCGCTCGGTCTCTCCTTCGAGCAGGACCGGACTTTACGCGAGGTTGTCAACCGATATGGCGCGGTTTTCCAATACGGTACCCAGCAACGTTCCGATCGCAACTTCCGGTATGCCTGTGAGCTGGTCCGGAATGGCCGTATTGGAAAACTTCACACCATGCATGTCTGGTGTACGCTGGGAGGCGCTGGAGGTTCTGTCCAGACAGAACCGGTCCCAGAGGGATTTGATTACGACATGTGGCTGGGGCCCGCCCCCGCTGTTCCTTACACCGTAGACCGCTGTAAACCCTGTGGGACCTATTGGATCTCACCTTATTCCATTGGTTATATTGCTGGGTGGGGAGTGCATCCCTTTGATATCGCCCAATGGGGACACGACAGCGATCACAGCGCTCCAGTGGAGTATGAGGGCACTGGCACCATCCCCTCCGATGGGTTGTATGATGTCATTGAGAGCTGGGACACCACCTTGCGTTATGCGGATGGGGTTGTAGTCCGCTATGTCAGCTCCGACCGTGTCCGGCCGTTGATCGAGGGTTATCGTGGCCCCAACGATCACGGTACCACCTTTATTGGAGATAAAGGCTGGGTGAGTGTGGACCGGACCGGCTTGTGTGCCGATCCCCCTTCGTTATTGACCTCTGAGATAGGAGCCAATGAAATCCATCTCTACGAGAGCGGCAATCATTGGCAGAACTTTGTGGACTGCATTAAAACCCGGAAGGAAACGATCAGCCCCATCGATACCGCTGTCCGGGTGGATACCATCAGCCATCTGTGTGACATCGCCATCCGCCTCAACCGGAAGATTCGCTGGGATCCGGAAGCCGAGAGGATCATCGGTGACTCCGATGCCGAACGGATGCTTAAGCGTCCCATGCGTGCCCCGTGGACTCTCTGATGGGAGAGCATTGATTCCGAGCGCCAAGGACCACCGGTGTGGTCAGGAGGTCATCCGATGAACCAGCACGAAACCAAACCAGTTATTGAGGACAGTGTCCTCCAGGGGATCTTCGGTGCAGTCCGGTCTTACCAATTTGGTCAAAGCCGTGAGCCATTGGCCCATATCGAGTGGGCGGTTCAGAAGGCATTGCCCAATCCGATGAAACGTAAGGCACTGGCGGCACAGCTTATTGCGCTCTTGGAGGGTGACTCGACAAGCGAGGCCAAGGATTTCGCTTGCTTCCAGATCGCCTTGCTCGATGCCACCGAGGCAGTGCCCGTGCTGACGAAGCTGCTTGAGTGCGAGGAACGGGCCAATTTGGCCTTGCATGCCCTGGAATCGATCACGGACATATCAGCGGGAAAGGCATTGCGGAAGGCGTTGGAAACCACCACTGGTCTTGTCCGCGTAGGTGTCATCAACGCACTCGGGCGGCGCCGGGACAGTGTGGCGGTTTCCGCGCTTGAGACGCAGCTTATTGACAGTGACCCCCGGGTGAGCGAAACCGCCGCGAGAGCCCTGGGGATGATCCGTGGAAAACTGGCCATTTGGGTGTTGCAGAACGTACTCCTGGACAAGATTCCAGCGGGAATCCGCCAGCGGGTGGGGGATGCGCTTCTTGCTTGTGCCGAGGATTTGGTTTCACAGGAGAAGCGCCAGGAAGCGGCCCGGATTTACACAAAACTGGATTCACCCAGCGAGCCCGAACCGATCCGCACAGCCGCGCGGATCGGGCTGGCACGGAGTGAGAAGAAAGGATAAGTCTTACGCCTCCTCCATCAATTCATCAGGTAGATCGGCGTTTGTGTAGACATGCTGCACATCGTCATTGTCTTCCAACAGATCGATCATCTTCATGCAGGACTCGGCGTGTTTTCCTTCGAGTTTGACCGTGTTCTGGGGGATTCTAGAGACCTCGGCGGATTCAACAGGGATGCCGGCCTTGATCAGTGCGTCACGGACTTCCTCGACCTGGAAGGGATCGGTGAGGACCTCGATGACACCCTCCTCGGTGTTGACATCAATCGCCCCAGCCTCCAGGGCGGCCTCGATGGCCTTGTCCTCGCTGACCTTCTCGGGATCGAGCGCGATGATTCCCCGTTTGGTGAATATCCAGCCCACGCATCCCGACTCGCCCATGTTCCCACCATATTTGCTGAAGAGGTGACGGACCTCGCCGACCGTCCGGTTCCGGTTATCGGTCAAAGTCTCTACATAGACAGCCACCCCGCCGGGACCGTAGCCCTCATAGGAGAGCTCCTCATATTCTACACCACCGAGTTCACCCACCGCCTTTTTAATTGCCCGATCAATGTTGTCCTGAGGCATGTTGATAGCCCTGGCGGACATAATCGCGGCGCGTAAACGTGGATTGCTCTCCCGGTCGCCGCCGCCCATGCGTGCGGCCACTTGGATTTCCTTGATTGCCTTGGTGAAAAGTTTGCCGCGCTTGGCGTCAATCTTGGCTTTACTTCTCTTGATGGTGCTCCATTTTGAGTGACCCGACATGGTTATTCCTTCTTTCGTCCCAATCTTCCCACACTTCCGAGGGGGAAAAATACCACGCCACTCGCGTAGTCCGCAATGTGGAGAGCATAGTGAATCAAGTTCCCACTTTTTCACCCTCCTCGCGTGTGAGCTCCAGGAAGATTTCCTCCAGCCGGGATTCCTTTCCCTGGATCAGATCACGCAGTTCTTCTTTTGTTCCCATGGCCACCAGCCGGCCCGAGGCGAGGATCCCAATCCGGTCACAGACCTCCTCCGCTAGATCGAGGCTATGGGTCGACAGGAACAAGGTGGTCCTCTTCTCGCGTGCCAGCCGGAGAAAAAGGTCTTTCACCAGCCGGGCGGAACGGGGATCTAAGCCCACCATCGGCTCATCGACAATCAGGTAATCCGGGTGGTGAAGTAACGCCGCTGACATGACCACCTTCTGACGCATCCCATGGGAATATCCCTCGATGGGCTGATCGGCGATGGACTGGAGCCCGAACAGAGTCAGGTAGTGTTCGGTCTCCTCCTCCAACTGAGCTGTGGGAACCTGGTAAATCTCGCCCACGAAGTGGAGATGCTCCCGCCCCGTCAGCTTCTCATACAGAAAGGGGGCATCGGGGATGTATCCCAACCGGCGGCGGGCCGCCAGGCTATCACGCTGGATGTCCAGCATGTTGGTGGCTTTCCCCCCCACCCCTACCCACCCCCCCCTGGGGGGAGGTTTAATAAGACTCCCTCCCCCCTGGCGGGGGAGGGTAGGGGTGGGGGGGATTAGTTCTCCACTGCCCCCATACACCACCGTCCCCGAGGTGGGACGTAATAATCCCACCATCATGCGGATGGTGGTGGTTTTACCGGCGCCATTAGGACCGAGAAACCCACAGATCTCACCCGTCTGGACAGTCAGGCTCAGATGATCAACCGCCGTTTTGGGGCCGAAGTTGCGAGTGAGCTGCTGGATCTGAATCATTCGTTTGATACTCGAGAATATGGGCGCGGATCTTGCCGATCAGCCTGGTGATATAGGCCTGCTCCGAAAGCCCTCCCTCGCCGAATTTAATGTGTGTGGCATCTGGAACTGTCTGCTTGAGGACTGGATCGATGGGAATCCATCGCTCTGGTTCCACATTCACTAAGATCTCATCCCAGGCATGGTAGTAGAAGGCTTTCCGTTGGTAGACCAGCCCGGTGCAGATTCTGACTGGAACTCCCGCCGCACGCGCCAAAGCGGCAAACAGCGCGGATTGCTCGTTGCAATCACCTTTCCCGGTGTGCAGAACCTCGATCGCCGAGGGCAGTGTGATCCGGAATTCGGGTTGGATGTGTTCCGCCATCCAACTCTGGATGGCCAGGGCCTTCCCCCAGTTGCCTTTCACACTACCGGTGATTTCTTTACCCCGGGTGATGATCTCGGGATGGTCGGATTGTACCAGCGGTTCAGGTTGGAGGTATTTTCCCAAGTGGGCGGGGAGAGGATTTGTCTCCGCAACCTGGTTGTCCGTCGAGGGGTTGGCTTGGAGGATCTCAAGGCGTAGCGGTGTCTCGTTGGTGTAGGATTCGGATTCCGTACTTAGGTTCCGTTGGAACTCGCTGAAGGGGAAAGGATGGGAGAGCGTAAAGTTGGAAAGCTCAATGACCATCCGCTTGACCTGAGTGGGAGAGGGAATCGTCATTCCACCATCCACCGAGGTGGAATACATCAAGTCAGGCTCAGAGGAGGAGGAAGTGGGGAGCGCATCTTTAAGCGAAGGATTGGAATACTCCAGATCCTTGGCTTGGGTTTCGGACTCCACCAGCGAGAGGTATCCCACCCCATCCGCGAGAGGCGCCCATTCCTTGACCACCCGCCCTGTGTCTGTAACCCATGTCTGGGTGGTGAATCCCCCCGTGTCCTCCTTGAGACAGTAAGTTTTATAGGACTGGTCATCGATCAGAAGATCTTCTTTTCTCTCTACTCGCATGGTCCAGGTAGAGACACTTACCTGATGGGGTTCCACGACCTGGTATTCGCCATCGACTGTTTCTCCTCGTCCCAGAGCCTCGGTGGCCTGACGTGCCAGGGTCTCAGCCAGGAATACCCGTGGATTCGTGAGCGGGATCTTTTCGTTGCGGGTATCTCCAGAGGACTGGATAGTAAATTCGAGGACAGTACCTTGAACCTTTCCTGAGAAGTCACTCACGGCTCCATCGCCCTCCATGTGGAAGATGAAGCGTGAGAGTGAGTAATCCGCATTCAGGTAGGCCAGAGTTTTCCAATAGACCAGCTTACGTTTGCCATAGGCCATCACACCTATCTGAGATTCCGATAGGAGCAGGAAGGGTTGATCTATTCCCTGGGGCCCCAGGCGTTCCAGTTCGGTAGGAGACAGGGTTGGGGCTGTGTCGGGGGGGGTGATGGTGAGAAAACTCCACCCCACCTTGGTTTGGTTGAGGTAGGCCCCCAACCATTCGCCTGTCGTTTGAGCGGTTACGGCTGTTGTGGTGGAAATCACAGAGATAAAGAATGGTATTAGAGATTTTGAGATCAAGATGGTAGTCCCTCACTCCCTCCTTGCGCCGGGGCGTAAAGAGGAGCAAGTATTTTTTTCAACGAATTGTACGGGGAGGTTGGGAGGGTGTCTATCCAATAGGGAGGCCTCTGAGGAACGATATCGCCGCAGGGCCCTTGTGAAGCGGATCATCCAGAGACACAGGTACTCTACTAAAAACCCTCTTCAAGGGTCTTTCGGGAGCGATCTAACCCACTCTAAAATCAGCCTTTATCCCATTCCTTCTCAATAATCACTTGACACCCGTTTTCCCTCTGTCTAGTATGCCCCTTAAATCGCGGCGGTTTGCTCGTTCTTTTTGGGGAAGAAACCGGGGCGGTTTGCAGGGGATTGAAAGGGTACTGGCTTAGGGGGCCGTTGTCACACTTTCGGAGCTGGCTGAGTTCTCCACACATCGAAGTATCGGCGGCACCCACCAAAACTTTCGGATGATCCGGCGTCAGGGAAAGGGGGAGAGTACCTTGCCGACACCCGTTGACTATTCAAGTCAGGAAGTCCATCGCGATGTTTATGCCTTGGACCAGGGGGACCCGTTGTTCCGCCAGAAGTCCTTCGAGAAGCCGCCCTATGAGCGGATTCCGCCGAAGGTCTATACCGCACCTCCGCCACTCAAGGCGGCTCCCAAGCCCCAACCGCAGGTGGCTGACCTGCCCGCCTCTTTTTATGAGGCCAATACTGAAAACTACCTCCGCGCCCGGCGTGTAGCGGAGATGAAATTCAATACCATGAAACTGCTGGTGGCCTACATGGCTTCCGCGCTCCTGTTTGGAGTGGCGGATTTCCTGGTGGATCCTCAGAACTGGTGGTGCTATTGGCCGATCGGCTTCTGGGGATTGGTTGTGTCGTTTCCATTGGTGAAGTGTTTTCTTTTCCGTGGACGGGATATCCGTACGGTGATTGAGTCACGCCTGCACAAGATGGCGTTGCGGGAGGTAGAACGGTTCGATAGCGATCTCTAAGGGAGGGATCGTTCTGGTCAGCGTCAAATTGGGCGCTGCTTGGTTGCGATAGAATAGCCGGCCACCTTCTAAGGGGCGCATTTGGGGAAATGCGGGAAGGGGTTGGCGCACTTGAAGGGGGAGACTTAAAAATGAGCTGCGCCCACGCACATGCCATGGCCGCGCGCTTTCGCGCGGTGGCTCTCGGCTCGCTGTTTCTGTTGCTGCTGACTGGCTGCTATACCCGTCAGATCGAGGGGATCCAAAAGGACCTCAATATTCTCGACCGGAAGCTGCACACACTGAACCAGAAAAGCAATGACACCAAAGCCGCTAAGGCGGCGCCCGCACAAACTAATGTCCTGCAACTTGAGGACCGTCTCAATGAGGTTACACTCAAGCAGAGTGACATCGCCGAGGAAGTGACCACTCTCCGGCAGAACTACGCGGATCTCAAGACCGCTCCCGCCGGCACCACAGGCGGTACAGTGGACAAGACCAAACTGAACAGCCTCGAGCGTCAAGTCGCCGAGAACAACCGTAAAACCCAGTCCATGCAGAGAGAAGTCAACGAACTCCGGAGCACCTTCGAAAGCATGCGCTCCGAGACCAAGAACCTCATTTCGCTCTTGAAGGAAGAGTTTGGCGAGGACGGTTCGGGTGGTACGGCCGAGACCAATCACAACAACCAGGTTTCCTCGACCACGGTCGAGGATCCACCCGCCACGGCTATCGCCAAGAGTGAGCCCGCTCCAGCTTCTACACCAGCGGCCACGCCAGCTCCCGCGAAGCCAGCCGCCGCCAAATCCTCCGCCTCCAAGAAGAAGGAGGAGAAGAAGACATTGGTCGCCAGCGCCGCCGGGAGCAAATCCTATGAGGTGCGTCCACGCGATACCCTCTCCACCATCGCCAAGAAGTTTGGGGTTTCGCAAGAGGAACTCCAGAGGTTAAATCACATTGAGGACCCCAAAGGGATCAAGTTAGGGCAAACCCTGCGGATCCCTTAAGAAGATGGAACACGAGCCCATGACCTTCACCTGCCAGTATCCGGTGGAGGGAGGGGTGGTTAAGGAAAACAGGGAATCTGAGCGGAAAGCATGGAAACACTGATTAATGGTTTCATGGCTGCGAGTTGGGCCGGGCGGATTATCGCCATTGGGATCACCATCGCCTCCATCTTCTCGTGGGCGATTATCTTCTTTAAGGCCAAGACCTTTCGCCGGTGTGAGCGGGACATTGCTAATTTCCAGCAGCTTTTCGAGCATTTGGGGGGGAATCTGGATGCCCTCTACCAGCAAGTGATCAACCAGAAACACAGTCCAGCCGCCAAGCTCTTCCAGGCTTGCTACCGCGAGATTCATATCCTTGCTCCACGCGAATCCGATGGTGCCGTCATCCGCGCCGAGGTGGTTGAGGGGGTCGAACGCGCCTCGGAACGGGCTATCACGGAGATTGAGATGTCGTTCGAACGGGGGCTCTCAATTCTAGCGATGGTGGCCTCGATTGCCCCCCTCTTGGGCCTGTTGGGCACGGTGTGGGGGATCCTGGAGGTCTTCCAGAACATGGACAAATCCACCACAGCTACGATCGATAAGATCGCGCCGGGTATTTCCGCGGCTCTGGTGACCACTGCCTTTGGCCTCTTGGCCGCCATGCCGGCGGCGGCGGCCTATAACCTGTTTGTGGTCCGGTCTAGCCGGATGATTTCAATTCTTGAAAACCTTTCCAGCATGATCAGTAACATCCTGGTCAAATATCAGCTCCGCCAGAGCCGGGGCTGAGGGAGTGTGAGTGGTGAGGGGTTCAAGACGGAGAAGGCGCGAGCGTCCCAATGCCGAGATCAACATCATCAACCTGGTGGATGTGATCATGGTGTTGCTGGTGACCTTCATGATCGTCGCTCCCATGCTCAAGCAGGGCTTGGCGATCGACCTGCCGACTGCGCGGGTCGCGGACAATGTCGAATCCGAGGATAAAGTCATCCTCGTCGAGTGCGATATCGACGCCAACATCCAGATCAACCACAAGGAGGTTGTTCTGGGAACAGTTGAACAAACAATCCGGGATCTACGTCAAGAATTTGGTGAGGTACCGGTACAATTACGCCCCGACAAGAACCTCTCCACGGGTGAGTTAATGAATCTGTTGGGTGAGGTACGCGCGGCGGGAGTGAAGTCAACCGCCATTGAGTTGACACCGATAAGTCATGCAGAATGAACGGATTGTGACGGGAAGGATAAGCGCGGACGCGATTGGATGGTATAATGGGACTGAGAGAAGATGAGCCGCTACGTCATCATATCCGCGTTACTCCACCTCTTGATTCTGGGCCTCTGCTTCCTTCCCATGGTTCTATATGGCGGGGGCGGAGGGGGCTCATTGGGACCGATGGAGTTAGTCCTGGAGGGGGGGATGGAGCTTCCCGGAGGGGAGGATCCCTTGGCCGAGGACTCCCCGACGGAACCGGCGCCGGAGAACACGGCCAAGCCGGAACCTACTCCCAAAGTGACTCCAACCCATGGCAAGAACAAGAACAAGGAGCGGACTCCCGAACCGGAGCCGACCGAGTTCCGTTCGATTGTGGGCCAGGATGCCAAAACAAGGACTGTCTCGCCGACACCCACCCGCACCAAGAAGCTAACTCAGACGCCGACATTGACGGCTACGCCAACGGACACGGTACTCGATCCTACGGAAACCCGGACTCCCACTCCTACAGTGGAGGAGCCAACCGGGACACCGACGGAAACGCCGGAGGACACAGCGACTCCCAAGCCCACCAAGGCGAAACCTACGGAAACACCCAAGGCGACGGAGACACCCAAACCAACGGCTACGCCCAAACCGGCCAAGAAGCCCACTGTGACTCCTGTGCCGCCCAAAGCAGCCGAGGTTGTCAAAGCGCCCGAGCCAACTGGCTCGCCGACCCCCAACCCAACCAAGCGGGGGGAGATCGCGAAGGCCGTGAAGGAGTTGGCCGGAGCGATTACCTCGGGTGCGAAAGCGAGTACAGGGAAGGATTCCCCAGCCTTGGCCGCGAGTGCGGTATCGAGTGTGGGCTCGACGGGGGGAGTCTTTACGGCCGAGGGGGCCACGGGATCAGGGACTGGTACGGGAGACGATCCGGACGGAGCCGGCGGCAGCGGGAGCGGTGTCGGAATTGGTGGTCCGGGCAATGGGGGGACTGGGACTGGGTATGGACTGATTACCTCGGTTCCCTTTGCGGACCGGGGTTATTTGATGAGACTGAAAAACGAGCTGACGCGGAACTACCACCCCCCGACTCTGCGGTTGCGGGGTAAGGAAAACAAAAACGCCGTGGTCAAGTTCACGATCCAGAGCAATGGCGAGATCACGGATATTGAGGTGGAAACCAGCTCGGGCAACAAAGGGATTGATAAAGCCGCGAAAGCTGCCGTGGAAGCAATAGGAGTCTTCGAGCCACTGCCCGATGGAACCATGGATCTCGGAGTCAAGTGTGATTTCGTGGGCAAAGAACCGTCGGTGAATGGGCAATGATTTTCTGGGGAGAGATGGGGAGATTGTATCTAATGGGGAATTCATGTGTGAGTCAATTGAGCCGTTTAGGGCTACGCTGGGGACTAGTGTATCTGAGCCTCGTTTTGTTCCTGCCAGCGGGGGAGACTCAAGTTCCAGGACATGCCGTACGCCGTTATGTGGAAAGGGGAGCGGGAACCTCGGCCATAGCGGGTGAGAATATCGTTATCGAGCCAACCGCGGCCAAAGCGAACCTTCTGCCGGTGGCCATTGCCGATCTGGATGTAACTGGTGGCGCCGATTCCGAACTCCAGGTGCAGTATGACAAGACCATGCGTTATGACCTGGATTTCACTGATTACTTCAAACCCCTGCCGAACTCGGCGGAAATGATAGCTCAAAGCCGCAAAGATCAGGCTATCCGGGCGATCGATTATACCGCCTGGCAAGGGCTCGATTGCGCTGTTCTCGTCAAAGGTGAATTCCAGAATCAGGGCAACCAGGGGAATATCCGTTTGTACGCCTACGATGTGTATGAAGAAGTCTCCATCAATGCCCTCGAATACACCGTCCAGTTTGACTCCCCGGAAAAGAAAATCCGTGAAGTCCGCCGCGCGGTTCACAACTTCGTGGATGGCTTAGTGGGGAAGTACGACCCCGAGGGCTTTCAGGGTTGCGCACACTCCTACATCGCCTTCGAGAACGCCGCCTGGCGTACTGATGGAGGGGGCGGGAAGAAAAAGATCCGCGAAGTCTTCATCATGGACTACGATGGCCGGAATGTACGCCAGATTACACAGGACCGTGATTTGTGCCTCTCGCCCGCATGGTCACCGGATGGACGTAAACTGGTCTATACCTCCTTCCGCCAAAGCAACCCGGATCTGTATGTCTACAACCTCGACACCGGGAAGATCCGTGTTCTGGCGGCGTTCCCCGGCATGAATGGGGCGGCAGCCTGGAGCCCGGATGGTAGTAGCCTGGCCATGACCCTGTCCCGTGATGGGAATCCAGAGATCTACCGCCTCAGCGCCGATGGTACTTCACCCACACGGTTGACCAAGTCGCGTTTTGTGGAAACCTCGCCGGTGTGGTCCCCTGATGGAAAGTCGATTTTCTTCATCTCCGACCGTTATGGCTCGCCGCAGATTATGCGGATGCCAGCCAATGGCGGACAACCCACCACGATCATCAAGGGCGGACAGAATGATGATCCCTGCGTTAGTCCGAGGGGCAACATGATTGCCTATACCTCTAGCTTGGGTGGAGGTGGCTTCAATATCTGGGTGGCGGATATCAATGGGGGGAATCCCCGTAACCTGACCCAGGATCTTTCTGGTAACTGTGAAATGCCTTCCTGGGCGCCTGATGGCCGGCATCTTGTCTTCTGTCACAAAGGGCAAGTGGTGGTCATGGATGCGGATGGCAAAGATAGGCGGTACATCACCGATGGAGACCGTGTCAGGGGTGAATGCTCCGCTCCATCCTGGGGACCCTGAGAGATTGAATACAATCCCCCCCACCCTACCCTCCCCCACCAGGGGGGAGGGAGTTGTTTGGAGTTCACACTTTAGTGTGTTTTTGCCCCCCTCCCCCCTGGTGGGGGAGGGTAGGGTGGGGGGGGCTCCCTCAACCGGAGTTGAGTGAAACAAAAAATTGTCATTCCCGCGAAGGCGGGAATCCAAAAGAGTGGATCAGGGAGGGAATCATACAGAGAGAGTAAGCCGGCCGTAAAATAAGCGAAAGTTTTCACTTGAATCGGTCGATACTTCCTGCTAGTGTTCAGCTTATGAACCGTTTTCTAGAATTGAAGTGAACCTAGGGGGAAGAAGATGTACGGTTCCAAGATGTTAAGAGTAAATGTGCTGGGAATGGTAACGATTCTGACAATCGCGGCGATGCTGGGTGGATGTTGTTGTGCCAGCAACCGTTGTGGAAGTCCTTGCGGTAGATCGTGCTCCTGGCCGGGTGGAAGCATCGAGATGGGCTTCTATCCAACGAAGGGATGCAATCAGGGGTGCAGTCCGAGTCCATGTTATGACCCGTGTTATCCCTACGCCCGGTCATCGAGTAGCAGCATGGTGTCGTCGAGTCCAAGTTCGGAAAATGAGGATTCTGGATACCTGAGCGACGCTGAAGCGGGAGGCTCAGGCACCAGTAATTACTAGGGGAGAAGACCTAGCAGTCTTGAGGGGGAGAGAAATGCAGTCATTGAAAGGGGAATGGAAGGTTCGAGCGAAGTTTGTGGGCGCACTGGTCCTGGTGCTGCTGGCCACTCAACTGGTGGGCTGCGGTTGGTACCTGCGTCCTCAGTGCAAACCTTGTGGGCCTTATTATGGGAATGGGGCTTACGGTGGGGGGAATGGGAGCGGCTATGGCCAGGGTGCTGGAACGAATGGCCTTGGATCCAGTGGCCTTAATGGAGGGACCGATGGAGCCAACAAGCCGCGCTTCGAGGGTGAAGCGAAATACATGCTGGACACGGTCTATTTCGATTTTGATCAATCGAATATCCGGGCCGACCAAAGTGTCGCTCTCGAACGGAACCTCGCATGGATGAAACAGAATCCCAATGCACCGATCCGCCTGGAAGGGCATTGTGACGAGCGGGGAACGGAAGAGTATAATTTCGCTCTCGGTGACCGCCGTGCCGATGCCGTTCGCCAGTGGATGATTGACCATGGTGTCGATCCCAGCCGGATGCAGTCGGTGTCCAAGGGCGAGCTTGAACCAGCCGATCCCGGGCATGAGGAGCCGGCCTGGGCGAAAAATCGGAGAGCTGAGTTTCTAGTCCTGGAATAAAGGACTCATCAACAGCCTCCAGGGAAGTGGAAAAACGGGAGTTTTCCATTCCAGTGATGTAAAGCGTTCCATATGGGAAACGCATAAAGTGAGCCTTTCCGTGTACGCCAGGGGAATTCCGCGGCAGCGGTGAGGAGAAGGGGAAGAAAAGATGAAAAAGCTCAATACCATCATCATAGTTTTAACGGGTCTGCTGTTAGTGGCCTGTTCACCAAGGGTGCACCAGCCACCACCGATCGCGGAGGTACCCACGGATTTAAGTGCTGGCGATTTGAATGCAAGTGGTCCCAGTGGATATGGGGATGGTCCCAGTGTAGCGGATAGCGCCAATGGAACCGGCATCGGATCGGAACCCAGCTGGGAAGGCCCCTCCGGTGATCAATCGCTCGCTCAAAGGCCCGGTAAGATCTGGTCCGAAGATTCCAGTCTTGAGACGGTCTACTTCGATTATGACAAATATGACCTGACCGAGAGCGCGCGCCGGTCACTGCTCCGTAATTCCGAGTACCTCCGCTCCAATCCCAACTCCCGTATTCTGGTGGAGGGGAACTGTGACGAACGCGGAACCGAGGAATACAACCAGGCTCTCGGTGAGAACCGGGCCTTGGCGGTCCGTGAATACCTGAACCAACTCGGGATCAGCCCCTCGCGTATTGATGTGATTTCCTATGGGGAATTGCGTCCAGCGGTGGAGGGTGCCGATGAATCCTCACGCGCTAAAAACCGCCGCGCTGAATTTAAAATCGCGGGTTAAAAGCTCCTCTTTCAATGAAAAAACACCCAGACCGGCGGGATCTTGACAGGATCCCGCCGGTTCACGTATTTTTACCAGGATATTCACAGATCGTAAACAGGCTTTGAATCGCTCTTCATTCCAGTTACGATTCTTCCGATATTTTGATTAAAACTCAGTGGCGCGCCCGTTAAGCGTTGCCCACAAACGAAAAATGGATTATCCACAATGCGAACGCTAAAAATAGCTCTTGTCCTAGTCTTACTCATGAATCTGACCGCCTGTCATAAAAAGCCGAAAACCCCTCCACCCCTACTTTCTGATTCGGGTCTGCCCACAGAGGACATTTCGGGAAGTACCGGTCTCGGAGGAGAGGGAGGCCCCTATAGTACTTCGGGGAGTGGGCTCGATAGCAGTCCGGGTGTTGGCTCTGGGGCAGGAACAAACGACCGTTGGACAGAATCCACCGGTGAACAACCACTCACGCAAAGACCTTACACCGGCGAGTGGACGAGTGATCCAAACCTGTCAACCATCTATTTCGACTATAACAGCTTCGAATTGACCTCCGATGGAAAGAGCCTCCTACAGCATAATGCGGATTATATGAAGCAGAATCCCAACCTGAGGGCACTCATCGAGGGCCACTGCGATGAACGTGGTACCGAGGAGTACAACCAGGCTTTGGGTGAGCGCCGTGCGCAGTCCGCCCGCGAGTATCTCATCAACCAGGGAATCAGCTCAGCGCGGATCGATATCATCTCCTATGGCGAGCTGCGTCCCGCTGTCGAAGGGAGTGGCGAGGCCGCCTGGAGCCGTAATCGTAGAGCGGAATTCAAGATCGCCAGCTAAAAAAAATAAGGTTCAGACTCCCCGTTTGGAGTTCAACCTTTAGGTTGCTTTTCGTTCAGCTCTTACAGCTCGCGTAGATCTTTTAGCTCGACCTGCTTTTTCAGCTCGTCCACGAGTTGTACTCGTGGGCGTAGCCATTTTTGCGGAGTTGAACTCGTGGGAGTATAACTCCCACAGAAGGGGTCGGCCCCGGAGTACAACTCCAGGGCCAGCTGGATAATTCAGAGCTAGATGGCAATGGAATCTGGGGCTAACAAGCACCAAGGGACGTGACCAGCGGCTATGGTGTGGGACACATCACCAACCGGTTCTTCCCGAAGTCTCCAATCACTAGATTTCCATTGATAAAGGCCAATCCCTTCGGGCCCATGAGCCCGTCGCCCGCGGAGGTAGCGGGGCCATAGATTCCGAGTAATTTTCCATCTAACGTAAAACGTTGTAGGCGGTTGTGCCCTGAGTCGGTCAGCCAGAGCGAGGGTTTGGAATCGATTGTCAGGTAGGCTTCTGTGCCCACCTTGTCATCCCAGCCGAGAACCTCGAACTCGCGGCGGGGTGAATAATCCGGTCCAAACACTTGTACCCGGTGGTTGCCGGTATCGCCCACAAAGAGCTCATCTTGATTCACAGCCAGCCCGACTGGTTCGGAGAATTCCCCGGCACCTTCACCTTCTTTGCCTACCATGCGCAGGACATTGCCCTCCTTCGAGAGCACCACCAGGCGGCTCTTGCCGGTATCCGCCACGATTACGTCATTCCTAAAGATGATCAGGTTGCGTGGTCCCCAGAACTCGGCACGGACCTCACGCTGGTAGGTCCCATCGGCGCCATAGACAGCGATGCGGTGTTGCCAGGTGTCGGCCACATAGACCATCCCATCCTCACTCACCGCAACCCCACCTGGTCCTGAAAATTCCGGAGAAAGCTCTCCTGTGTTTGGATTTTTTCCCGGACTACCCACCGAACGGACCCAAGCCCCCTCCGGAGAGAAGCAATCCACTCTTCCGGCCTTGCTGTTGCAGACATACACAGTTCCATCCTTCCCCACCGCAAGGCCACGCGGCTGGTCCTGGGGATGGTTTGGGTCTTGGATTACCCGCACACCGGCTAATGATTGGGCTGGGACCTCTTGGATCTGGGGAATATCCTCGATGGGGATATCCTGATATCCGGCGAAAATCGTGGTTCCTCCGAAGGATTTCAATTCCTTCATGTACTTCTTGAACTTGCGTTCCGCTGAGGCGCCGAACTTGTTCTTTTCAACCGTTCCCCACAGGACATGGGTCACCTTGTATTTCTCGAGGAGGTCCTTGGATTTCCGGAAATCCGTGGTCCGGTAGATGGTTTCGGCTTCCTTCAAGCGTTGCTCCATGGCTGACATCGCCTCAGGATTCTGACGGTTCCAGATGCTTTCATGATTCGGAACCCCGATCAGCGTGGGTATTCCCGTGAAGGCTGAGGCACGTCCGTAGATTGAATAGGGATCCCCCGGAGCCTCGAGAATCAGCCGGTTGGCGTCATAATTGAAACGTTGAAGATCCAGCAGCCACAGAATGGCTTTGGCATCATCGGTGCTCATGTCTCGAGGCCCGCCGGGACGCGGTTGTCCATTGTTCTCCGGTAAAGCATACGCAAGGCCATCCAGCGTGGGGGAGGTCTCGAAATACGAGCACTTGACCACCATCACCGCCCAGGTTCCGATTACCGTCCACACCACAGCGATAATCACCAGACAGACCTGTACCCCCTTGAGGAGGGTCAATAGGCTCCATCCCGGCTTCCCAGTGATGGCTTCACCCTCCACCGCAACCACTTTCACCGAGCTGATTAACCGGCTGCACAGAAAAGCGCACACCACCGCCAGAAGCACCCAGGCTTGCATGTGGAACTTGAAGACCGTGTTCAGCCGCATACTGTCGCTACCGTAAAAATCCTTCACGGCGACAAACTCACAGCCAAGGACCAGTCCACCCGCCAGGATCAGGAGCAGGATTACAAACCGTTCCGCTACAAGGAACTCCCAATCACTCCCGGCTTCATCTCTCTGCTCGAACCAGGCCCAGACTGCCCAGAGTCCAGCCCCAAACATCAGGGTCAGGAGTAGAGCCGGGGTAAGTGTCAACCCTGTGGTTCCAGTCTTGCTCCGGATGAAAAGGATGCCAGCGGCCCAACCCACCAGCATGACCGCGCTGAGTGAGATTTGAATGACTCTCCCCTGAGCGGGAGGAGTTTGGGCATTCCCACCAGCCGTAAATGTACGTAATGTGGTACAGACCCTCCCGGATAGCGGAATTACCAGTAATCCCAGAAATGCACCGAAGATAAGGATCCATAACTCCAGTGGGGATTTCACATCCCAGGGCACATTGGCATGTCCTGAAGTGGGAGGGGTGAAGTGGTTGAAGAACGGACGAAAGAGTACGGCTACCACGGCGGCGATGGTGCACAGGCGTAAGAGTAAGAGTCCGCCCAGTTGCAGATTCTGTCCCTCCTTGGAGAGAAACAACACCAGACACGCGGCCATAAAGCAGGCCATCAGGCTGAGTGGAAGAGGGATACCAAACCGTTTGAATGCGAGCACGATGGCTCCTGCCATGAGCATCCCCGTGCCAATCGAGATTTTACGGCAACTCTTAGAGAGCGAATATCCCGCCAGCAACGAGGTGAGGATCACGACCCCAAAGGCGGGCAGGTCCCAGGCATTGGTGACCGCAAGACATCCATAAGTGAGGGAAATCAACAGGGCTCCCAGCACCTGCCGTACGTTTCCAACCTTGCGTAGTGAGGTTAAGGCACCCCAGCAGAGTCCCAGGATGGCCATCTGGAAAGGTAGGCCCGAAAGGTGGCCATGCAGATCACCCCACAAATAGGTGAACCAGGGATACTCGTTGATGGTGTGGTCATTGGCGGACTCGATGACGCGGCTGGAGGCCCAGGGGATGAAGTTCCCGCCCGCTTCGGGAGGATTGAAGAGCAGCCAAGGGGCTTTGAGATTGGTGGCGAAGAAGGCCAGATAAATCCCCAGTAGAGACCAGTACCAACGGCACCCTAGATTACGGAGCAGTCCCCACATCCCTTGAACCGCGAGGGCATAGACGGTCACTACCATCAAGTTATAGCCCACATGCGGCAGTACCCCGCTTAATTGAATGAGCACAGCCGCGAGGTAGTAGCCATAGTAGTAATAATTGACTGGAAAACCCGCCAGCCAGTTGTCACGCGGGGGGAACTGGCTGCTGTTGAGGATGCTGTTGACGAAGTTCAAGTCCATGAACTTCTCGGACCCGCCTCCCTTCCACATTCCTTCGATCTCGGGGTTGAATGAACGGATCAGAGCTAACCCCAGAAAGGCGGTCAGGAAGACAATCTCCGAGACAATGAGTTCACCCGGAGATGTGAGGACCTCGGCCCATTTCTTCCACTCGGTGAGAAAGATGATCCCTGAAACGATCGCGGCGATGAAGAAAAAGAACACCACCAGCGGGGTGCCATAGACCTCTCCCCAGTGTGAAACCACCCACACCGGGTAAGAGACCAAAACCAGGCCGATTACCCGGCATAGGCTGATCCCCCGGTCCTTGAGGCCCGGGAACAACCAGGCGGCGATGGGCAATCCCACCAACCCGAAAAACTCCAACGCTAACCACCATCGGAATAGGTTCATGTTTCAACCCCGGCATGTAGGGTGGGGCTCGCCCCACCGTTGTTGTAGTGTTCCTTCGCTTGGATGAAGCCTCTCTCTTGGGAGTTGCCCCAAGCCATGGACCAAACCTATCATAGGACAATGGTGGAAACGGACTAGTGAAAACACGAATTCTCTCTCATTTCTTTGACCTGTCTTTGATCCTCCTTCTTGGGCTGTTCATGTCTGGGTCTCCGGGGTGGTCCGAGGCCACTCCCACAGCGGTTCCGGTGGTGGTTCCCACCGCTACGCCCACTCCGGCGGCCGACCCCTTGGTGGCCAAGAAAGCGGCCGTGGCCCAGGAGATCGAATCTACCAGCGCGGGATTGAAAGTTCTCTCGCCCACTGATTCCTCCGGACTCCGGGATATCCTGCAGCACCGTTATGATCTCTTCCAACGTATCCAACGTTCCTATGACCAACAGGCCGCCGCGATCGAAACCAAGAAAGGACTGGCCACCACGAAAACCCAGGTGGAGGCCGAGATCGCCCAGTCGAAGTATAAGACTGATAATGGTGCTCGTCCCAATTTCATGGGGCTTGAGAAGATGCGCGATGAACTCGCAACCGAGGAACGGCGTGACCGCCAGGTAAAGGCCCGTGCCGAAGCCAACCAAAGCGCTCTCGAGGAAGCCCGCAAAGCCTTTGAAACGGCGGAAAGCCAACGCCGTCAAGCCAAGGAAGCCGCCGAGACCAACCAGGATGCGGCGGCGGCTCCTCTCCTCGCCGAAAAGCTTCTCACCGCCCAGGCCGAAAGCCAGGCCGCTTCCGAGACACTCCGCCTTAAGGATATCGAGATAACCAATGAAAAGCTCGATAAGGAAATTTATGACCTACGGCTGACCAGCCTCCGTGATAAGGTGGCTTGGTGGCAAACCCACATCCTCTTTACTGCCCAGGATTATCTCGAGATCACCAACACCCTGAGTCACCGTGAGGAAGAGGCCACAACACGCAAACAACTCGCCGAGACAGAGCGGAATAACGCCGAGAAACGTTTCGAAAAAGCTGAGGACAGTGTCAGAGCCGCCGCCGAACCCACACAGGCATTGCTTGAGGAACTGGAAGCCGCCCGCCGCAAACGGGATACCCTTCGACGTGAGGTGGTGCTCCTGGGACAGCGTCTCGAAGGTCTCGCAACGATCAAGAAGATCTGGGAATACCGTTACAAAAACATTAATAACAACTTCACCCCGGAAGAGTTGAAGAACTGGTCGAATGAAGCCACTCGATTCCGTGCCCAGTGCGAGCTGGATTACCCTCCCCAACGGGGCTTGGTGGCGAGTATCCGGCGCGAAATGGGTCCTCTGGATGAGAAAATCCAAGCCGCCAAGGATGCGGGGTGGCAGGTTCAACGCTTGCTCGAAGCGCAGAAAACAGAACTTGATAAGTTGATTCGCTTGGAGGAAGAACATGGAACGCTCATAGATGAGACCCGTCTCCTCTGTGACCGTTTCCTCGGTGAAGTGGCGGAGACCGCCTCTACCTGGAATCTCAAGGAGTGGCTCAGGATTGCCGGTGGACACATCTCGGCGGCCTGGAATAAGGAGCTGACCGAGAGCAAGGATAATCCCGTGACGGTCAAAAAGGTCGTCACCGCCCTTATCCTTTTTTTCTTGGGACTCTACCTCTCTCGCCGTCTCACCCACACTCTTGACCGGCGTGTGCTCCGCCGGCTCCCGCTCCCGGTGGGGACCGCCTCGATCCTTAAGTCTCTCACCTATTACCTCTCGCTCATCCTGGCCACCATCATCGCCCTTAAGGTGGCCAATGTACCGCTGACTCTCTTCACCTTCTTTGGCGGTGCGCTGGCTATCGGCGTGGGCTTCGGTAGCCAGCAGATCATCAACAACTTCATCAGCGGTCTGATCCTACTCATCGAGCGTCCCATGCAGGAAGGCGACCAGATCGAGCACCAAGCGGGAGTCATCGGAACCGTGATCCGGATTGGCCCCCGTTGCACCCATGTCCGTACCGCCACCAACGTCGATATCTTCATCCCCAATAGCACTTTGTTGCAAAGCAACCTGGTGAACTGGACACGCACCGATGACAAGGTCCGGGTTCAGGTCAATGTCCCGGTCCAATATGGCAGCAACACACGTGAAGTCGCTAAGCTTCTGCGTAAAGCAGCGGATGACCACGGCAAGATTCTGCGCAAGCCTGATCCCATTGTCCTCCTGCGTGAGTTTGGTGCTAATGGATTCGAGTTCCAGGTTCAGTTCTGGATTCAGATGATTCCTGGCACCGACCGGAACGTGGTCGAAAGTGATATCCGGTTCATGATTGACAGCTATTTCAGGGATGCCGGGATCATGATGCCCTTCCCCCAGCGGGATGTGCACTTCAACAGTGTTCCGCCCATCAAGGTCAGTTTCTCCCGCGAGGAGGTCATCGAGGGATCGTGAAGGTGGATATCAAGGCTGTCTCCAAGCGGTATGACGGAGTCACCGCGCTCCATGAGGTTTCCCTTTCCGTGGAGCAGGGCGAGTTCTTCTTTCTGCTCGGGCCTTCGGGATGCGGAAAGACCACCTTGTTGAGGATTCTCGCGGGCTTTGAGCAGCCTGATTCTGGATCCATTCTCTTCGATGGAGAGGATGC
>CAYRBI010000081.1:0-5530 GCA_964422415.1 uncultured bacterium | reverse complement strand
TGGCCATGGCCGACCGCTGCGCCATCCTGCGCGAGGGACAGATCGAGCAGGTGGGTACTCCCCGTGATCTCTACGAGAATCCCGGAAACCGCTTTGTGGCGGAGTTCCTGGGAGAGGCCAACCTCCTTCCGGGAGTGGTGATTTCTTCTGAGGCAACCCCTTCAGCTGGGGTAGCCCCTTCAACTGGGGTAGGAGTTGAACTCCTGCCCCAGTTGAAGGAAACCCAGATGATTGAAATCCGGATGGGTGACCGCTCCGGCCCACTCTGGCGGGGTGTATGTCAGAAGTCCCTTGAACCGGGACAAAAAGTCCTCTGTTGTGTGCGTCCCGAGGCTTGGCGGATTGGTGGGGCTCCATCTCCCACGGCCAACCTGGTTGGTGGTGAGGTACACAGCTCGGTCTATCTTGGTGAGGTCACCCAGCACCGGGTGGGTCTGAATGGTTCGGAGGATGTGTGCGTGCTGGTCCTGGAGCTTCATCAACCCCCAAGGGATGTGGGACCGGTTCGTCTGTGGGTAGATCCACGGGATACAATCATCCTGGCGTGAGGAGTGACTGTTCGGAGTTCACGCTTCAGCGTGCCTTGGCAACCTGAAGGTTGAACTCCAAACGTGTTCCGTGGAGTGGGGATTTATGGGAGATCTTCTTCCGGAATTCCATGCCGCCGCGCTTGCAGGAGTGCATGGTGGGCGTTTTCGGTGTCCCCCAGCTGTTGACACACCAGCCCGAGGGACAACCAGCCATCCGCGAAGGTTGTGTGGTAGTGGGTCAAGTCAGTCAGATACAGCCGTGCGATTTCGGGTTGGTTCCTTTCCACCAGCCCCTGGCCCGCGTAGTAGAGAGCCACCGCGTTGGTGGGACTGACCTTGAGGATTCCCAGGCATAGGTTGAGACACTCTTCGGTGACACACTTATTCCTGGATTCTTCCCAGACTTGATAGCAGCTGTGGATCCAGCCCTCCTCGCTGTTGGCCGCCAGAGCAGTATGAGCAGTTTCTTGAAATCCCGTTTGGAACTCCGGAGCCAGGCGCTTGTAGGGGTCCACAAAACTCTCTTCGATCTCACACACACCCACCGGCACCAACACCCCCTTCATCGGCAGAATCATTCGTGGGCCCGCTAGTAGGTTGCGGAGCAGCAATGCAATCCGTTTGTAAGCCGCGTCACTCAGGAAGATGTGGAAATGTTTGCCGTCCCGGCTGGCGGTCTCGACCCGTTTGGCCAAGTTAATCGCAAAACCGCGTTTCTCCAGACCACTTGGTTTTGGGGTTGTCCATACAGTTCCGAAATGAACCCCGCAAGCGATGTCCACTGTACCCATCCCGCAGGTAACACGCTCCACATTCTTGGGACAGGCCAGCCAGGCGCATTTCAAACTGATCGCCAGACAAACCAACTGGTAGACATCATTGCCATGACGATCCGTGTGAAGGTACACCACCAGCTCATCTCCGATGAACCGGATCTCATAATCGAATCCCTCGCTATACTTGCCCGTATGTACAGTCTCGAAAAAGTACTGGCACTGGGAAAGACAAGTGCGCTGAAAGGAGTCCAGATATTCGGCGTACTCGCGCAATCCGAGAACACTAGCGAATTCGCTTGAACTTACCAAATCGACAAACAAGATCGCCGTATCCAAGGATCCGGCTTCGTGGGTGGGGTTTGCCATTGCTATGGAATAGGGGGCAACCCCTAGAAGGCGCCCCCTATAGCATACCTCAAGGATACTGGGGAATGGAAAGGAAGATTCCCCAGAACCTCCATTATTTACCGGTAATGATTCAACACGATCTGTTGGTAGAGCAAAGGCGCATATTGAATCACATAAACTGAAGGAACCAGCCCCACAATCTGGGGAGACTGCGGATCGACCACAAGACCATCGCTGTACCGCAACGAACGGATCATCTTGGACTGTTGCCCCTGGATGATGGTTTCGACCCGGGTCCACACTGGCTCAGGGATAGTGCCTTCGGAAAGATTGGCTACATCCAGTTCTGAAAGCGGCGTGGGCGAGAGAAAAACATCCAGTGTCTCCTTCCCCGTGGTTTCATCGAAGATAAAAAAGCCATCCGAGGGGAGCTCATATTCCTGATAGGCGCTGATCATGTTGGTGCCCTGGTTGATTCTTGGATCCGGGAAGAGCAGGCGCTTGGTTCCCTTAGTACCACGCTCGATCACATATATGAACCCATCCATGTTTGAACCGAACACCAGGCGGATCTGCTGTCCACCGCGGAAGGATTGGCCGTTTACTTGACGGATATTGTCGCCATCCTTGAGCAGGATCCGGTATTTTAAACCAAGGGGAGTACCGGGGACAAAGACGGTTTCGGGATGGACGCCGCCCGGTCCGCCACCCGGCGGTGGTCCCATGCCTGGTGGTGGTCCCAGACCTGGTGGTGGCCCAGCCAGAGGAGGAGGGGAACCCTCCAGGGGGGTATTGCCCGGAGGAGGAGGTGGTGGTCCACCATCGGGTGGCGGTGGTGGTGGTCCAGCGGGCTTCAGAGGATTGGAAGTGTAGAAAAGGTTTTTAGCCTCGATATCCTGAGTGGACGAGCTGGTTTGGGCTTGTGCTACTTGGTTTGGGATCGGAATTTCAGTATCTCCCGCGAAAGCTGAACGCGTGGCCAGATAGACCGCCACAACTACCATGGCGTGAGTGATGATTCTGGTATTTCGCATAGTTGAATCCTCCTTTCTGTTTGATCGATAATCCTTTTCTATACTAGTGTCTTTATGTTATGCCCTCCAGAGTGAGCGGGGTACTCCGCTCACTCTGGAGGGCTGATTTCGAAGCATGGTCTGGTCAGGGCACTGGAACTGGGACTGGAACGGGTACGGCCACCGGCACGGGAACTCCATGCGTCAGGTCGATCCGGACCTTCAACGGTTCCTCCGGAGCGGGTGTGTAGACGATAGGGGGAGCCTGTGGTCCCTCGCCAGGGACATGCATCAGATTACGGGTATTGATCTCTCCGACTGTCTTCTCGACCTGTTTGTATTCATTCGCGGTCATTTCCGGGCTGGATCCACGGCCTTGAATGGTTGCGATCAGGGCATCCAACTCAGCAATCCGGGTGTGGCTGAGGACGAGGACAAGCTGCTCAATCCCCGGTGGATCGGTAAATACCCACCCCGCATTGGGATTGCCAGTCGAGGGAATCGTGATCTTCCTCCCAGCGGGAACAAAGCAGTCTGTTCCTAACTGAAGACTTGACCACAGCATGGTTGAGGTACCGTCGGAATGCTTGCAGATTAAATAGGCATAAGCGTCCTGGGTGGGAGTGAAGGTGAAGCGCACCTTCTCACCCGATGAAAAGACACGGTTATTTGGTACGGGCACCCAGGACATGGTGCCCGGGAGGGCAGGATTGTCCGTCAGCAGTTCCACCTCCAGGCTGACCGCGAAGGTCTGGGTGGGGGTTCCTTCCTCGGAGAAAACGAGGCTTCTGGTACCTTTGGGCAAGTCTTCGGGTTTGGGGGCGAGTTCTTCACCAAAAGAGGCCAATGTCCAAACCGCGAG
The DNA here is from genome assembly GCA_964422415.1 of uncultured bacterium. GTDB lineage: Bacteria > Hinthialibacterota > Hinthialibacteria > OLB16 > OLB16 > OLB16. The sequence continues at coordinate 2,001 of CAYRBI010000081.1, read as the reverse complement.
GGTTAAGAATACCAGCATTCCAATTTTCTTGCTTCCGTTCATGATTCACTCTCCTTTGTTTCGCGAGTGGTATTTCTATTCACTCAACGAATTCGAAAGACCGTTTTGCCAAGTTTTTCCCGCCGTCGATTTCTCTCACTCCGGGAGCGGAAAAAACAGCAAATCTCTTCATTCCTTCCGTTACTGAAGAGTAAGGGTTCGAAAGGAGGAAGAGAAAATGAGCCTGATGCGATCAATAACGATTCTCCCTCCATGTGTTATATTCTCCCACATTCATTGGGAGATGTGTAAAAGAAAATTGGACACCTCCATGTTCCGAGTTCACGCTTCAGCGTGCCGGACAACCTAAAGGTTGAACTCCAAACGGGGAGGCTATTCACTTGCTCCCGCTATTGGCGGGAAGGACAATAAAAACAACCGGAGGCCATACCCATGCGCTTTCGTTCCTGGACATGGATTATACCCCTACTCCTGGGGTGTAGTCTCTTTACCTCGCCCAGTACCAGCCAAGAGAAAGCGGTTGGGATCAAGACCACCATCCCCGCCGCCATTCAAGGCAACTGGGCGGTGGTGGTCGGAGTCAACCGGTTCAAGGATGCGGGGGTCGCCCCCCTCTCCTTTGCGGTCGCGGATGCCCGTGCCTTCCATGCCGAAATCACCAAACCGGGCGGCTTGGTCCCTTCCACTCAGGCGTACTTGTATGTCACTGATGGGGAGCATTCTCCAACCCGGCTGGAAATCTTGAAATCTATCTCCTTCATCGCCGAGAACGCCCCGGCGGATGGACTGGTGATGGTCTATCTCTCCAGTCATGGTTTCATCGACAAGAGTGACCGCTCCTATGTCATGCCAGAGGATGGTGATCTGGCGATACTGAAAGACTCGGCTGTGTCCGTGGCCGATATCGAGGAGTATCTGAACCCACCCTACTGTAAGGCGGATAAACGGCTGCTGGTGGTGGATGCCTGCCGCAATAATCCCACGCGTGGAACCAAGGGTATCATGGGGCCTGATGCGAGCACCCGTTTCGCGGAGGAACTCAAACAAGCGCGTGGACTGGCCACTATGGTTTCCTGTGGTCCGGATGAGTTTTCTTATGAGGATGACAGTGTTGGGCATGGCATCTACACCCACTTCCTGCTCCAGGGACTGCATGGCGCCGCGATGCGGGATCAACATGGTTTCGTGACCGTGACTACCCTGGCGCCCTATGTGACTGAACAGGTTGAGAATTGGTGCAAGGCAAAACTGAGATCTCCGATTCAGCGTCCTTGGTTCACCGCTCAGATCAGCGGAGACATTCCGCTGGCCCACCCTCCCGCCGGAACCGGAACTGGGGGGGAGACTCCCGCCGTCTCTGTTTCCCCCCCCGTGGAACCGCTGCCCAAACCAGAGGCAGAGCCGGTGGCCCTGTCTGGAGAGGATGAGAGCCTGCCTGGCGGGGTGGTTCTCAATCTGATCTATCTCCCTGGCGAGGGTACTGTCGGGGGCTTCCGCATTACCAAGCATGAGATTTCCCAGGAGCAATGGCGTGCTGTCGCGGAGGGCCTCCCGAAGGTCAGGCGTGAGCTCTCCTCCGATCCCTCCAAGACCAAGGGGGCTGGATTGCCGGTCGAGAATGTCTCTTTGGAGGACTGCCGCGAGTTCTGTCAGCGCCTCTCCCAGGCCACCGGAAAGAACTACCGTTTGCCCACCGAAATGGAGTGGGAGTATGCCTGCCAGGGTTCGATGAACCCAGCGGGGTTCGGTGTGGTGGACATGCTTGGGAGTGTGGGGGAATGGTGTGAGAGCGGGGGGAAGGAACGGGTCATCCGGGGTGGCACGGAAGGGCAGGGAGCCGGTGAGGTGAGTCCCCAAGCGCGTCTGGTTGTTTCTCCGAAGACTCCTCCGAGCGGGTTTGTGGGCTTCCGGGTGGTGAGGTGATATTGTGTTTCCCCTCCCCCGCCAGGGGCATACGCGCTAACTTAAGGTATTGCGGTGTAGGTGTATTCATGCTAATGT
>CAYRBI010000080.1:0-26173 GCA_964422415.1 uncultured bacterium | reverse complement strand
TACCGGTTACGTCCTCTTTCCCCCCACCCCAACCCTCCCCCGCCAGGGGGGAGGGGGCAAAAGCACACTAAAGTGTGAACTCCAAACAACTCCCTCCCCCCTGGCGGGGGAGGGTTGGGGTGGGGGAGAGTAATCGAATCGTCCCTCATAACACTTATGCGATAAATCACTACCGCGCTGCGGTCTTGCCAATGAGGATCATACGCTCGCTATCGGGTTGAAACTCGTGACCCTGGAAGTCTCCCCGCACATCTGTCAAGCATAATCCCGCTTCAGCAAGCATCCGGTTAGTCTCGCCAAAGGAATAAACCCGGACCGATTCCAGAAAGGTATGCTGGCCATCCGGTCCCGCAATCTCGATCTCCTTCTCGATCCGCCGGCGGACCGGATCAAAACTCCGTTTTTCGACAATGTGGATCTCCCCGGAATCTCTCTCGCTGTGTGCCACCAGACGATCCACTGCCGCGAGTGGGACCAGATCCAAGAGAAACTGACCGCCCGGCCTGAGTACACGCCGGATCTGATGCAGAACCCTATGATTTTCCTCCTCCTCAAGAAAATACCCAAAGCTGGTGAAGAGCGAGAGGACCACCTGAAATCCCGGACCAAAAGGAAGCGCACGCATGTCTCCCCGTACCAGGGTTCCGCATCCAGGCAGACCGAGAGAGGTTCTCGCGGACTTTAGGAGGTGTGGTGAGAGATCCATCCCCACCGTACGGGAAAACCCAAGACTCTGAAATCTCAACAAGTGACGTCCCGCGCCACAACACAGGTCGAGGATACGGTCGGTTGGACGGGGAGAGAGAAGCTCAATCAGGAAATCAACTTCCACCTCGGCGAGTTTGGCGTCCCGGTGAGCATAGACGCGCAAGTACACCTCATTGAACCATTCCTTATACCAATTTGAACGGTCGGCGGTCATGCTTCCTGTTGAGGTGAAGGGGAAGTCGCGGGGCGTTTCGAGGTTCCATTCGGCGCGGTGGGATCGGGGGTTCCGGTCACCTTGAGGGCCGGTTGCCAGTGCTGGCACCCCACCGCGGAAATGGTGATCCCTTGCAAGGAGGCGGCATCGACAAGGCAGATCATGTCATCTGGTTTGAGGCTCTTACAGTTCCGGCAGGTCTTGGTGCCATCGGCTTTAAAGGTACGGTCTCCCAAGCGTTTGTAATTGGCCATATCGAGGAGCACTTCCGAGGGATCCTTGAGAGACTTCTTTTGAGACACAGTGAGATCGGGGACGGTTTCGGACACACTGGATTCGAGGAAGGTTTGCAGACGGCGCAGACTCAAGGCGATATCCGAGACGATCCAGAAGAAGAGTGTTCCAGTAACCAAGGGGCAATACGCGAAGAAAAAATACCGCGCTGGGGACAGTACCAAGGTCACCAAGCCCCATGCGGCGGTGATCAAAAGAAACACACGGAACCAGAAGATCAGGCCATGATTTCTCACACCACTACGGTAACCCGAAAATACGGGAATCGGAACCCTGTGCCCCCGTTGGCCGGCATGACATAATGAGCCGTTGCCAGCTCTACCCAAGGGAGAATCCGCATGACCCCCATGACTAAAAGAGAACGGGTCCTACGAACCACCCGGTTCGAGGAAACCGATCGAGTTCCACTGTATGACATCCTTCAGAATGACACGGTCATCGAACATTACGCGGGACGAAGATTAACGGAGGCGGATGGCGAGTGGACGGTGGGAGTTGCGGCTGGCCATGCGCTCGATATGACCCGGATGGTCGGAGGCCCACAACCTCCTGGCATCTACACCCGTCCCGATGGAATCGTCCTCCAAATCGAGCGCTGGACCAGTTGGATCACACACCGCCCTTTTCAAGATGCCCCCAGCGCACGGAAGTGGATCCAGGAACGGATCCAGGAGACCAATGGCTGGGTGTTTGGTCCCGCCCAGGTGGAAGAGTACCGGCGGATGGTGGAAGGAAAGTTGGCCTCATTGGCGGAGGGAGATCCCACTGGCCGGAATGACCCCGCCATGTTTGTGGTGGAAAGTGGAGTCGGATTAACCGAGATCTACTGGGCGCTGGGCATGGAATTGTTTGTCGAGCTGCTGGGGGAAGCCCCCGGACTACTCGAGGAATGGTTGGAAGCCAGAATCCAGGCCGAGCTCAGGCGTGCCGCCGCCATCGCCGATCCAGCCTTGGTCCCGGTGGTGTTGACCTATGATGACATTGCTCACAAGACCGGTCCCCTTTTCTCACCGGTTTGGCTACGCCGGATGTGGATACCACGCTTGAAACGGCTGGTGGAAGCTTGGCACTCGCGGGATGTGGTGTGCCTTTTCCACTCCGATGGGAACCTGTGGCTGGTCCTGGACGATTTGGTCTCCGCTGGAATCGATGGTCTCAATCCCATCGAGACGATGGCGGGGATGACTGTCGGGGAGGTCCGCATCAAGTACCCCAATCTCTTCCTGGCAGGAGGGATTGATGTAAGCCAGCTGCTGGCCCTGGGAACACCCGCCCAGGTGCAAGAGGCTTGCCAGGTGGCCATGCGGGATACGGGACGGCGGGGCTATTTCATGGGATCCACCACGGAGCTCCTGTGGGAGGTCCCATTAGAGAACGCCTTGGCAATGTATGAAGCGGCGCATTCCTGATGCTTCCTCGATGAAAACGTGGTAGATTATAGGCAACCTCAGCGATGGTGGGATACTAATCTATGGAACTGGCCAAATGCGAGCGTTGTGGGAAGTTGTATAACCGGGTAAAGCTTCCGGTGTGCCCTCCCTGTGAACAGGAAGAAGAGAAAGAAATCCTTTCGGTTCAGGTCTACATGCGGGATCATCCGGGTGATTCATTAGAAGGTGTATCCAACGCCCTCAATATTTATATTGAGGATATCGAGCGATGGATTTCCGAGAAGCGCTTAAATGTAGTGAGTTTGCAGAGTGTGGCTTTGAAGTGCATCATCTGCGGAACACCAGTCACGAATGGGCGTATCTGTGCCCGTTGTAACGAACGCCTGGGGATGCCCATTGGTGAGCCCGAAGCTCCCAAACCCACCACGCGAGACACCTCACCCAACATCTGGGACCGGAACAGCGGGGGATCAGGAACCGCTCAAAAGTACCGCCGCGAATAACCCCTAGACTTTCGACGGCCCTAGACAGAATCGCCCCCCTCAGATAGGTTAACACTTGTTGGGGCGGGATAGCTCAGCTGGTAGAGCAGAGGACTGAAAATCCTTGTGTCCCCGGTCCGATTCCGGGTCCCGCCACCACCTCCCACAGGGTCTCCCCCTTTCCAGACCACCATCACCGAAGTGACCGGATTGCATCCTGATCCTTTTCTTTTCTTCCTCAAGATGCCCCCTCAGCTTGGTTGTGGTGAGTGTAGCAACAGAAACCTCACCCCCTACCCCCTCTCCCACAGGGCGAGGGGACTTGTGGTTCCCCCTTTGCATCTTCACCATACCCCCACAACCTCAACCTTTAGCATCTGGAATGGAAATGTGGTAAAAAAACTATATCAAATATATACAATGCCGCTTATGACTTAATCATGGCACTTGATTATTACGCATGGAAAGTCTAAATTGATTACGGCTTTGGGAGGGGATGGGCTCCAAACATCTTTGTGAATAGTTGAGCAGCCAAGATGAATGACCCTGTTTCGCCTCAGGGGAAGCTGCATCTATTAACTGTCCATCTGGAAGACTACTTCCAGGTCGGAACTCTGCGTAGTGTCATCCCTCCCCACAATTGGTACCGCTTTGAAACCCGTGTCGAACGTAACACCCAAAAGACTCTGGAGCTCCTGGATGAGTTTGGCCTGAAGGCCACATTCTTCGCCCTGGGTTGGGTGGCTGATCAGTTGCCCGAGGTGATCCGGCAAGTTGCGAAACGGGGTCATGAGGTTGCTTCGAAGGGATACTACCATCGCAGCATCCGTGAAATGTCTCCCTCGGAGTTCCGCGATGATCTCCAACGATCCCGGGAGGCCATCGAGCGTGCGTCGGGACAGAAGGTTTATGGTTACCGGACCGCACGTGGCTGGTTCCGTCCAGAAGACCTGTGGGCGCTAGACATTTTGTCGGAGGAGGGCTTTGCCTACGACTCAAGCATTCGCCCCCAGTTCCGGGCCTTTTCCCATGAACCATGGCGCCGGTTCGCTCATTTCCATCGCCGTGGGGGAACCGAGATCTGGGAGTTTCCGCTGCCCAGTGTCAGCCTGGGTGGGTGGTGTCTCCCCATCGCGGGTGGGAATTACCATCGTCAAATTCCTCACTGGATGATGAAGCGTTGGGTGGCCCATTGGGATAAGTCCTATGACTCTCCCTTCGTGATGTATTTTCATGTCTGGGAATTAGATCCTAATCAGCCCCGGATCAAGGCTGTCCCCCTCTGGCAGCGGGTCCGCCAGTACCGGAATCTAGGAAAGATGTCATGGCTGGTCCCAACCTACCTGCAGCGCTATCGCTTCATGGGAATCGCCAATTACCTCAACCTTCCCATTCAACCAGTCGAGAGGACCATCAGGCCGTGTGAGAATTCACCTGAATCCAAGCTCCTCGCAATCCCCGGCGGGGCTGAAATCCGCCTCCCACAGCGTCCCCAAAACAAAAAAACTGAGCCAGTCACACTTGTGGTTCCCTGTTACAACGAGGAGCTGTCGCTGTCTTATCTGGCCAACACACTCAAAAGTGTCGAGGAATGTCTCAAACCAGACTACGAACTGTTCTATACCTTCGTGGATGACAACAGCCGTGATGCCACCTGGGAGACCCTGCAGAGAATCTTCGGGCAGAATCCTAAGTGCCAGCTCTTGCGTCATCCCAAGAACCTGGGAGTGGCGGCCGCGATCCTGACTGGGCTCCGTCATGCCAAGACCGAGATCGTGGCCTCGATCGATTGTGACTGCACCTACGATCCCCATCAGCTCCAGGCCATGTTGCCTTTGATGACCAATGGTGTGGATCTGGTGACTGCCTCCCCTTATCACCCTCTCGGACGAGTCCTCAATGTGCCAGGTTGGCGGTTGGGCCTTTCGAAGGGTCTCTCGATGATCTACGGGTGGATTGTTCCGCAGAAGCTCTCAACCTATACGAGCTGCTTCAGGATCTACCGCCGCAGCGCGGTGGCCGAGGTGAGTCTGCATGAGGGCGGATTCCTGGGTGTCGCCGAAATGCTGGTCGTCCTCAACCTGCTTGGCCGCCGGATTGTCGAGTTCCCAGCCGTATTGGAAGTGCGTCTTTTGGGCCAATCCAAGATGAAGGTTCTCAAAACCATCTTCGGCCATCTCTGTCTGATTACAAGAATTCTCGCCGAGAAGAGAAACCTAAGAAAATACAGTTATCGAGATACCACACAGGAGCCGATAATCGATCCCAAAGAGAGCGAGGAAAAATCCTCTCCCTTGGCACTTCCGAATCAAGGAGGCAGTCATCACGTCTAATTCATCTACCCAACCAATACAACGCATCCTGCGCCTGCCATCAGATCAGGACGCCAGTGGAAGGACTCTCGGTGAGGAAGAAGTTGCGGCAGTACAGCAAGCCCTCGCCAGTGGAGTCCTGACATGTACCAAAGGAAAATTCACCAAGGATTTCGAGAAACGTTTCGCCGAGTTGACCGGGACTAAGTTCGGGTATGCTTGCTCCTCGGGTTCAGCGGCCATCCATGTGGCTGTCGCCGCCATCGACCCGGAGCCCGGAGATGAAATCATCACCACACCGATTACGGACATGGGGGCGCTGGCGCCGATCATCTACCAAGGCGCCATCCCTGTTTTCGCGGATGTGGATCCACGCACTTATAATGTCACCGCCGAAACCATCGCGCCTTGCATCAGCGAACGCACACGCGCGATCATCGTAACCCATCTCTTCGGTAATCCCTGCCAGATGACAGAGATCATGGATTTGGCCAGGAAACACAACCTCCCCGTAATCGAGGACTGCGCCCAATCCTTCGAGGCCACTTGCCAGGGCAAGAAAGTGGGGTCCTTTGGAGCCATCGGTTGTTTCAGTCTTCAACAAGGGAAGCACATCACCACTGGCGAAGGCGGCATCGTGGTCTCGGATGATGAGGCCCTGTCACGCCGGATGCTCCACTTCATCAACAAAGCTTGGCCCTATGGAGAACCGAATCCAGATCACTACTTCTTGGCCCTCAACTACCGGATGAGCGAATTGGTGGGAGCGGTGGCCTCGGCACAGCTCAACAAGTTGCAGGCAAGTGTCCAACAACGGGTGATGATGGCAAAACGGATGGATGGGCTCCTGGCGGACACACCCGGTATCGAGATTCCTTTCATCCATCCAGGCAATGGCCCCACCTACTGGAAGTACTGTCTGCGGGTGGATGGAGATGTGATCCCGGGCGGATCACCCGCTTTGGGGGCGGCTCTCAAGGGGTGGGAAATCCCCACCGCACCCCGCTATATCCAGAAACCCGCTTTCCAATGCGCCATTTTCCGCGAGCAACGGACCTTCGGAAGGAGCCGTTTCCCCTTCACTTTGGCACGTCCGGAGGCGGTGGACTATTCACCCTCCAAATTCCCCGGAGCCTTTGAGGGCCTGGAGAAGATCTTGGTCCTGCCGTGGAACGAACGTTTCACCGAAGAGCATGTGGACTACATCGCCGAGTCAGTCCGCGAGGCGGTGGGAAGACTGATGGGTGAGAAAAAATGACCGAACCACAACCACTGAATTTCGGCATCATCGGAGCAGGGGGAATCGCCCAATCCTACGCCCAGGCTTTTGGCCTGACTAAATTGGGGAAGGTCGTAGCGGTCGCGGATACCCGTCCCGAGGCAGCGCGGGCGATGGCCGAAGGACTCGGATGCCCCACCTATACATCGCACGAGGCTTTGGCTGAGACGGTGAAGTGTGATTGCATCATCATCTGTACTCCCCCCGCGACCCACCCGGAGATCTGTACCCACTTCTTGGAGAGGGGAGTGCATGTCCTGTGCGAGAAGCCACTGTGCCCCGGCGTTGAGGAGGCGCGAAAAATCGTCAACACCGCCGAAAAGGCCGGCGTTGTTCTCACCATGGCCTCCAAATTCCGTTATGTGGAGGATGTCATCCGCGCCAAGAGCATTGTGGCATCGGGCATCCTGGGTGAAATCATCCTGTTCGAGAACGCCTTCACCTCGCGAGTCGACATGAGTAACCGCTGGAATTCCAAACCGGCCATCAGCGGTGGCGGAGTGTTGATTGATAATGGCACCCACTCAGTGGATATCATGCGCTATTTCCTGGGGCCCATCGCCGAGGTTCAGGCGGTCGAAGGCAAGCGTGTCCAGGGGCTCGCGGTTGAGGACACAGTGCGAATCTTCATCCGTAGCGTGGATGGAGTCATGGGTTCCATCGACCTCTCCTGGAGCCTTAACAAGGAACTGGACAGTTTCATTGACATCTATGGTTCGCGCGGAACCATCCGGGTGGGTTGGCGGGAATCGAAATACCGTCAGTCCTCCAGCCCGGATTGGGTCGTCTTTGGCAAGGGGTATGACAAGGTGCAGGCCTTCAAACGTCAGATCGAAAACTTCTGTAAAGCGATCCAGCGCGAGGAGCTGTTATTGATCACGGCGGAGGATGCGATTGCCTCGGTCGAGGTCATCGAAGCGGCTTACAAGTCCCTTGCGAGCACGAACTGGATCCCGGTGGCGCCCCCCTCATCCACTCCTCCAACAAAGACAGCCGCCACGGCTGCAGAGTCCACGAAAGCAAGGAAATAACCCTCATGCCAGAACGCTTTCCGGGTGCAAGGATTCATCCCACCGCCTTAATCGAGGCGGGTGTCGACATTGGAGCTGAAACCTCGGTATGGGACAATGTCCATATCCGCGGCCCCGAAACCCGGATTGGCTCCCAATGCATCATCGGAGAAAAAAGCTATATCGCGTATGGAGTCTCGATTGGTGACCGTGTGAAGATCAATGCCTTTGTGTACATCTGCAACGCGGTCACGATCGAGACAGGGGTCATGCTCAGCGCGGGAACGATCTTCACCAATGATCGTTTCCCGCGCGCCACCACGCCTGATCTGAAGGAGCTGCGGACCTCGGCGCCGGATGAGCACACCCTGGCCACGTTGGTACGGCAGGGAGTTACCATCGGCGCGGGGAGTGTGATCGGGTGCGGATTCGAGATCGGCCAGTTCGCCATGGTGGGTATGGGGGCTTTGGTCACCAAGGCGGTCCCGGATTTCCACCTGGTCATCGGCCACCCCGCTCGCAGCGTGGGGTGTGTTTGCCGCTGCGGGGAACCTTTCCTGCGTTTCAAAGCGGGAGAGCTCCCACCCGATACAGCGGAAATCACCTGCGGAGTTTGCGGGCTGAAGTATGCCGTCAAGGGCGGCATGGTAACCGAAGTCTCATCTTTCTAAGGAAAAACTGAGGATAGAATCTGGTTCGAATAAAAAAAGAGTATGCTTGACCGCTCAAGAATATTTCTGGTAGGCTTAAAGTATGAGTAAACGGCCATCAGATTTGGACCAAGTACCCGGGCTAGTCGTGGAAGAACCCAATGTGGAAATCCCTGAGGTGAAGCATGAAAAAACAAAGAATCCAGCTGCTGTCGCTCTAGGTCGGCTTGGGGGTCTTAAGGGCGGGCGGGCACGCGCAAAGATTCTCTCTTCCGATACACGCAGTGAGATCGCAAAAAAAGCAGCTGTAACAAGATGGAAGAAAACACCACACTAGGACGGTATTCTCTCCCATGACCAATAAAAAACGAAACAATACAATCATCGGTGATGTTTTGGAGGAGCAAAACCAAGGATTCAAGACTCGCCAAAGAATTCTACAAAAGGTTGAACAATCCCTTAATAGACCTCTGTTGACTTATTTTACAAGCTTCATTTCGCCTGTTGGAGTAGATGATAGTGATGTGGATATGCTTGCGGACATTCTTCAAACGATGGATCTCAGGAATGGCTTGGCAGTTATGATAAGCTCCCCTGGAGGTGATGGTCTCACAGCTGAACGAATCGTTAATCTCTTTCGCACTCATAGTAAGACTGGAGAATACTGGGCAATTGTTCCTGGAAAAGCAAAATCGGCAGCCACAATGATTTGTTTGGGATCTAGCAAAATCATTATGGGCCCGTCAGCTGAGCTTGGCCCCATCGATCCGCAATTGACAATAGAAGAAGATGGGAACCGAAAACGTTTTTCTGTTTGGAATCTTATAACAAGTTATGAATCTTTATTCTCCAAGGCAGTAGAGTCGAACGGTAATCTACAACCTTTCCTTCAACAATTGGTTCGTTATGATGAACGTGAGATTCAAGAATACCGAGGGGCCATGGAGTTAGCAGAAGACATCGCGGTCAGGAGTCTGCAATCTGGAATGATGAAAGGGGAAGACAAGGACACAATCAAAGAAAAGATAAATATTTTCCTCACACCCAAGCAAACCAAATCACATGGGAGGCCAATCTATGCACCAGATGCGACAAGTTGTGGCCTTTTCATAGAAGAAAGGAATTCGTCCGATTCTGGTTGGTCTGATCTCTTTGAATTATATTTGCGGACTAATAATATTACGAAGAAAATGGCTTCAAAGATCATTGAGAATGCTCACGATTCGTTTAGTGTCCCATTAATAATGGGAGGTTAATAATGGAAAAACAAAAAGACTTAATTAATCCAAACGAGGACTCAAAAACTCCATCGTTTCTGGAAAAATTAGAACTGACACGTAAAGATTACGAAGCGGCCATGGCTGAAATTGCTAAGTATCATCATCCTCGAAAAACGAAGGTAATCACAACTGAAGGGTTATGGGAAGAAACAAGCTATCGTCATCTCGATACAAGACCATTCAATCCAAGGTCAAGGTCTTGAAGTCGCGTAAGCTAACAACCTTGTTTTTCAGCATTTGCTTCAGATGAATGCCATGCCCCACCATGTGAACGCGAAAGAAAGCGGCGAGGAAAGGGAGTGAGCCATGAGGAAAGTGGAGTTACTTGCGCAAGATATAAAAGACCTGAACCCCACGGATCTGGCTGAGTTCCGCCAGTGGTTCCATGATTTTGATGCAGAGGAGTGGGATCGTCAGATTCAGGAGGATGCACTCTCCGGCAAGTTGGAGGATCTCGCGAGGCAAGCGCTTGCCGAACATGCGGCGGGAAGAATCCGTATAATGTGAACCATTTCACCTCGGAGCAGTTCTGGAGTTACTACCAGGAGCCAATTCGAATCTTAACGAAATTTCTATCTTCAATAGGCCCAGCAATATAATAAACCACATCTCCCCGTCATCCACCATGGAGAAAGAACTACATCAACGTTGGGCCGTCGTTGGCGGAGGAATGTTGGGGCTGACCCTGGCCCACCGTCTGCGCCAACAAGGCAAGACTGTCACCCTTATCGAGGCCGCACCCGGACTGGGAGGGCTGGTGGCCGCCTGGGACCTGGGAGGCCTGGTGTGGGACAAGTATTACCATGTCACCCTCCTCTCGGACTCATTTCTTGGGGCAGTACTCAAGGAACTCCATCTAGAGGGAGAGATGGAGTGGGTTACCACACGGACCGGCTGTTATGCGGGGGGCCAGCTCTATTCGGTCTCTAATTCACTGGAGTTCCTGCGCTTCCCTCCCCTGGGTTTGATCGACAAGTTTCGTCTGGCGCTCACCATCTTGTATGGTTCGCGGGTCACGGACTGGAAAAGACTCGAACAGATCCCCATCGAGACATGGCTCATCCGTCTATCGGGTAAGCGGACCTTCGAGCGCTTCTGGCTACCGTTGCTCCGCTCAAAACTGGGTGAAAACTACCGCGCCACCTCGGCCGCCTTTATCTGGACCACTATCCAACGCCTGTATGCCGCGCGGCGGACTGGGCTGAAGACAGAAATGTTCGGGTATGTGCACGGGGGCTACGCGCGGATCCTTTCTGAATTCGCTGCCTTACTCGCCTCCGAAGGAGTCCAAATTAAGCTGGGAAGACCTGTGGAGAAGGTCGAAGGGGTGGATGGGCAGGTACGGGTCACGGACCGGACCGGGACCGTGGAGGAGTTCGATCATGTGATTGTGACTGCCGCCGCGCCCTTGGCCGCGAAGATCTGCCAGGGCCTGAGCACGGAGGAGTATGCACGCTTGGAGGGAGTCCTTTACCAAGGGATTCTCTGCGCTTCCCTACTCCTGTCCAAGCCACTGGGCGGCTTCTATGTCACCAACATCCTCGATGAAGGCTTCCCTTTTACCGGGGTCATCGAAATGACCACGCTGGTCCGTCCGGAACACCTCGGGGGACAGTACCTCGTGTATCTTCCAAAATACCTCCCCGTGAATGACCCCGCTTTCGAGATGACGGATAAGGAGATTGAGCAGGCTTTCATCGATGGACTCCTGCGCATGTTTCCTCAAATCTCACGGGGAGATATCCAGGCTTTCCAGGTGGCACGGGTGCGCTATGTCTGCCCGCTCTCCACATTGGGTTATTCACAACGAGTCCCGCCCATCGAAACATCGGTGCCGGGGCTTTACCTGGTCAACTCAGCGCATATCCTGAATGGCACTCTGAATGTAAACGAGACTATCCAGCTGGCCGAACAAGCCGCCCAACGGTTCAAAACACGATGACACAAAAAACGGGTCAGAAGCCCATTGCTAGTTTATCCCTCGATCTCGACAACGAGTGGTCTTACCTGCGAGTCCATGGCGATGAGGCCTGGCGAACCTTTCCATCCTATCTGGACGTGGTTGCGCCGCGCGTACTCCAGTTTTTTGCCAAGAGGAATCTGACCCTCACCTTTTTCGTGGTGGGACAGGATGCCGCGTTGGAGAAGAATCATGAGGCTATCTTCTCTCTCGCCGCGGCGGGGCATGAGATCGGCAACCACTCCTTCAATCATGAGCCCTGGCTGCACCTTTACAGCGAGGGAGAGATCGAGAGCGAGTTAGCGCGTGCCGAGGAGGCCATCGAGCAGGTCACCGGCTGCCACCCCGTAGGATTCCGTGGGCCCGGATTCAGCCTCTCTCAGGCTGTATTACGGGTTCTCAAGCGCCGTGGTTATGAGTATGACGCGAGTACCTTTCCGACCTTTCTGGGGCCCCTGGCAAGAGCTTATTACTTCATGACCTCGAAGCTCTCCGATGAAGAAAGGGAGCAACGCAAGCAACTCTTTGGCGCCTTCAGCGAGGGTTTTCGTCCCCTCAAACCCTACCACTGGAACTTGGGTATGGAACGCCTCCTGGAAATCCCGGTGACCACATTCCCCTTGTTCAAAGTGCCCATCCACGCAAGTTATCTCCTCTATCTCTCCTCCTTCAGCTCCGCCATCGCGAGTCTGTATTGGGAGACAGCGCTCCGTTTTTGTCAGTTCACGGGAACCGGGATTTCCTTGCTCTTACACCCGCTCGATTTTCTTGGGTCTGAGGATGTCAAGTCGCTGGCTTTCTTCCCCGCGATGCAATTGGGAAGCCAGGTGAAGTTGGAAAGAATGAACGAATTCCTCGCTCTGCTAGCGGCAAGGTTCGAGATCCTCCCCCTGCGTGAACACGCGCGGATCGCCACCTCATGCCAAGACACCCGGCTGGTGGAGCCGAAGTTCACTCAGGCGGGGTGAGACTGGATCCGATGTAAACCTTCGCCCGCTGGCGCGTGATTCCTTTCTCGCGCCGCTTATTCCTAGGGATCCATCCCTTCTCTGATCCATTCCACATGGGGAGAGGAATCCCCGTTTTCCATTGTGCTGGGAAAGGATTCCCGGCACAGCGATAAAATAACAATCAGGACAAGAAAAAGGTCCCAAAAGAGCACGCTAACGCGTGAACAACATACAAATCATTACCCCGCTGCGGGTTCTTCCAAGGCGCGCAGGTTATCCAGGCGTTTGACCTGCCGCAATTCCGGGAAGCACCAGGCCCAGAGGACAGTAACCAGAAGCGTACCCACCCCTCCTAAAACCACCGCCGGGACCACACCAAACCAGGCGGCAGTGAGACCCGATTCAAATTCACCGAGTTCATTCGAGGCGCCGATGAAGACCAGGTTGGCTGCGGCGACACGCCCCTGCATGGAATGCGGGGTCAGCGCCTGCACCAGGGTGTGACGGACAATCACACTCACCATGTCAAAAGAACCTAACAAGATCAGACAGACCAGGGAGAGCACGAAGTGGGTGGAGAGCCCGAAGATAACCGTGGCGGTACCGAAACCTGCCACGCACCAGAACATGGCCAATCCAGCACGGCGCATGGGGGGCAGATGCGCCACCAGGACCGCCGTCACAGCGGCCCCAACCGCCGGCGCGCCACGTAACACACCCAAACCGATGGGCCCCACCTGGAGGATATCCTTGGCGAAAACCGGCAACAATGCCACCGCGCCTCCGAGCAACACCGCGAACAGATCCAGCGAGATCGCTCCTAAAATCGCACGGCGGTCAAAAATGTAACGCAATCCCGCCAACACCGTGTTCCAGGAGAGGTCTTCCGTCTCCATGCGTCCCGTACGCGTGGCGATAACAGCCATGGAACCAAAGGCTCCCAACATGAAGACCGCATTCACACAGTAGACCGCCATGGCGCCCCCACTGAGGCTGTAGATCGCCCCGCCCATACTCGGCCCCAGGATGACCGCCAGCTGCCAGATCGAGGAGTTCCAGGCCACCGCATTGCTGAAGTGTTCAGGTGGCACCAACCGTGGCAAGAGGGCCTGGCTGGCGGGGCCATGGAAGGCCCGTGCAGTGCCGAGAATGAACAACAGGAAGTAAACCGGCAGAGGACTCGAGATGCCATGGTAGGTCATCAGGGCCAACGACAGCCCCCCGAGAGCTTGGGTCATCTCACACACCATGACTACCCCGCGCCGGTCGAAGCGGTCGGCCACATGCCCCGCGATTAAGGAAAATCCCGCTCCGGGCAGGAAGATGACCAAACCGATATAACCAAGCGCCAAGGGATCGGAGGTCAGGGCATAGATCTGCCATCCCACCGCCACGGATAGCATCTGCCCCCCGGCAATCGACAAGAAGCGGGCGATCTCAAAGAACCGGAAGTCCGGATGGGTAAAGGCAATGCGGGGGTGTGGGCGGTCTATCAAGGTGTTAGGGCAAATCTAGGAGATGGGACCAAGAGGTGTCAACCCTGGAGAGAAGGTGGTGTAGCTGCGATGGAGGAAGAGTAAAATCAGGGAAAAGGTACAAGACAACAGAGAGGCATGGAGGTTATGAGATGGTGGATCCGCCCTTATTGGATCTTCTGCTGAAAGAATATGGTCCCCTTTGGTTACTCGGATTATTCCCGCTGCTGTTCGTGATGATAGGACGGGGGGCATGGTATCTCCATCGGAAAGCTGAGAATCCCAAAGATTTGGCGCGCTTCGCCGGTTTCCCTGAACGTCTCACGGCTCATCCCCGGCGGTGCCGGATGTGTAGTCTGGTCCTATTCACGGGGATCTGTGTAGTTTCCGTGGCGTTGTTAGGGATCCCCGTATGGGCTGTACTGAGGAATGAGCTGGCAAATGTCAGGGTGATACCGAATCTCCGCACCGCGGAAAGCGCGCTTTGGCCCCTGGAGGTTTCCCTCATGGCCGCGGGTTATGGGGGTGCATTCCTGATCTTCTCCACATACCTGGTAGCTTTCCTGACCCGGACAGAACCAGCGATAAACCAATATCTGGAGACTGAAATTCCCCTTGCTGAATCTCATCCGGAAGGGGACGATAAAGGTGAGAAGGAACAAAGCCAGGTGAACTAGCCCGAGAGGGGAACGACAGGGAGGAGTATACTATCATGCTGAGAAGATATATCGACACCGCGATGGCCCAGGCCCACTACGAGATCATTGACCAACCTGGCGAGCCCTACTATGGAGAGATTCCAGGTTTGGAGGGTGTTCTTGCCACTGGGAGCACACTGGAGGAGTGCCGGACCAATCTTGAGGATACCCTCGATGCCTGGATCATGCTGGGGTTGCAGCTCGGGCATGAGATCCCTGCAATTGGTGGTGTTGGTCTGGAACCCTTTCGTGCAACTGCCTGATGAGTGGTCTCTCACCTATCTCACACCGGGACTTAGTACGACGGCTCTCCCGTGCCGGGTTTGAGGGTCCCTTCAGAGGAGGAAAGCACCGCTTCATGGTTAGGAAGAAGAGGCGCGTAGTCCTTCCAAATCCCCATAAAGAGGTTATTGGGGTGGACTTCCTTGTTCATATCCTGAAACAAGCAGGAGTTTCTCATGAGGAATGGGAATCACTTTCCTAACCTCCCCTTGCCCAGCCCCCCTGCGGGAGTGACGATAAGGCATACCAAGAAACCATTGCGCACACACAGGAGGTCTCTCCCATGTCCACTCCCTGGATCAAACCCGCCTCATTCGCGGGACGGTTCTATCCAGACTCCAAACGGGTTCTCGAAAGAGAGTTGGGCGAATATGAGGCTGCTGCCCAATCCACCCTCCCAGAACCACTCGGCCAGGTGATCGGCATTGTCGCGCCCCATGCCGGGTATGTCTTCTCCGCGCCTACCGCCGCCTTGTCCTTTTATGCCGCGCGGGAAGCACATCCAGAGACTGTGGTGGTGCTGGGACTGTCGCACCGTGTCCGTGTAGAGGGTATTTCCCTCTTGACCGCACAGGCCTGTGAGACTCCCCTCGGCATGGTGGAATGTGATGGTGAGTTTGTGGAGGCGCTGGCCTCCAAAATCCCCTTCGTATCCTTCCGGCGCGAGGCGCATGTATCGGAGCATTCGGTGGAGACTCAGCTCCCCTTCATCCAGCGGACCTTCCCCACCGCGCGTGTGGTGGAGATCCTCACGCAAGACGACTCCCCACCCATCCCCGAGGAGGCAGGCCAGGCCATCGCGGAAGTGGCGGGAGAACTGGGACGGAAGATATTGATCGTGGCCTCGACCGATCTCTCACACTACCCCCCCAAAGACTTCGCGGAGCTGGTGGATCACGAATCTCTCGAGTGGATTGTCTCGCTCGATCCCTCCACTGCGGCGCGGGCTATCGACCAAATCGAAACACGTGGTGGGCCGGGATTGCACTGTGCGGTGTGCAGCAAGGCAGCCCTCTTCTCCGGGATGCATGCCGCACTGGGATTGGGAGCCACACAGGGAACACTTCTGGGATACACCAACAGCGGTATGGGGCCGCATGGAGAACCAGGGCGCGTGGTCGGGTATGGCGCGGTGGCATGGACCGCAAAGTGATTGCGCCCCATTCACATGCCCTGCTACCACCTTTCAGTGGCGGGACAGTGAGTCTGAACTGGTGGTCTGACCAGAAGGGAAACAAGGGGGAATGAAGGACAAACCAGCCCGGGACTCCGTATAGCTTGACGAAAGGTGGGAAAAAGGGCAGATTCCCTTCCCGTGGCGGAGCCGTGGCCCATTGCTTACCCAATGGGTTTTTTTCCTCGCCTGCTCACAAACAGTAATCCATCAGGCGGTTTACAAAACAGTTGACGGCTTGAGTGGGTTATCTATATTCACTAGAAGGAGAGCAGCGGATGCCCTCTGGAAAGAAACGCAAGCGGATGAAAATGGCGACACATAAACGCCGGAAACGCTTGCGTCGTGACCGTCATAAGAAGAAGAAGTAACCGGGAACGCGACAGAGCCAAACGGCTTCATCCTCGACCCCTTTGACGTATGGGGAATTCCCTTCTTCGCTGGAGGGCACGGCTCGTTGAGGAAAGGAGTCTGACGCATGGAGATAACCGAGGTACGAGTCTATCCGGTGACACGTCCGGATGAACGTCTTCTCGCGTATGCAACCTTGACTTTCGATGATGAGTTTGTGGTCAGGGATTTGCGTATCATTCGCGGGAATGGAGGCGTATTTGTAGCCATGCCTAGCCGCAAACGGCAGGACGGCACATATTCGGACGTGGCACATCCGCTTAGGCCCGAGCTCCGCAAGAAGATCGAGGACCAAGTCCTTCAGGCCTATCATGCGGAGATAGCCAAGCCTCATTCCGAGCAGGCCGCCGGAGATGCTGGATCTGGTATAGATCCAGCACCCAAAGAGATTGCGGTCTAGATAAACTATGTTTGGGGCGCGCCTAGGCGCGCCCCTTCATTTCCTTTTCATCACCACCAGATTCGCGCGCATGGTACCTCCCCGGTAAGCAGCGGGAAGTGAAAGAACTGTTTCCCAATGTTTTTTCCAATCTAGATCACCGCCAAACCGTCCCATGAACTTGGTGATTTCCTCCTCCGCATCCGCCAGGTAACTGATGCCATGTTGATCGAGGTAGTTGGCCAAGGTCCTTGTCTGGAGAGCTGGGATGACTGAATCATTCATGACGCCGTCAAGGTTGACCACTTGCCGTCCTGAGTAGTAGCTCAAGATACCCGCATTGAAACTGCCGATATGGGCATCGAATGGGGTGTTGACTCCCAGCCAGGGAGCCAGACCGCTGTAGAGTCCCAGATGGAGGGGGTGGAACCGTCCAGTGGCTTGCCCTTTCTGGAAGGAACCGATCCCCGCCAGGGTGGTTCCACAGATCAAGAACACCACCACCCAGGTCCCCCAACGCAATGCCCGGCCAGGATCACGGGCAGTGTGTATCCACCCTCCAGCACATGCCCCCAACCATACGATCGCTGGAAGAAATGTGGGATAGAAATAACGGATGGCAATGTGCCCAAAGAACACATAGTAACCAATGTGCGCCACCACATAGACCGGAATCCAGGCCATCGGCAGGATCCCAGCGGAGTGGTGACCTTTCCACACGATCACCAGCAGTACCACCAAACCGGCCAGGGTCACTAATGCGCCCAGATATCTCAAGCCCCCCACCTCGGGAGAAGCAACTGGCCACACCCCCAGGAGAGTACCCAGGTCATTGAGGGGTTCAATCGAGGCTCCTACCCGGCTCTTGGTCAGACTCACCAGGTTCCCAACCAGCCCTGCGGCTGAGTTCCATTGATACCCACTCCAGGATTCGATCGCCACCCGGCTGTTCGGAAGCAATGTCTGAGAGGTTCTCCAACTGAACACAAACCACGGCATTAAAACCAGCAAGCACACCACTCCCGCGAGAGCCCCTGAACACACCAGAGAGATCAACCTCCCGCCTGGAATGCTGAAATTTCCCGTTTGCTTGGCTTCCTCTTCCTCAGATCGCTGGATGAAGAATCCACTCTCGTTCTTTACCATTCCACCATCACGCAAGAAGGGACTCAGACTCCACCAAGCCAACACGATGCCTGTCAGTAGTAAAGCATCCAACCGTGACAAACAGGCCAGTCCCAGCAACAACCCCGCCGGAATCGCGGTCCGCCACTCCGGCCGGTGAGTTAAGAGGAAAAGGGTGAGTAGACCCACACTCAATCCCGCAACACCAGACTCCAGACCCCCCAGTGGGATAGTCATCATCCGGTAGTTAAAAAGGAACAAGGCAGTCAGAGGGAGCGCGAGAGAAACGGCGATGGTCTTGCGCAGACAGAGAAAGAGCACCCCGCCGGTCAACGCAAAGGCCAATGCGCAGAGAGTGAGTTCAAGGTGGACAGGCAGGCTCCCATCGCCTCGCGAGAGTCCCTCCACACAACGGGAGACCGCCATCCACAGCGGATGGAAACCATTAGTGGCATGAAGGCCATCCAGACTCGCCACATCACCGGCATTGAGATGCCGGGCCGCCTGCAGGTAATAAAACATGTCCTCGATAATGAAGTGGGCGATGCTAACGGGAACTGGGAGCCAGGCGAGGGCAAGCGCGAGAAGACAACCAAGTACACAAAGGCTCCAAAAAAGGGGGTGGAATCTGTTCGCCATGGCTGCTCGAGTTCTCCTTGCATGAGTATCCCCCCCTCACCCACTAGGGGGGAGGGATTTGTATGTTGTTCACGCTTTAGCGTGCTTTTGCCCCTCTCCCCCCTGGTGGGGGAGGGGGGGGTGAGGGGGGAATGAAATTAAATAAATGATTCAAAAAATTTTTTGTTCCGCTGAGAAGATCAGCCTAATCTCAAGGAAAAGAGAATGGAACCTTAAAAGACCTTCCCAGATTCGGCCCCCCCAGATATCCAGATTCCAGAAACTTTTCCGGGAACCCTTGAAACCTGTTCAGGCTTGGTTAGGCTTGCGGTTCCATCCCCCGGACTGGGGGTTTTCCTATTCAATCGTGGTGGGAACCGGAGTTCGATGCAGTCTCTCTCTCACAACGAGATCACTGTTCTGTTTTTGTCCTTGGGGGTTTTGCTGGCATCGGCAAGGCTACTGGGTGAGGTCGCGCGCGGACTCCACCAACCCGCGGTCTTGGGTGAAATCATCGCCGGCATTGTCCTCGGCCCGACCGTCCTGGGCACTCTGCTCCCCGAATGGAATGCCTTCCTGTTCCCCAATGAAGGGGGAGTGAAGATTGCGCTGGATGGGCTGACCACGGTGGCCATCGCCTTGTTCCTGATGGTGGCGGGCATGGAGGTGGACCTGTCCACGGCCTGGCGCCAGGGGAAGGCCGCTTTGATCGTGGGCCTCTTGGGAATTGTCATCCCCTTTTTCCTTGGATTTTGGTGTGCGTGGTTCTTTAATGGACATCTCGGACGCGGGGAGGGTGAGAACGCGCTGGTTTTTTCACTCTTTTTCGCCACTGCCATGTCGATCTCCGCCCTGCCAGTGATTGCACGTATTCTGATGGACCTGAACCTTTACCGGACCGATTTGGGGATGGTCATCATATCCTCAGCAATCCTCAATGATATCGCGGGCTGGATCTGCTTCGGGTTCGTTTTGGGGATGATCGACTCCAATGCCGGAACAGAACACAACACTTCCTTGACCATTTTTCTGACGATTTTTTTCACAGGAGCCATGCTCACGGGTGGACGATGGTTTTTCAACCGGACCCTACCTTGGTTGCAGGCGCATACCAGTTGGCCGGGAGGGGTTCTGGGCTTTGTGTTAACCGCCTCCCTGCTGAGTGCGGCGGTTACCGAATGGATCGGGATCCATGCCATTTTTGGCGCGTTCATGTGTGGTGTCGCGGTGGGAGATTCACCCCACATGCGTCAAAGAACACGTACTACCATTGAACAATTTGTATCGTTTATCTTCGCACCCATCTTCTTCGCCAGTATCGGGCTGCGGGTCAATTTCATCGCCAACTTCGATCTAGTCCTGGTGGTCGCAGTCCTCGTCATCGCCACAGTGGGAAAGGTGATCGGGTGTGGCCTGGGAGCGAAGTGGTGTGGTTTGCCCAACCGTGAAGCGTTGGCGGTGGGGATTGGCATGAACGCACGCGGAGCCATGGAAATTGTTCTGGGTCTGCTCGCATTGCAGAGAGGCCTGATCGAAGAACCAGTTTTCGTAGCGCTGGTGGTGATGGCTTTATTGACATCATTGACCAGCGGAACCCTCATCCAACGCATCCTGGCGCGCCGGCTTCCGGTGCATTTCACGGATTTCCTCAGCTCCTCGCGTTTCCAGTCCAAGGTCAGCGCCCTCGCGCGTGAGGATGTGGTCCGGGAGCTAGCCGGGCTGGCCTCCAAGGGAACTGGCCTGGACCCAAACCTAGTGGGCGACCTGGTGTGGGAACGTGAACAAGTCATGTCCACCGGCCTGGAGGGTGGATTGGCGATCCCCCATGCACGCCTAGAGGACCTCAAGGCTCCCCTCCTGGTAGTGGGACTCTCACCCGGGGGAGTGGATTTTGACTCCATGGATGGTCAACCGACGCAGCTGATTTTTCTGATCCTCACCCCCGCCAAAGACAATGGTGCTCAGTTGGAGATCCTGGCGGATATCAGCCGGACTTTTCGGGATCCCGCATTGGTGGCCTCGGCGATCCAGGCCAGGACCTACACCGAGTTCCTGGCGGTGATCAAAAGCCAAGGTCCCGAAACAGGTTGAGGTTCATGACAGTTCGCGTTATAGTCCTTTCTCCATTCAAGCCGGGGGGATGCCCGAGTGGTTAAAGGGAGCAGACTGTAAATCTGCCGGCGCCAGCCTACGAAGGTTCGAACCCTTCTCCCCCCACCACCCCTCCACTCTCCTGGTAGTGAGTTTCCTTGGTTCCGGTTAAGCCTTTAGACAATGCAGGATTCTGTGTCCTTAAGGGATTCCCGTCTTCGCGGGAATGAGACTTCCACCGGGGAGGTTTTCCATGAGATTACCAAGCAATCTGGGGCTGTTCTGCCTGAGCATCTGGTTGATCGCCAATGGCATCATCTCGCTCGTACCAGTCATCATTCCCCTCTTGAGACCACTGCTGTCCTTGGTGGCCATCGCCGCTGGGGTATTTCTCTTGATGAAGAAATGATGATCCGCTGAATTTCTTGACAGCCTTCACATCTGGTCTACACTCCCTCTTTACTCAGACGGGTCCCCATGGGGATGGGTTTCCGGAGGGACGGTGCAGATCCACTCTTCGTTACATCCCAGAGTCTCCCTAATGGTTAACGTGGTGGGGTTCACCTTTCCCACGAGGAGGGGTGCGTGGGTGAGTCTGTGTAAGTTGGGTGGAGGTTAGGCTATTCTTGGTAGTCCGCCCCACGAAAGGTATCAATGAGAACGATCTAGTTGGTCCAAACATAATCGAGAATTCGGAGGTCATCAGATGGTTGAAATCGGCAAGAAGAGAAACGTCGCCATAGTCGCGCACCATGGGGCCGGTAAAACCAGCCTCGTCGAGGCGTTCGTTTACATGCTGGGTAAGGTGGACCGTCTGGGACGCCCCAACGATGGAACCACTTTTTCAGACTTCACGGACGAGGAGAAAGACCGCAAGGTCTCGATTCATTCCACCCTGATTCACGCCAGTTACAATAAACACGCCATCAACCTGCTCGATCTGCCAGGTTACGCCGATTTTATCGGTGAGGTGAAATCCTGTATTCATGCCAGTGATGCGGCCCTGTTCGTGATCAATGCCACCTCGCCGGTCGAGGTAGAGACGGAAAAAGCTTGGGAATTTGCCGATGAGTATGACCTGGCGCGGATGGCAGTGGTCAACCAGCTCGATAAGGAACGCGCGGATTTCTCCACCGCGGTAGCAGCTCTCCAGCAAACCTTTGGCACCCGTTGCGTCCCCATCCAAGTTCCCATCGGGAAAGAGGCGGGCTTCAAGGGTGTGGTGGACCTAGTCGGAATGAAGGCCTACACCTTTGACAAGACCGGTAAGGCGGTTCCCGCCAACGAGATTCCCGCCGAATGCCAAGAGCAGATCGACCGTTATCGTGAGCAGATGCTGGATTGTGCCGCCGAAGTAGATGAGGCGGTCATGGAGAAATACCTGGCGGGGGAGGAGCTCAACCGGGACGAGGTCCTAGCGGGTCTGAAAAAGGCCGTCGCCGCCAAGAGCTGCGTACCAGTTCTCTGCGCTTCCGCTTACAACACCATCGGAACCCAATTAATCCTGGATGCCATCATTGATTATCTGCCCTCACCCGAACGCAAGGCCACCATCAAGGGATTCCGTCCTGGTACCAGCCAACCCGTCGAGTTTAAAGTCGGCAAGGACGATCAACTTTCCGCCTTCGTGTTCAAGACACGCATCGATCCCCATGCAGGCCGTCTCTCCTTCGCACGTATTTTCACCGGCTCTATGAAACCGGATGTGCCGATATTGAACTCAACCACCGGCAACATCCTCAAGGTTCACAACCTCCTGCAGATCAGCGGGAAGGATCAAACCATCGTGGCTGAGGCCAGCGATGGAGATATTGTCGCCATCGCTAAACATGATGACCTCAGTACCAATGATACCCTGTGCGGTCCGGGCAGCCCCATTGTGATCCCCCCCACCGAGTTCCACCCCCCGACGATCCAGATGGCCATCCATCCCATCAACAAGGGTGATGAGGAGAAGACGGGGATTCATCTCCATAAGGTCGAAATGGAGGACCCGACCTTTAAAGTCCGCCGCGACCAGGAAACCGGCGAGGCGGTCATGCAGGGAATGGGCGAGCTGCATCTGGATACGGTGGTTTACAACCTCAAGCATTACGCCAAGATCGAGGTTGAGTTAACCGTGCCCAAGGTGGCCTACCGCGAGACGGTTACCGGCCATGCCGAGGGAATGCACCGTCACAAGAAACAATCCGGTGGCCGTGGCCAGTTCGGTGAGGTACACCTCAAAGTGGATCCCCTGCCGGCGGGCTCTGGTTTCGAGTTTGTCAACGCGGTGGTGGGTGGAGTAATCCCCACCAAGTTCATCCCCGCGGTGGAAAAGGGTGTCGTGGAAACCCTGCAAAAGGGTGTTTTCGCTGGTTATCCCGTCGTGGATGTGCGGGCCACCGTCTTCTATGGCAAGGATCACCCGGTGGATTCCTCCGAAGCGGCCTTCAAGATCGCCGGCGCCATCGCCTTCCGCAATGTGGCCCGCGAGGCCAAGCCGATCCTGCTTGAACCCATCGTGATGGCCGTTATCGAAGTCCCCGAGGAATATCTGGGCGACACCATGTCGGATATCAGTGGCAAGCGTGGCCGGGTGCTGGGGATGGATTCGGTGAATGGCAAGCAGATCATCCGGGCCCATGTGCCCTTGTCGGAAATGTTCCGCTACTCGATTGATCTGCGCGCGATTACTCGTGGACGCGGCTCCTTCCGCATGGAGTTCGATCACTACGCCCAGGTACCCGCCGAGATCACCGCTAAGATCGTGGCCGGCGCCAGCCTGGAAGAAATCGAAGAATAGTTCCTGTCATTACCTCCCCCTCTCCCCTCAAAGGCGGGGAGAGGGGGAATTATTTTTTTTCCAAATTCATTCCTTCCCCTGTTCAGTATCCTGCTCCGATAATAGGACGCGGTTTTATCCCTCTGTTCAGTTGTTAGCCGGGAGCAAGGCAATGGAGTGGAATCATTCCTACATTCTTTCAGGCCGCCGCCCCCGGAACGAGACAGATGAGATCCGGTCAGCATCGCACTCCGGGGGTGGCGGTATTGAATTGCCTGAAAACGATAGAGCCACGTTGCCTGACCCCCGGCTAACAACTGATTGGGGTCCCCATCCATTTTTATTCTTTGTGGGTGCCACCATGCGGTATGTTGGACTCTCCAGTAAACCAATCTCTTTCTCCGGCGTCTATTGTTTATGAATCCCATGCTACGGGTCACACACAGGGTGGAACCTCGCGAGGAGGACGAAGGGCTGCTGATCGAGGCCGCCCGCCAGGGAGAACGGCGGGCAGCGCGAGCTCTTTATGCCCGTCACCAGGAGATGGTGTGGCGGGTGGTCTACCGGATGGTTCTCGACCGGGAGGAGGCCCTCGATATCTGCCAGGATGTATGGATGAAGGCATTCGCCGCTCTCTCCACATTCCGGAGAGAGAGCCGTTTTGGAACCTGGATCCTCCGCATCGCGGTCAACACCACCCACTCACGCACAAGGACCATCGCCTGGCGTATGAGATCCACACGGGTATCCGCGGATGAAGAACTCGTAGATTGCCCCAGCCTGCTTCCCTCTCCCCGCGAGAATATGGAGGAACGCTACCACCGTGAGGCAGTGGAAGAAGCCCTGCTGGATCTTTCGCCCAGTCAAAGACAGGCGCTGGTGCTCAGGTACTTCGAGGATCTGCCCTTGGCGGAGATCGCCGGAATCATGGACTGCCGGGAGGGATCGGTGAAATCGCATCTGCACCGGGCGGTGGAATCGCTCAGAAGAACACTCGCGAACCTGTTCGCGGGAAAGGAGGAAGACGATGCAACACCCCAGTGATCATGACTTGGTCCTGCACGTCCTCGCGCTCAAGGAGGATCCAGACCTTCTGGAACATCTCGAGCAGTGTGAAGAATGCACGGGACGCCTCCACTCTTTCACGCAAGCCATCGAGAAGGTTGGCCAACGGGCTGTTCCCACCCTGACTGGGGAGGAGGTGGAGGACGTTTTCGCCACCGCCTGGCGCTCCTCGCGGCGTCCGGAGACACGGCCACGCGCCTTCCCTTCCCTGTGGCGTTGGATACTCCAACCAGCCGCGCTGTTCACCTGCGGGCTGCTGGCTGGATATCTGGCCTTTGCTACACGCCAACCACTTACACTTCCGCCCACACCCTCCTCACCAGTTGAGGTCGTACAGGTCTCCAACCCCATTCCCGCACCAGAGCCACCTATTACTACAGTGACTCCTATGCCCACCGGGGTGGCTTCCATTCCCGCGGCCACTCCAGTCCCGGACAAACCATCCGGGAAAGATTTCTGGCATATGGCGGGGCTACGCAATGTGAAGTTGACTCCAACCGTACGCTATGAGGATGGCAAAGTTGTTCGTGGCGCGCGTCTGGAGGGAGAAACCCTTAATGGCGCGATGGTGGTGATGGCGTTTTAAAAAGTGCATCTGTTGTTAGCCGGGGGTAAAGCAACGGGACTACACCCTTCACTCTTGTTTGAATACCACCACCCCCGGAACCCAACACCCACCGGGGGCGACGGCACTGAAGTAGGTCAGATTGACAAAATGCCGTTGCCTTGCCCCCGGCTAACAACAGATGTGACGGAATAACAGGTGTAGGGTGGTGGGGCTTGCCCCACCGTAAAACGTACCCATATTCAGAAAGGAAAACACACCATGTATCGAATTCTTATTCCAATCCTCTTGATCGTCCTGCAACCCATCCTCCCCGGATGGAGTCAGGAGGCATCCGGAGGTGGCGGCGGTCTGATGACGCAAGCCCAGTCCACTGGCACTAATACGGATGTCGTAGCTGACGAGGTTCAAATGCCGCCGGCACAACCCGTCCCTCCAATCCCTCCTATCCCTCCTGTACCACCGATTCCACCATCACCACCAGTACCATCAGCGGAGGCTGCACAGGCTAACGAAGCCACTCCCGGTGAAGATGGCGATATCGAAGATCAATTAAAAGGCATTCGTAAAAGTCTTGATGAGCTCGAGAACAAATTAGAGCTCATCCATCAAGCTTCTGACAAGTTCACGGACCTCGAAAAGCAACTTGAGGAAGCGGCCGAAACGGGTAACAAGACCGCGATCCAACAACTAGAAGCCGCACGCGAAGAATTAAGCCAGAAGATCAATAACCAACGGGAAATCATAGAGACTCAATCCTCCCGGATCAGGGAAGAGGCCGCCAGAATCCGTCAACAAGCCCTAGCAGAGGTAAAAAAAGCACACCAGCCCGAAATGGGTGGAGGGGGTATGGGGATGGGAATGCCCGGTATGATGGAGGGTAGCGGTGGTGGTATGGGTGGTGGGATGTTTGGTGGCATGGGCATGGGAATGTCCGGCATGATGGGCGGTCGGTCCCCGGAACAGCCCGAGATGAAGATGCGGGCCATCCCACTC
>CAYRBI010000079.1:0-26434 GCA_964422415.1 uncultured bacterium | reverse complement strand
TAAAGCCCGTTGCTACGGAAAGCGCCACAGAAAAGATACCGCCCTTCTCTCCGGGGAATGGTAAGGGTGAAATGGCGTCGGTAAGAGCGCACCAGCGGTTGGGTGACCAGCCGGTTCGGCAAGCCCCACCTGCAGCAAGACCAAATAGGGGGCGAGGGTTGGCCTGTCCCGTTGGTAGCCCCGGGTTGGTCGCTTGAGCCATACGGAGACGTATGGCCTAGAGGAATGATGGTCACGCCTTGCGCAAGCTAGGCGGACAGAATCCGGCTTACCCTCCGGCTCGCCTCAACAAGAACGAGTGGAATCACGATGTCTTTCTTCATTGATGAAGTGACATGAGAGCTCCAGGCTGTGACTGTCCTAGCATACCTCAAGCAAAGATTACGGATTACCTTCTCTGTACTACTCATCCGTACGGGTGGGGAAAGGCTTTATTCTTTAAAAAATGTGGTTATTCTCCCAATAAATGGTTTATTTTACGCGATGCACTTGCACGCCATGTTGCCTTGAATGACGTTGCACTAATTGAGGAGTCACCATTTGGAATACGGTATGTGGTTGAGGCAGAATTACTCACTCCAACTGCTGGCTGGAAAACAATCCGTTCTGTTTGGTTTATCGAAAACGGATCTACAGTCTTGCGATTTGTGACCGCTTACCCTACTACCCATAAGGACTATCACCCATAATATGGATAAAGGAGTCTCTCCGAGTGATTGAGGAACATTCCTGTGTGATTCTCGAAGTAGACATCCCCGAGTGTGGTTTGGCTCGCGGAGATGTCGGCGCGGTCGCTTTAACCCATTCCCATGGCCAAGGATACGAAGTCGAATTCTGCGCTTTGGATGGAGAAACGTTAGCGGTGGTATCAGTTACTCCAGATCAGATCCGTCCCGCCCACAAGGGTGAAATCCTCCACTCCCGTCTTGTGACTTCCTGATCCTCCTTTCCTGTCATACCCTTCCGGTATTCTTCCATCTGGTCCGATATACCACTGGCAGGGGAGAGAACTGTCTTGACTGATTTCAAATTCATCCATGCCGCCGACATTCATTTGGATAGTCCCTTGAAAGGGATCGAACGCTATGAAGGCGCGCCAGTGGATCGTATCCGTAATGCCACTCGTGCCGCTTTGTCCAATCTGGTGGATCTCGCCATCGAGGAGAGTGTTCGTTTCGTTCTTATCGCGGGTGACCTCTATGATGGGGATTGGAAGGATCTCAACACCGGGGCCTTCTTTATCCGTGAGATGCAGCGTCTACGGGAGGTTGGGATCCGTGTGTTCCTCATCGCCGGGAACCATGATGCCAAGAACGAGATGACCAAGGAACTCCGCCTCCCGGACAACGTGAAGTTCTTCTCCTCCTCCGCGCCGGAGTCGGTGGAGATCGAAGACCTGGATGTGGTGGTTCATGGTCAGAGCTTCGCTGGCAGAAAAACGGCCGAGGATCTTTCCGCCAGGTATCCGGAGGCCCATCCGGGTCTGTTCAATATTGGTTTGTTGCACACGAGCGCCATGGGCTTCCCTGAGCATGAAACCTATGCCCCCTGTAGCGTGGAGGGACTGCGGTCGAAGGGGTACCAGTACTGGGCCCTGGGGCATATCCACAAACGTGAGATTCTCTGTGAATCCCCGTTGATCCTTTTCTCTGGCAACATTCAGGGACGGCATATCCGTGAAGCGGGGATAAAGGGATGCACCTTGGTTTCCGTGAGCAATGGAGAGGTGACTCATCTTGAGGAGTGTCCCCTGGATGTTCTGCGTTGGATGGATGTCCAGGTAGATGCCACGGGAGCTGACAGCCCGGAAGAGGTGGTGGACCGGCTTCCATTAGTACTTGAAAGGTTGTTGAGCCCAAATGAAAGGGTTCTCCTGGCCATACGGGTACATGTTGTGGGAGCTTCAACCGCGGATGCCGCGCTGCGTGCTAATTCTTATAGATGGATCACGGAGTTCCGCTTGAAGGCGGGAGAGACCGCCTCCGGTAAAATATGGATTGAAAAGGTCTTGATCGAAACCTGTCCCATCCACAATCATGCCAAGGATCCAGATGCCAACTCCTTTTTGGCGGTTTTGGCGGAGTATCTGGATGAGGGTGAACGGGCAGGGGTGCTTGCTCCTAATCTTCTGAGTGCGGCCGAAGACTTGCAACGTAAGCTCCAACAAGATGTCCATGAAATGGAGACGGATTTTTTCCCGGACACACCTGACCGGGTGGGCGAAACACTCAGGGACATCCGCCAGATCCTCTTCTCCCGGCTCCTCGGGAAGGAGGAAATCCGATGAGGTTTCTCGAACTTCAACTCCTCGCTTATGGTCCCTTTACCAACCACTGTATTGACCTCTCCGGGGGACATGAGGGGTTCCATGTCATCCATGGTCCGAACGAGGCGGGCAAGAGTACCGCACTCAGAGCCTTGGGATGCCTATTGTATGACTTTGAGCACAAGAACAACGATGCCTTTATTCACAAACTTGACCAACTCCGTGTGGGCGCCACCCTTCAAGGCGTGGATGGGACCCGGTTGAGTTTTGTCCGGAGAAAGGGACGTAAGGATACCCTCCTGGATTCAGAGAAGAATCCCATTCCAGAGAGTTCCTTGGCGAGGTTTCTCTCTGGTACTACACGGGAGATGTTTTTCTCACGTTTTGGGATTGGCTACCGGGATTTACGCGAGGGTTCTAATGAGATCCTGGCTGGGCATGGAGAGGCGGGAACGGCCTTGGTGTCCGCGGGGTTTGGTGGACTGAATATCCGTCAGGTCCTGATGGAGATCGACCAGGAGGTTGAGAAACTTTTTAAGTTCCGTGCCCAACACCCAGTAATCAATGAGAAAATCGCTCAATACAAGAACATCCGGAAAAACCTTGATTCTCTAGCCTCGAAGCTAAGAGAGACGAAGGAAACAAAGGCTACGCTGGAATCAGCTCAGGAAAAAGTTAAGGAAATCAAAACCCGCCGGCAGTATCTCGATCATGAGAAATCCCGCTTGAATCGTATTCAAGCAGCCATCCCCAAAATCGCACGTTGGAAAGATTTGCGGGCACGGTTGGAAACTTACGGAGCAGTGGTCACTCTCTCCGAAGATTTTTCTGAAAGAAGGTGGAGCAAGCAACAGAGTTTACAGAGCGCACGTATCGCCCTGGCCGAGGGAGAGGCCGAGCTGGAACGGCTCAAGAAGGAAGCGGCGGGGCTGGTAGTTCCTGCCACCATCTTGGAGGCCAAAGAGACCATTGAGGAGTTCAAACTCGATTTGGGAGCCTTCAATAAGGAACTCAAGGACCAGCCTGGTCTTTATGAAGCCATGTCGCGGGCACAAATTCAGGCCGAGGAAATCACCAAGAACATCCCTGGCCAGCCCTCTCTTCAATCCCTGATGACTTGTGAACTCTCCACCAGTCAAAGGCAAGGCTTGGATAAACTTGCCAAAGAGTATGAGCGTTTCAACGCTCTTTGGGAGACGGCTAAGACACAAATTGCCCAACGTACTAAAGACTTGGAAAGCAACAACGCCAGATTGGCGGCCCTCCCCCCGGCTAAGAATTGCCAGGGTCTGAAGGTCTACCTGGAGGTGGTCACCGGTGAGGGTGATGTGGAGAAGAATCTAGCCGAGGTCTCACTAGCAATTCAAAAAAACGAGGAACAAGCGCGGATTGACTCTTCCCGTCTACCTGGTTGGAAAGGAACCCTGGCTGATCTTGAGGTTCTTAACCCGCCCAGCCAGGAGACGGTTTCTTTGTATGTCCAGAGATTTCAGGAGATCGAGAGTCAATTGTCCGATTTACTGGGCCGCAAGAAAAAGGCTGAAAGAGATCTCTCCCAGAATAAACAAGATATCACCACCTTACTTAAAGGCGGTACGGTGCCCACCGGGGAGGATCTGCAGTCCGCTCGTGCCCACCGTGAACAAGGTTGGAGCTTGGTCCGCCAGGCTTGGCTAGAGGGGCAGGACATCACGCAAGAATCTTCCGCATATGACCTCACTCACCCCTTGCCAGAGGCCTATGAAGTGGCGGTTCACCACGCGGATGAGATCGCCGATGGATTACGCTCCGAAGCCGCCAAGGTGGAACGGCTTGCCACATTTCAGTCAAAACAACAGGAATTGAGCCAAGACATTCAAAGGATAACGGATGAATGCAGGACCTGTGAAAAGAGTATACAGACTGCCCAGGAGGAATGGGCCATCTTGTGGACTGAGACTGGGATGACTCCTCTCTCGCCACGGGAAATGATTCCGTGGCTGGCCAAGATCCCCCCCATTCAGCAGCGTCTGGAACAAGTCCGGAGTGATCGTCTTCGTCTGAAACAATTGGAGGAGATTATTTCTAAGCACCGTGAGGGACTGAGCCACCACATGGTTGAACTTGGAGAGCGGGAGGTGGCCGCGTATGGGACCTTGCGGGAAGCCCGTTTGCGGGCCAATGGGGTAGTGTCTTCCATCGAGGCGGTGGAGCGGAAACGGGAAGACTTTCAGGCCAAAGAGATTACTTTCAGGAATGACTTGAATACCGCCCAGAAAAATTTAAGCGCGGTGGAGGCGGAACAAGCCGCTTGGGATGTGAATTGGAGTAAGGCTGTAGCTCCATTAGCCCCCATATTGCGGTTAACCCCACACTCTCTGGCGGATGTCTTCCGGCAATGGGATGAGGCTCTACGTAAAGCCAGCGAGGCTGATGGATTTAATAAACGTATCCATCAAATTGATGAGGATACACAAAAATATACTAAGAAGGCTGTGGGGTTAGCTAAACGGATCGCACCGGATCTTGCCGGTTCATCCCCGCAAGAGATCATTCACACTCTTTATCAAAGACTCGAAGCTGCTCAGGGAGCCCATGCACGGCGCCAGGCTCTAGAGGATCAGACTGTTCAAGCTCAACAGTCCATCGAGAAACAACGGACGGCTTTGGTGGAGTTGACTCATCAACTCGATCTTCTGATCCATGAGGCGGGGTGTTCCAAGGAAGAGGAGCTTCCCTTGGCCGAGGACCGTTCCAAGGCCTTCCTGAATCTGCAACACAACCTCCAAACCACCGAGAGAGAGCTCATCGAAATAGCCCCCCAAGGGGATCTCTCCAGCCTTATCCGCGAGGTCGGCGAATTTGACCAGGACTCCTTGGCGGGTTCCTTATCCACGCTTCAAGAAGAGATCCAACTATTGGAGAATGAGCGTTCAGAATGGGAACAAAGGGTTGGTCAAAACGGCCAGAAACTGGCCGCCATCAATGGCAATGATGATGCCGCGCAGCTGGCTGAGGAGGCTCAATTCCTGTTAGCGGGGATCTCTGATGATGCGCGGAGGTTTGTCCGTCTGAGTTTAGCTTCGGGCATTCTCCGGGAAGCCGTTGAACGGTTTCGAAAACAGAGCCAAGGGGCGCTCTTGGAACAAGCGGGGGCGATTTTCCGTAACATTTCTCTAGGATCCTTTACCAGGCTTGAGACTGATTTTGGCGAGGATGACCAACCCATCCTTTTGGGAGTGCATCATGATGGAGCGCATCTTTCGGTTGAACAGATGAGCGATGGCGCACGCGACCAGCTCTACCTCTCGCTCCGTTTGGCTCACCTCGAAGCATCCCTTGCCTCTCAACAGGAGAAGATGCCCTTGATCGTGGATGACATCCTGGTCCACTTTGATGATCAACGCGCTACTGAGACCCTCAAGGTCTTGGGAGATCTTTCCACCAAGACTCAGGTGCTCTTCTTCACCCACCACCGGCACCTGGTGGAACTGGCCAAGAAGGCGCTTCCGGAGGGGGTGGTTTTTGTCCATGAACTACCCGTCTGGATGGCCACCAAGACGTCTCCTCTCCAGATTTAAGCCTATGGGGTGGGCACATAAACTACGGGCTTAAACCAGGTATAAGGCGGCACCTCTGTCTTCCCGTTTGGGTAGGCCACCTCAAGCCCAATGGGGACAGGCCGTCCTATGTCCCGCCGGATGATCTCAAGAACCTTCCCATTCGCTTCCTGAGCATCCAACGAGAAAAAGATTTTTGGCTCCTCTTGTGTGGTGTTATAGATCTCCTTACCTCCAACAAGACGGATTTCCAGGGGACGGGGAGCACCCATGTTGATAATGAAGTGATGCAGACCGGGGGGGAGATCCGGAATCGACTGGTAGGTGGTGGTGATATTACTCGCCGTCGTGGATAGGGGTTCCTCATTCATGTGATGCGTGAAAAGCGTTGGTGTTACAGACACGGTCTTTTTGGTCTGAGCAGGTTGATCTTTGAAACCGGTTTCGACAACCGTCTGGAGCCATCCGCACAGTGGGATCGCATACAGATCGGTGGGCGCGAGGGTCCATCCTTGGGGTTTGCCCGAGTCCGGCCGGTAGGTCAGATGAAAGGTTTGGGGAAGAGGTTGATTCACGCGTGTGGGACGGAATGTCAGGCGGTTAAGTCCTCTTAAGACCTGAACCTCGGTCTTTCCCTCTGTCATAGTGGAGGCAATGGGGGCATTCATCCGGATCAGGTAATCCGTGCATGTCAATTCGACCCGTCCTGGCTGAGGGAACATAAGGGTTCCCGTGATTTTCCCACTCTGCGACCATTGTTTAGCGGCCATGAAGGAGTTGATCTTTTCCCGGCCGGTTTTGTATTCCCATCCGGCGGGGAAGTTGGCGGGATCAGTGATCTCTCGTGCCTGGAGCCAAGGGGCCAGGCTATTCACGAGGCCGGCAAGTGAGTGAACGTGAACGGTGCCATGGACAGCGAGTGGCCGTTTGGCCCAGTTGGGTGGCAACCATTTTCCATAATCCAGGACAGTGAACTGGAAACTCTCTGTAATGAAGCGGTCGATATCCTTGGGTGGGGGGATGATGACCACATCGTATTCTTTGCTATCCTCGCGGACTCTCATTGGGCGCAGGTTCTCGTTGTATTCCTGCGCACGGATGGTGCGCTGGTCCTTCCACATACCGGTTTGAAAATAACCAAGGGAGGCCCAGCAACCCCAAACCAGAAGAGTGAGCACAATGAGCCGTCTGAGCCAGCCAGTGAAACCCATAGTGTTGCTGTCAGATTCCCGGACGTCATCCGGAGTGGAATCGGATGGGACAGGGCGTGATGGCCACAGAGCGGAGAGGCCCAGGCCTACCATCAGGAGAACTGGTAGGGTTGCGGTCATTCCACGATGTCCATTGGGTGCTCCCATGGAGGCGAGTGAACAGGCGATACCCAGGATGAAGATACTGGCCAGCAAGAATCCCATGGATGAGAACAATGAATACAAACCGATACCGAATCCCACCAGGAGCAGCCCCGCGAAGGAACCAAACATGACCGGTGAGGCGGGTACCGTCATGAATCGTGCCTCATTGAAGGTGGGCGAGAACCACATCTGTAAATGCCCCAAGAGCTTGATTCCGAGGAGGCTTGGATTATGAGCGAGGTCAGAGTTCTGAACGCTGAAGAAGGCGGGAGAATAGTAGAAGGTCCATTCACGGGAGCCGTAGTTTACCATCAGGGGAAAAGCCAACAACGAACCGATCCCAAAGAGAGGGATGATCGAGAGACGCCACCACCAGCCATGCGCCAGTCTCTTCCGGAAAGGCCATGCCAGGAAAGGAGCGGCCAGGGCGAGAGCAACAAGAGTACGAGACGAATAGTAATCCCATTGAGCCAAGGCCAGAGCGATCCCGGCCAGCAGGGGACCGCGCGCCCCGCTGGTTACGAGTGAGCGGGTTAATCCATAAAAGAAGACCAATTCCATCAACCACAGGCTGGTCCCCATGGGCACCCGGCTGTAGTACTGAAAGAAGGGAGTGGCGATCATGACAATCGTGGTGAACCAAGCCATGTCCCTGGATCCGATAAGGCGTACCCAGCGATAGATGACAATGGGACAGAGGATTCCACAAAAGAGCGGATACAACCGGTTTCCGAAGAAAGGAGAGCCGGTCAGCAGTACCCCGCCGCCATACAGGGGATCCAGGAGCCCAGGTAGAGTTGAGGAGTTCATCCGGAGAGGATGCAGATGGGCAGTCCACATCCGCATTCCGCTCATACAAATGGTTGCCACGTCTCCATTCATGCCGGTGGGGATGGTTTCCCAATTCAGCAAGATGAGCCCGAAGGTTACGCAGGTGATCAGCAGAAGGCCGGCGAGATCGGACAAGGCCGGGCGTGCGGGAGGAGTGAGTGTCAAACGGTGGAACTTGGTCTCTCTGGAGTAAAAGACGGCTCCGATTACGAATGCGGCGGGAATGAGGAGGCCGTACCAACCCTTCTCAAAACAATAAGGGAAAAGGATAACACCCGCTGTCAGAAGGACCGAATAGATTAACGACAGTACTCCCACCATCCAGGGACGGTGCTGGGTTGGAGAGGTGTTGGGAGTGGTTGTGGGGTTTGAGGGAACCTCACTGGTCAACGTATCCGTGTTGGAGGTCTGTTTCTTTTTTGAGACCCGATCACGAAGGATCAGCCAGGTTGCAATGAGTTCGAATCCAAGGATGAAGGCCACCAAACCGATTCGAATGATATCGTTCCGGACTTTCTGGGTTTCATCAGCTAGATTGAGCCAAGTGGGTAGGTTGAGATACATGAGGCTGGAATATTCGGACTTTGGTCTTTTTTGGTCAAGACAGCCCACT
Source organism: uncultured bacterium (assembly GCA_964422415.1). GTDB lineage: Bacteria > Hinthialibacterota > Hinthialibacteria > OLB16 > OLB16 > OLB16. Next base: position 17,830 of record CAYRBI010000079.1, on the reverse strand, counting down.
TTTAAAATCGCCATACCCCTTGACCATTCTCCTCACAATCCGTATAAATTACGGGTTTGCATGTTCAGGAGGAGAATATGGTCTACGCGATTATCCGCAGTGGCGGAAAACAACAAAGGGTTTCGGTCGGAGACCGTATCGATGTCGAGAAGCTCGCCGTCGAAGTGGGAGAGCGTCTTGAGATCGATCAGGTCCTCGCGGTAGGCGAAGGTTCCGATCTGCGCGTAGGCACTCCTCTGGTCTCAGGCGCCAAGGTGGTCTGCGAGGTGGTTCGTCAGGACCGGGCGCGTAAAGTTCTGGTTGGGAAGTACCACAAACGCAAGCGCTACTACCGCTGTAATGGCCATCGTCAGTCCTTTACCCGCCTCAAGATCGACTCGATCTTCGCGGAGGGGATTGCGGTTACGGCCCCTGTCGTCGAGGAATCGGTTCCAGCCGAAGCCGTCTAGGCGTCAGAAAAACACTTCACACATGCTAGCCGGGGGAGAGTTCACTCTTCCCCGGCTTATGTTGTTTTTGCTCCTCCCGGCTATTCCAGCCTGTTATTTTTTTCGATTTACCCGCCTCATTCAGTCACTATTGTTTTATTTACTCGTTATCTCTTGACTTCTCTCCTGCGTAGTTCTAAGCCATTGAGTATGGTTTTCTTCTATTCCCTATTCCATTTCCTGTTAAGGAGGGTCACACCATGTGTTCATGCACCACCTCCGTACCCGTTGTCTGTAGTAGGCAGTTCCGTTTTCATTTCTATCGCATCTTGTTCGCCAGTTTCATCGTCCTTGCGGGTCTTCTCAGTCCCGCCCGTTCTCAAGAAGAAACAACCACGGGGCTTACCGGATTCGCGAGCGGATCCACGTCACATCTACAGACAAAGGTATTGGAGGGATCTTTATCGAAATCAACTAATGAGGGAGGACGGTTTGAATTCCTGGGGGCATTGGGGGGTGATCCTGGCCCGATTGCCCTAAAGGAGGGGTATGTCTATGCGGGGATCGGCAAGACCATTGCGGTTTTAGATGTGTCTGATCCAACCGCGATGGTGTGTGTGAAACACATCTCACGGCCCAGGATCATCTCTGCAATAACCACCTCACAAAACCTTCTCGTTGTGAGCGATGAAGGGGGAGATATTTGTGTCTATGACCTTGTCACGCCCGCGACCCCAGTTTGGTTGAATGGTGACCACCCTCTCACTCTGAGTGAAGAGGGATCAAGTGTTTCTCTCTTCATTCAAGACAATTTTCTGTATGCCTATTGTGGATATAACCTGTATGTGATCGACCTGTCTGATCCTACCTTCCCCAAACTCACCGGTTCTTGTGTTGTCTCGATTTCTGACAGAAAACCGGGCCTTGTGTGCCAAGACCTTTGGGTGGAAGACGATTATGCCTACCTGGTGACCCGTACTCAGGGATATCTGGTGGTCATCGATCTTCATACGAAATCAACTCCACTCGTCGTTGCCACCTTGGAGTTTTCGTCTTCGGACAGACTCTACTCCGTTCTGGTTCAAGGAGATGTGCTGTATGGCTTTGGTAGAGGTTTTTGTGATGGCTGTTACTTGTACTGCATCGACATCTCCAATCCTCTTTCTCCAAAGGTGTTGGGATCGGTCTCAGTGAAGGGGTATCCGATTGGTAGGAATATGGTGCTCAAGGGAAACCGGGTCTATATCTTTGGAAATTGCCTAGAACTTGTTGATGTTTCTGATCCTGCGGAACCGCTTAAATATGATATCGCGAGTTACTTTCCGGGAAGTTCCTTTTGCCAGTCGGCTTTTGATGGAAAAAACCTTTTTATTTCACCCGGTAGTCCGGGTGGGATTGTCTCCATCGATTGGTCTCATCCCGGTTCTCCAAAAAAAATTGGGATTTACCGGGAACCCTTCCAAATCGAGGATCTCTCCATTGACAGTGACACTCTTTATATGGGGAAAAACAAAGCCTCACTCGTGGATGTATCTGAACCTGGAGAACCGGAGGTTCTGTACCAATTTGCATCCAGCCAGGATCTCAAACCCCTGGGTGATGGTCTTATGCTTGGGACTACTGAGGGTACCAGCTATATCTACGATGTGAGTACCCCGGTCTCCCCATCAGAATTATCCATTTTCAGTGGGGATTTGTGTGGGGAGGTCATCTACGAGAGCCCTTATCTATATGGGGTTTCTCTAACCAGAGGTTTGATGGTTGTCGATCTGACCAATCCAAAAAGGGCGATGGTACGCTTTCGTGGCAGTACTGATGTTTCAGATTCCTGGGCCCCCGGTGTCGGCAAGAATGGTGATTATCTCTATGTCCACAGGAACTCATCAATTGAAAGTCTTCGCATTTATCGTCTCGACGATCCAATCAAACCAGTTCAAGCCGGTTACATTCCCACACACATGACCTGTTCGGAGTTAAAGTGGGCAGGGAAGAACCTGTTCCTGGCAGGGGCTGTGGAATCTTCATCCTCGCGAGTCCTGAAGAGTTTTGATCTGTCTGATCCGGGTAATCCCCGATTGTCTTCAGCGATCCAACTTGACTCAGATCCCTCCGCGTTCGAAATCATCTCAGGCTTGCTGTATATCGGCACATCAGCATCCACCTTCCATGTGTTCGATATCTCCTCCCCAGAGAACCCACAGGAGCTCCTTACAGAAGGGGAGGGGCCTGGAGCAGGAGTGGTCGATGATATCCTGGCCTCCGGTTCACGCCTCTATGTGGCGGAGGAGGGGGTTCTCTCCATCTACCACCACATCCTTCCCGCCACCCCCACCGAGGTCACCTTCACCTGCGCTGGAATGATCCACCAGGACACCCGCGAACTGCATTTCAAGATCTTCGCGGGAGATCCCACTGAGTACAGTTGTGGTTCCGCAACAGTCATCTCAGCCACTCCCTTGGTGGACTGCCGTCTGGGATGCCCTTATATCACCAATGATGGGACAGTTCCTTGCGATGAGACTCCCTTCAACCTGTCAGCTACGGTAGCCTGTGAACAGACCATCAGTACCTGGATCGATGCAGTCGTGGCGGCCATCGATGACCAAGCAGCGGACATGTTGCGGGTGACCCGTACCGGAGAGTTCAGTTTCACGCTAGAGAGCATCGATCCCTTCTATGGGACTCTCTGTGGGGCGGAACTGGGATTCTCTTGTGAAAGTCAGGAGAACCGGGTTCTGAATGATTGCCCGGTCAATAACCTGATGGATGGAGTGAATGGCAATGAGAGCGCAACGGAAGCGGGTGGTTTCGGAATCGTATGGGCGAAGTACACGGAGACTCATGAGCCGACACCGACACCGACAGCAACTTCCTCGGATACCCCAGTTCCCACGGTAACGTTCACAAAGACTATTACTGAGACAGCATTACCAACCAACACCAGGACACCTTATCCCACAGCGACGAGAACAGATATTTTTATCGATTCCAGCGAAAGTAAATTTGAAAAGATCAGTGTGCTGGAGGGAGGCATTCGGGCTGTCGCTACAGATGGTAGATATGCTTATGTTGCGTATGGACGGCACCTGACAGTTCTCGACGCTGAAGATCCAGCGAACCCAAAGTTTGTGAAACAACTCTTCCAAGAACAGTTCATCTCTGCTGCATTAGTCAGCGGTAATCTCCTTGTAGTGGGTGATGAAAGAGGTTATTTGTTCATATACAGTCTGAATAATCCCGCGGACCCTGTGTTGCTGAACAAGGATCGTATGTTTAGACTCGGGGGAAATTCGAACACAATCACCTCGCTCTTCATGCAGGGTGATACTCTCTATGTTACTGGTGCCAGTGATGCGCTTTCCGTCGTGGATCTATCGAACCCAATGGTCCCAAGTGAAACCGGGAGATACCACTTACAGGATAGTGATGGTAACTTTGTTGGCGCTGATGATGTATGGATCAAGGGTGATACTGCTTTTCTCGCTGTCCGTACCAACAAGTTAAAGATCCTTAATCTTTCCGCCCAATCCGATCCCAGATGGATCGGCGAGGAAACTGGGTTCTCTTCTGCTCCATGCGGTGTCTCAGGCAGTGGGACAGTGGTGTATGTGATTGATGGAAAGAATCTTTACTGTATCGATGCAGCGAATCCCCGGAAGACTCAGATCCTCGGAACCACCAGCTGTGACGGTCAATATCTGGAGCTGATCGGGGAGGGAAAGGTCATCACCTGGACACCCACCTCCATCACTCAGATATTTGATGTATCTGATCCCCTGCATCCCACCGGGTTGGAGGTGGATTCACTACCCGATGAAGCGGGCCTGTTTGCCTACAATGGAACGTTGGCATGTTTTTCCACTGCCCAGCAAGTCCAGTTTTTTAATTGGTCCGATCCTTCCCATTCAACGGCATTAAGCTCCTACAGCGAAGACTTAGTGAGTAACATCTCTGGAGTATGCACCAAAGATTCTCTCTTATTCGCGTGGGGAATTGTTTCCCCCTCATCTACTCACAGTCTCTGGATTATTGATATCGCGAATCCATCAATCCCAAGAGTCCTCTCCGAGATTCAAAACTTGGCTGAAATCGATTCGGTTGTGTTGACTGATGATTCCCATCTCATTATCTCTAATGGCGGAAGACCCACTCTCTATGATGTGACTGACCTGACACATCCTGTGGCCATATCCATGATAACCAATGTCCATCTGGAAGGAGATATGGCCTATTGGGACAAGTATCTCGTGGGTACTTCCGCACCAGCTGGATTGGGATTCCAAGTGGTGGATTATACGGATCCAGTCCATCCTGTTCTTGCCTGCAAGAGTAATCCGTATCAAGAGACCTATTGGAGCAGAGGTGTGGCGGGGAAGGGGGGCTTTGCCTTTGCGTCTATCTTTGGTCCGAAGAACGAACTGTTAGTCTATAATGTCACTGGCCCGTCCACCCCTGCCCTGGTTTGTACGCTTCCCTTCTCCCCCACACACTTTTCAGCCACAGAGATCGAATTAAAGGGGAATACTTTATTCCTTGAGGGAGGTAACACAAGCGAGTATCTGGTGGCCTTCGATGTTTCGGATCCTTTGGATCCTAAGTTGAAATTATCATACCGGCTTCCTGTGGCCCAATATGGTCAAGGATTCGCAGTCTCCGCTGGCATTGCATATACTTGTCCAGGAACAGGAAGGGGGCTCTGGGCAATTGATATTTCAGACCCAGCGGAGGCCCGGCTCCTGAATAAAACGGCCGCACCTGATGCCATCCAGGTGGATACCATCGGACCGTATATCATCACAGCGGAAGGCTCCTATGGCATCGCCATCTACCGTCACTCCTTTACCAAACCTTCCACCGAGGTCACCTTCACCTGCGCCGGATTGATTCATCCGGATACCCGTGAACTGCATTTCAAGATCTATGGGGGTGAACCCAGCGAAAACGGCTGTGGTTCTTCGACTTTCATCTCCGCTAAGCCCCTGGTGGATTGCCGTCTGGGGTGCACAAACCTCACCAGCAAAGGAACAGTTTCATGTGTATCACAAACAACCGACTGTGAGCAGGTTATCAGCACCTGGATCGACACGGTCATCGCGGCGATTGATGATCAAGCGGGAGATATCCTGCGGGTGACCCGTACTGGAAACAAGAGTTTCTCGCTGGAGAGTATCCAACCCTTTTATGGGGCTCTGTACGGCGACGAACTGGGATTGCCCGGTCAGGAGAACCGGGTCCTCTATGACTGCCCAATCCATAATCTGATGGATGGGGTGGATGGAAATGAGAGCGCAACGGAAGCGGGTGGTTTCGGAATCGTGTGGGCAAAGCACACAGAGACCGATGAAGCGACACCGACGCCGACCGAAACCCCATCAGATACACCGATTCCGGCGCCATCTTTCACGGAGACTGCAACTGAAACGGCCTTACCCACGGATACGGAGACTCCAATACCGACACCATCATCCTCAGAGACTGCCACTGAAACGACCTTGCCTACGGATACGGAGACTCCACTTCCAACGCCATCATCCTCAGAGACTGCCACTGAAACACCCATGCCAACCGGTACCGGGATGGAGACACCTACGCCCACCTCAACTTTCAATCCCGATATCATTCCGGATGGGCAAGTGGATGCCAAAGATCTATTGGAGTTGATGCTGGGATTTGGGCCGGAGACCACTCAGGACCGGATGGGAGTCTTGTTTACTTTCTCCACGGCCTGGAAGCCATAAAAACATCACAAAGAAAACTGGCCCAGGAGTCCATCTCCTGGGTCAGTCGAGTCCTCTGTCCCCTCGCTGTATGGGAGAGGGGAATCAGGGGTGAGGTTCTTCTACAGTACGATCTTCATCGCATCCCGGTCGAACCTCGCCACCTTACCTTCACGTTGTCCGAGAATTCCCATCTGGATGGCGGTCTGTACCGCGAATTGGAGTTCCATTGGGCTGTTGGTGGGTTGACCGCTCATGGCACAGTCGAGGAGGTTCTGCCAGTGAGCTGGGACAGTGTCTCTCCCGTCAACGGAGATGGGGAAGCGTGCGGGTTCCTTCTTGGATTCATCCGCGGGGATGAAAACAACCTCCTGATTTTGGACTGTCAGGGTGCCTTCCCAACCACGAACGACCGGGATTCTTCCTCCCGATCCACGATCTCCAGTGGCGGAGTAGTTGTTTCCCTGTGTTCCCAGGACCGCCACGGTGATCTTTTCGGGGTAGTCAATCAACATATTGAAAGTGTCGGGAACCTCACGCTCGGTATACCGGAACATACCGCCGGTAGCGACTACGAGTGAGGGCATTCCCACGCCGAGGATGCTGACCACCGGGGTCAGAGAGTGTGGGAACAGATCGGTACCCGGGCCACCGGAGTAGTCCTCATACATACGCCAGCGGAAGAAACGGCTCACATCAAAATCGCGTTTGGGGGAATCGCCGAGGAAGGCCTCCCAATTCAGATCCGGCCCCGGCTTGGCGTTGGGATCGGGGATGTCCATTCCACGCTCACCCCAGTCACCTACCCGGAAATAACCGCACTCAGCGTGAATCGGCTGGCCGATCAAGCCTTCCTTGACCTTATCTTTCATGATCTTCCAAGCGGGATCCGACATACCCTGCGAACCCACCTGGAAGGCCACCTTGGAACCCTTAACCAACTCCGCCAGCTGTTTGGTCAATTCGAATTGCCGCCAATGGGTGACTGGCTTCTCGCAATAAACATGCTTGCCCGCTTTCACTGCATCAATGGCCTGATACCCATGAATGTGATCCGGAGTGGCGATCGCAACCAGATCAACATTGGGATCCGATAGCAGTTCACGGTGATCCTTGTAGATCTTGGCCTTGTGGGACTCTCCAATGGCTTTGGCTCGTGGAGCATATGCATCACAGACCGCCACGATCTGAAGATTCACCCCATTTGCTTTCAACTTGTCGAGAACCCCTACATGAAAAGAGCCACGGCCTCCACAGCCGATGATGCCGATCCCGATACTGTCATTGGCGCTTGCACCTCCGGGAGCGGTCTCCGAGAAAGCCTTTGAACTCAGCCCCGACGCGGCAACCGCAGCCAGAAGGCTGGCATCCCGCATGAACTCCCGCCGTGTGGTACGTTCTTCTCTGTCCTTCTCCATGTTGTTGTCTCCCTTTCTTGAGCCATGTCCTACTTCGCCAATGGCAAAGCGGTCCATTTGGTATACAGCTTGTCGATTCTTGAGGCCTCGATCTTCCCCTCGCCAAGGATCAGAGCATATCGCAATGTCAGAGTCTCCGGGCAGCGGAGTTCATAAGGTTCCTTGGAGAGATTGAGGGTTGCGGACAGATACGCGAAGGCGTTGGTCATCGTGAACCAGGTTGCGGGGTGGCGTGGATTGGCGGTGTGATCGAGCAATGCAATGGTGACTTCCTTCCCATCCGCCAACGCGGAGTAAGAGCACCACTTGGCGCGCGCGTCGTTGGTCCCCTCCACTCCGGTCTTACCCTCTGAGTTCAGGAAGGATCCGCCCGTGTCCATCGAGGGGAGGAACCTCATGCCCAGACCATGATAATTGGCTCCTGTGAGAGTGACCACGTCCTTCCCCTCGGGTAGCGTGAAGGTGGAGGTCCAACTCAGCCCGGAGGCTTTGCCCTCCTTATCCACGGCCACTTCGATGGTACGTTCCTCCTTCAGGAGAACGGGGCCTTCTTTGGGGCCGATCCAGTCCACATGACTTGTAAAGCCAGTCCAGTCAATCCCACCGGACTCATGGGTTTTCACCTCAGCGAGGTCAATGGTCTTCTGCGATCCGGGATCATTCCGTTCCTCCCAGTAGTTCACTCCATCCACCTTGAAGGCCAACATCAAAGCGTGGTGATGCAGGTGATCGGAGGGGGCATCGCGCAGGACATTGACTCCGGAGGGAGTACAGAATTGCTCGACATAGGGTTTGTAGGGGACTTCGGCGTACTTGTAGATCATCACGGGGTGTCCATCCATCTGGATCGTTACCCGTGAGTTGTCCTTGGAGAATTCAACTATGTCCGCCGCCAGAACACCATGATTCACGACTAGAAACAGTAGTGTTGTCAGGACGGCCAAAAACCAGCTGTTGCCATGCTCCATGGGAAAGCAAGTCATATGAGGATCTCCTTGTGAGAACATTCAATTGGGGATGATGGTAGTGTTAGGCTTGAAGGGGAGTCAAGGAACCGGAGAGTTTGAGTTGCGTGTGATTCTTCGAAGGGCAAGTGTAACAGGGAAGCCCCCTTTCTCACGTTCCACCAGTGTGGGGATGAAAGCGGGCCCTCCGGCAATAAACTCAACCTCAATGACCTGATTTTCGAGTCCAGGAGGAATGTCAAAAGTGAGTGTAGTCCATGTCGAAGAGACATAGATTGGTTCACTTGGGGTTGAGTCCTGAATGCGGGCTGAAAGAGTATATTCTTGGTTGGAATGGGTCAGTAACGCCTTGGCCTCAACAACCAGCTGATGACCTGAACCTCCCATGCGGAAGAGACAAGTCCTGGCCATCTGTCCGCCCTTGCCGATCCCGCCGAGGACTCCAACGATTCCATCACCAGTCCGAAAGTTGATCTCGGTGGGCATGTCCTCAACGATCTTCTCGATCTCTTGTTCCATTGCGGGATCAATTGTCTCGTTGTAACTGTGTCCTCCCTTGTCTTGTTGGATAAAACCTTCAGGAAGAACTCCTTGCTCCTGAAGGAAACAATCCAGCCGTTCAGCAATGAGCCGGTGTGCTTCCGTGTTTGGGTGGGGATCATATACAAGTGAATAGAGAGCCGCATATGTGCCGGTGGAAAACAGGGGGAGTGTTGATGCGAAGGGGAGGGAGTTGTTTTCACAAAGCCGCTGGAGGAATCGATGTGTGAGTTCTGAGCGGTTCCTCATGCCAAATTGGAAGAGAGCAAGTTTGGCTCCCTGACTTTCACAGAGTGTTTTCAAGGTTTGCATTCTCTTCTCAAACTGCTGCCAACGCCGCTGAGATTCTGGCTCTGTTCCATTTATGAGTGGGAGAAAGTTGTCAGGGAAAGGATTTATTATATTTGTAGCCAATTTGTAGATAGCAAATTTGGAATTGTTTTTTTGTCGTGAGGGATTCCGCTGTCTCCACCTTAATGCGAATTCATCGTTAATAAATGAAGAATCGGGAGGTTTCAAAAGATCCATCTCAATCAAGGCTCCCCCTGGACCAGCAGAATAACTGTCGTCCAAATCATTTTCTACAAAAGTGTAGATCACTACCTCTGGTTGGAGGCGTGTGATCAGGTTTTCTGCAAAAGCAACGATATTCTGAAAAGAATACCCGGCGACTCCCGCATTGATGACATCGATCTTGATGGAAGGGGTGGCGCGGGCCTGCAGTCTGCTTTCAAGAACCCTCGGGAAGGTGTTTTCTGTTGGAACACCACTCCCAAAGGTAACAGAGTCACCCAGGCACAGGATACGAAACAACTGATCTGACTTGGGGAGAAAAGAGTCCTCTCTAAGCCCGAGTTCATTAGTTGTAAAGGGGATACCAAGGACTACTAGGGAAGCATTTGGGGATAGTGAATATGATATTTCAGGCCGTTCGGCTGGGATGAATCGAAAGCTTGTTGGAGGTATTGTTTGAGGGAGGGAAGTTGTGGAGACCTTTTTCTCTGCAATGATCTCCGCAATGGTTAGTGATAGGATTGTAGAAATGACAACTAACAAGAATCCCCCAAAAAAACTTTTACTTGAGCCAAACTGCATCATCTCTCTTTCTGTGAAAACAGGGTTTGAATGGCAATACCACTTACAATCAGAATCAATCCAATGATCGAAGAAATGCAAATCTCCTCGCCCACTATAAAATGAATGAATACGAGTGACAGGAAAGGAGTCAAGAAAGCCAGATTTCCAACTAGGACTTCCTGATGATCTTCCTCAAGGGCCTTCATCCAAAAGATGAAGGTAATTCCCATCTCAAAAACTCCTACATAAATGGAACAATATACCGATTTAATTGAACTTGGAAGTGGTTCTGAGGTGAGTGCAGAAATTAATGTAACATAAATCGCACCGATGAAGAATCCTGAGGTCAGTTTGACAATGGATTCACGTTGATCCCGTAGGTTTTGGATCCAGTACACAGCCCAGACCGCTCCACTCGACAATGCAAGCAGAGAGCCGGTGAGGTCCAAGCCCTTGAGGTGTAGAGGATCTCCGCCCGTTGAGACGGTGATCACTCCTGAGAAACTCACGAGTAATCCGATGATTGAGCCCAGCGAAAGGGTTCTTCCAAGGAAAGGTACTGAGAGAAGCGCGAAGAAAACTGGCCAGGTGTAATTGAGCGGTTGAGCCTGCTGAGCAGGCAGCCGGTCATAAGCACTAAAGAGAAGAAGATAATACACAAGCGGATAGATTATCCCCAACCCAGCGGAGAGAAGCCAATCTTTACGGCTCTGGTGGACAAGATTTTGAACCTTTCCTTGCCAGAGAAGAACCATGGTCAGAACAGCTGTTGAGGTCCATGTAGCGATAAAGAGGAGTTGAAGGGGAGTCATCCCCGCCAAGGCGATCTTGAAGGCCGTGGCGACGGTTGACCAAAGCAGAATGGCAAGAAGGGCGTAACCGATGGAAGCTTTGTGGAGCGGCTTCATCCCTTGCGTGGAGACTGGGGATGTGTTTCGAGGTGGCAGGCCACTTGATGGGCATGACCCATATCAGTGAGAAGTGGTTCCTCGGTTTGGCAAGGAGTAAAGCAGGACGCGCACCGGGGATGGAAGGAACACCCCGGCGGTGGATTGATAGGGCTGGGAACATCTCCTTCCAGGAGCTTGCGTTCACGGTGAATGGATGGATCTGGGACTGGCGCGGCCTCGAGCAACGCCTCGGTGTAGGGATGGAGCGGCGCCCTGTAAATGTCATCTTTACCGGCGATCTCCACCATTTTCCCTAAATACATGATGGCCACACGGTTGCTGATATGTTCCACTACAGAGAGTGCATGGGAGATAAAGAGGTAAGACAAGCCACGTCTGGCGCGCAGGTCCATGAGCAGATTAATGACTTGTGCCTGGACCGAGACATCCAAGGCGCTGACTGCCTCATCGCAGACAATCAACTTCGGCTCCAGGGTGAGTGCACGGGCGATTCCGATCCGTTGCCTCTGCCCTCCGCTGAACTCATGCGGGTAGCGGTCCATATGCACCGACGAGAGCCCCACCTCCTCCAACAAGGCCACCACCCGGTCCCGCCGCTCACTCCGGTTCTTACCGATGCCGAAGATCTTGAGCGGTTCCATCAGGGCGCTAGCCACTGTCAGACGCGGATTCAGGGAAGAGTAGGGATCCTGAAAGATAATCTGGATATGCCGCCGGAAGGGACGCATTTCCCTCTGTGAAAGACTCAGCAGGTTGGGGGAGTCTCCGAAATAAACTTCCCCCTCCGCTCCATCCAACAAACGTAGGATGGCTCGTCCCACCGTGGTCTTGCCACAACCGCTCTCTCCCGCCAAACCGAGTGTCTCGCCGGGATAGATATCGAAGGAAACTCCATCCACCGCACGGACATGGCCTGTTACGCGTGAAAACACCCCCGAACGAATCGGGAAGTGCATCTTGAGATTACGGACTCGCAGGAGTGGCTTGGGAGAGGCGTCGGCCATCAATCGCTCAGAAATGATTTTCTTTATAAAGAATGTACATCCAGCATTCAAACTGGTATACTTTGGAGATAGTAGCGATTAGCGCGAAAATTCCAAGGTCACGGAGGACCCCGGGATGCGCATCACAAGTCAGCTTCCCACCACGGCCATGAGTGCCCAACTTACCGGCAGGGCTGTTCAAGCCGGTGTCACCAAATCCGGTTCGGTGAATACCAAGGATATCCTCGAGTTATCAGGCTTAGGGCAGATCGCCTCATCCTTAGGCTCCGAGGGAATGAATGCGCTTAAATCCTTGGGGGACAACGGTGTCAGCGAGGAACGTCTCCTGGCTTTTGTCCAATCGCTTTCCCAGCAGGGAATCCAGAATGAGAACGCCGGTTCGGTCCTGGCGAAGATTACGGACCTCTCTGGCCTTCTGGGAGAGGGCGGAGAAGGGGATCTCTTCTCGGCAATCGAGTCGCGTGGAATCTCAGGCGAACTCAAATACCTCGACAGCCTCGATAACCTCTTCAGTCTGGGAGAACGCGATGTGGCGGGGATCTTCAACGCAGGCAAGGATATGTCCGATGAGGAGTTTGGAGTCTACCTGAAGAGTGTGAGTGACCTTCTCAAGGCGGGAGTGGTCGGTACACGGACGGTTGATTGGCATGGGGAACCCACCCAGATCTTCATTGAGACCGAGGTGGGATCGGATATGTCACGCGCTCGCCCCTACCGGCGGAAGTTTCCAGTTTAGATCCGTGGGTTGAGGCTCGCTCCACTGTTGTGCAATGAACCGGCCCAGCCGGCGGGGCAAGCCCCACCCTACCGTCTCCCGGTTGAGTAATACCCCCCCACCCCCACCCTCCCCCGCAAGTGGGGAGGGAGCGTTGGGGGTGATATAGTCCTTCTCCCTCCCCACTTGCGGGGGAGGGTGGGGGTGGGGGGATGAAGTAGGTTGGACCTTATTAATTTCGTTGTGCAATATTTCAGACCTCATCCCCACAACCCCCTTCTCCCATTCGCACATACCTGTGCGATACAAGCGGGCGAAGGGGGAGCCACAAGTCCCCTCGTCCTGTGGGAGAGGGGATTTAGGGGTGAGGTTTCTGTTGCTACATCACCCCAACAAAGCGTTAGGCCTTGACGGCCTTCCCGGTCCGTGCCGACTCCTGTTCCTTCAGGCACAGAGCGAGTGACTCGCGTGCTGAGGAGCCGAGAAGCTCGGTGGGTTCTACTCCCGCCAGCAGCGGTTTGAGGATCGCTTTCCACTCAGCCACGAAACCATCCTCTTTAGGAAGTTTAACATCCACTTTCTTTCCATTGGGTTGGTAGAGTGTGACGGGGCAGTTGCTGGAGTTGAAAACAACGGTTCCCTTCTCGAAGTAGACCTCATAGGACTGTTCGAAGGTAAGTCCGGCGGTGGCGATCCAACCACCCTCGGTGGTGATAACCGGACCGTTCTTACCATAGTCATATTGGTTCACGACATAGTCGAAAGCGCCGCCAGTGGAGGGAACCCCCAGTGAGGAGACCGTACGGGGTTTGCCCAGCAGGTATGTGACGAAGTCGGCATCATGGATGTGTAGATCGATGATGGCTCCGCCGGATTTCTTGGGATCGGCGAACCAGTTGCCTCCGGCGGCTTGCCAGTCCGGGCGCGAGATAATGCGGCGGAAACGGGCAGCCTGGAGTTTTCCAAATTGGCCTGACTCGTAAACCTGCTTTATATAACGGTACTGTGGAAAGTAGCGGAGCACCTGTCCGATAAAGAGATGGCGTCCATTCGCTTTGGCGGCGGCGAGCATGGTATCCGCATCCTTGAGATTGAGTGCGATTGGCTTCTCGCAGAGGACATGCTTGCCATGTTCGAGGCAATAGATGGCGGCCTTGGCATGGAGTGGAGTGGGTAGACACAGATCCAGCAAATCGAGTCCGGGATCCTGTGCCATGGCCCGGTAGTCTTCATAGACCCGCATCTTCGACACATCGACTTTACCACCGCCTGAACCAAAGTTACCGCGCACCCCAGACCAATCGCCTGTACGTTTGACTGGATCCGATTCCGCGATAGCCGCAACCTGGAGCCCCTTGATCGTCTTGATGGCGTTGTAATGGGTTACACCCATAAAGCCGATCCCCGCGATTCCCACCTGTAAATTCTTTTTGGTGACCATGATCTCGAATGCCTCCCTCTCAGAACATCATTCGGGGTAGCGGTTGTCCCAATCTGGATCAGCTACACCCTCTTGGAGTTGATTGTGTGAAACTGTACACGAACCGGTCCGGGTTGTCGTGGAATCATGCGGGGAGTGTTCAAGCGGGGAAGCTTTCCCACCTCGAATCGATGAGACTCAAGCCATCGAGTGTCAGGGTTGGTTCGAAGTGGTCCACGAAGTCCGCGTCACCGGTGAAAAGGGAGGAATACCCTCCCGTGACAATGACAGCGGCCTTTGTACCCAGACTCTCTTGAGCGCGTACGACCAGTCCACGGATCATCTCGAGCCAACCGTAATAAAGCCCGGACTGGATACAATCAATAGTATTACGCCCAATCACCGAGGGAGGTTTCTTGACAGATACCTGTGGAAGCATTGCAGTCCTCTTGAAAAGCGCCTCCGCGCCCAACTCCAGACCGGGCAGGATGACTCCACCCTGATAGTCTCCCTCTGGTCCCACCACATCGATTGTGACCGCTGTCCCGAAGTCGACCACCAGCAAAGGGGGCGGATACTTCTGAAGCGCCATCCAGCTGTTGATGATGCGGTCCATCCCCACCGTTCTGGGTTCATCCACGTTGAGTGGAAGGATGACCGGGTGCAGGGGGCGTAACATCCGCAAGGGCACTCCCAGACCCGTACAGACTCCCTCCCATTCACGGTCCAAAGGGGGCACCACGCTACTCACGATCATCCGGCCGGGACTGAAATCATGGTGGCCACACAGCTGGGCAAGGATACTGAGATACTCATCCCCTGTCCGGAATGGCCTGCTCGTAATACGCCATTGGTGAAGGAGCTGACCTTCGCCAAAGACGCCCAATGTAATGTGGGTGTTGCCGATATCAACGGCGAGAAGATTCACCTCCGGAATCCCTCAACGATCCCGGCGGACTTCCGTGGGGGGACGGACTCCTTCGCGTTGTGGCTGCTGGTTCCAGCGAATGTTTTCAGATGGCTGGATACTCGCGACTGCGTGTTTGTAGACGAGGTATTGTTCATCGCGCTCTTCATTCACGATGACCACTGTGAAGCTATCGAAGGCAATGATCTTTCCATATAGATCGGAGCCATCAGCCAGGTGCAGGGTCACTGCCACCCGGTCCCGTCGGGCTTGATTGAGGAAACTGTCCTGAATGTTAATTTGCGGCTTGGTCATGCTATTCGCCCCCCTCCTGGGTTACAGGTTTTACTTGGCGGATTGAACCTGTGAACCCGGCATAAAAAAAAGCAATACACAATCTCTCGATTCCATTATAGAACCAAAATTCTCAAAGGTGCAACATATGTTTGAGCGAAATCGCAACTTTTCTATACAGATTTTCTCTCTCTGTCAGAGTGATAACAAAGACACCACCTTTCTCCTGGCTGGTGCGTGAATCCTCTCCTGCGTCTGCAGGGAACGATATGGATTCTTGTTCCAGCGGCCTATACAGGAAAATACCACCACAGCAGCCGTTAAGTCAGCGATGCCAGTTTCTGGGCCATAGCATGGATGTGGTTTGGATTCGATCCGCAACACCCACCCATGAAGCGAGCTCCAGCCGCAAGAAGCGGTTCCACCACATTCGAGTACATCTCCGGGGGGGCGGAATAGACTGAGCGGCCATCGGGCCCCACCGTAGGTTTGCCTGCATTTCCTTTGATCCAGATGGGTAGATCCTTGCCACATTGAGTATAGAGTTGCGTGATCTTTACGAAAGTTTCAATTCCGGCTCCACAGTTGGCTCCCACAAAGTTCGCTCCGGCACGCTTGGCCATGGCATAGGCCTTCTCCGGATTGACACCCATCATGGTAAAGGCATGGTCCTTGCCTGAATCGAAGGTGAAGGATACACCCACTGGCAGATCACAAGCCGCGAGGCACCCCCGCAGAGCGGCCTCGGCCTCCATCAGATCGGTCTGAGTTTCAATGATGATGGCATCGGCTCCGCCCTCTTCCATGGCGCGGGCCTGTTCAGCGGCGGATTCTTCAACCTCATCCTCGGTGATTTCGCCCATCAGGACCATCTTGCCGCAGGGGCCGATCGAACCGAAGACATAGGCCTTGCCCCTGGCCGCGCGTTTGGAAATCTCCGTTCCCGCGCGGGTCAGTTCGGTGGCGCGGGATGCGAGTCCATGCTTGTCGAGCACGATGCGGTTGCTGTTGAAGGTGTTGGTCAGGATGACATGAGCCCCCGCCTCCACATAAGACTGAGCCACTTTGAAGACCTTGTCCGGGGCCTCCACATTCCACAGATCGCACATCTGGCCGGGTTTAGCTCCAAGTTTCTGCATTTCGGTTCCCCAAGCCCCATCGGTGCAGAGCGGGGGTAACTCGTTGAAGTTGGAGCGGGTCAGCGGGGTATTGGGATCGAAAATCATCGGCGGAGGCCTCCTTCAATCAGTCACGATAGGTTAATCATATACGTGAAATGGACCAAAATCCTATGCCCTTACTCTTCTTGTTGGGTTGATGGGAAAAGATCATTCCTCCCATCCAGGTGCGAGTTGCGCGTGGTAAAGAAACTCAATCTTTGTTGAAATACCTGTGACCGCTTGTTTTCCTAAGGAAAAGTCGATTATCTGAGCCAATCTCTTTGAATAATAGAACTCGCCGCCAAGAACAGAGTATTTCCGGGGACTAGGACAATCGGGATATCCAATAGATTTGAAAAGGGGAGTCATGAAACGGTGGTCAAGATTCTGGGAGGAAAGAGGAAATTCGGAAATAGGACATGCCATTCTGACTTTACATCCTTTCAACCCATATGCCCAAATGCATCCTGCGATGATGTATTCCACTGATGCTTCACTCGACACATCTACAACGAATCCAGCATCTTTTTCAGGAGTGAATTCCCAAGTATCACTGAAGCCTGGAACTGAGGGAGGAAAGAGATCCATATCCATGTTTCTGTTCCTGGTGTCCGGTGGGGGAGGATTTTCTTGTAAGTGTAAAATGAGATCGTTTGCCCGGTTCCGGGCAAGCCAGAGGTGCTTCATGTCTGGGAGTCCTTGGAGGTCGTCCATGCTGGTGATCATATTGTGTTCTGCATTAAGCACTTTCAATTCAAAAAGTGATCTAAGTGGACTTAAATTGGAAACCTCGTTATCGCTGATCCACAGATCCTCCAAATGGATCAGGCTCGATAACGGAGTCAGGTCTCTAATCTGGTTCTTGTCGATAGAGAGTGACCGCAGCCAGGTCATCTTCGAGATTGGCCGTAGGTCCTCGATCTCATTATCAGACAAGACCACTTCAATCAATGAGGTACATTTCTCAATCCCCTCCAGATTACGGATCTTTCTGCTCTCTCCGGGCAGAAGGGTGAAGAAGGGGGAAGACAGGTCTTCGAGTGTCAGTTCCGTGGTCGTCTTGCCGATGGCATCCGCCACGGCGGCTTGGAGACCAGGATCGGGAAAGGTGTAGGGTGTTCCCGCTTGTACGAAAAAACAGGGGAAAACGAAGAGCAGGAGACAAACAAGAAGGACTCGTGTTTGAGGGAGGATAAGTGGCATCGTGGGAAGCCTCCTTCAATCAGTCACAACAGGATAATCATAAACACGAACCGGCCCAAGATCCTATGCCC
>CAYRBI010000078.1:0-26469 GCA_964422415.1 uncultured bacterium | reverse complement strand
GAACCGGACCTGTTCCACCGGCTGCTCGAGAGGTTCGCCGCTTCACTTTACCCCATCACGGAGCAGGTTGCGCGTGAGTTCCCCGGCCACCTGTGGCGGATCTTCGGGCCAGAATATGCCACTCCGCCGTATCTCCCGCCCACGCTCTTCGAGGAGTATGTGGTCCGTTACACCGGTCCGATGGTCGAGATGATCCAACGCCGTGGTGGTTTCGCGCGGATTCATTGCCATGGACGCATCCGCGAGGTACTGCCGATGATCGCACGCATGGGAGCCGCCGCGCTTGATCCCATTGAGCCGCCACCCCAGGGGAATGTCCAACTGGCCGATGTCCGCCGCGAGTATGGCGGAAGCATGGTGCTCTTCGGCAACATCGAAGTGAGCGATATTGAGAACCTGGACCCACCGGAATTTGAAAAGGTGGTGGCGAGAACCCTCCAGGACGTGGCCAGTTGCCCCGGACGTGGTTTTGTCTTGATGCCCAGCGCCGGTCCCTATGGACGCACGATCAGTGCAAGGACCCTGGCGAATTACGAGACGATGGTTAGGCGGGTGGAGGGGGGGGTGAAATAAAGAACTAATTCAGGTGTATCTTTGTGTTCTCAAACGAGAAGATGATTATCCTTGCGACAAAGGAGACATAGTTTCCACATTGTATGCGAGAATCTTCTTATCGTCCGTGACGAGTACAAGACCTTCAATCTGTGCCTGAACGATCAACATCCTGTCAAATGGATCTTTGTGGTATTGTGGTAACCACTCGATGGCAGTGGCATGTTTGATAGTAATGGGAAGATGATAGAAACCTGATTGTATGTAAAAATCTTCCAGGTTAGTTGGTGCACTTACTTTTCCAAGACTCTTCTTGATAGCAATTTCCCAGAAGTTAACCGCACTCAGATAAACTTGGTTCCGTCTGGAAGATATTGATGCTTTCATCCACTCCGAGAGTCGTTCGGGACAGAACTCCCACCAGAGAAGTACATGTGTATCGAGGAGTAATCTCACTTGGACTCGCCATTAAAAACCGCGAGAATATCCTCTGGTAACTCATCGAAATCATCAGCCATCCAGATCTGTCCTTTGAGCAGACCGGGAACTCGATTTTTCAGTGCCACCGGGCATGGGACAAGTTTGGCGAGAGGAGTTCCGTTTTCCTCGATAAGAATCTCTTCTCCTTGGATTGCTCGATTGATAAGGCCTTTTAGGCTTGTTTGGGCTTCCTGCAAGGTAACCACACTCATGGCATCTTCCTCCTCTGTGTACTCTACTCAACGTGACAGGTTCAGGGGAGTCCTTTTTTTATTCTTCCGTTCTTCCTGAGTTCCTCGAAGAACTGACTCAGTATCTCTCCGCACTCGCCGGCAAGCACTCCGCTGATCACTTCGGCCCGGTGATTGAGACGTGGGTTCTCGAGCAAATGATAGAGACTTGCCACCGCGCCCGCCTTGGGGTCATCCGTGCCATACACCACGATCGGGATCCGTGCCAGGATGATCGATCCACAACACTGGATGCAGGGTTCCAAGGTGACATACATCCGGCACCCCTCCAACCGCCAGCTGCGGATAGTGCGTGCCGCCTCTTGGATAGCGAGCAGTTCCGCATGGGCGGTAGGGTCATTCAAGGACTCGCGGCGGTTGTAACCCTCACCCACCACCACATTGTTACGGATGATGACCGCCCCCACCGGGACCTCTCCCCCGGCCATGGCCTGACGCGCCAGGTTCAGGGCATGGTTCATCCAGCGCTCATGTGACGCTTCCATCATTCTCCTTCATATCCCCTTTCAGATAGACTCCCCTCCCGCGTTCCTCGATCCCAACTGGTAAGAGAGCTCGGCCCTTACAGGGGCCCGCCACACAGAGACCATCCTCCATCCGGTAGAGCGCTCCATGAGTTTTGCACTGAAGCATCTCCCCACTTTCATCCAGCACCTCGCCATCTCCCCAGTCGAGTGAGACCGGGATGTGACGGCAACGGTTCTGGTAGGCCCGGAAGCCAGCCTTGGTCCGGGTGAGGATGATCTCTTCGGGCTTCTCTCCTGAGTCCACCTGGAAGACACGTACCGTGCCGGGGGACATCTCATCCATGGCCACCAAACGGTCTCCGGGATTGAAGGTTCTTTCCGCTTGGCTCATAGTAGGTTTGATCTTAACCTGCGATAAAGCTTTCTCAAGGGAACCATATCATGCGAGTGATCTTTCAACCCACCGCCGAACAGACTGGAATCTGGGCCGCGCGCTATGTGGCCAAGAGCATCCTCGAATCCAAGCCCACGCCCAAGAAACCCTTTGTCCTGGGACTCCCGACAGGCTCTTCCCCTCTCGGAATGTACAAGGAACTCATCCGCCTTAACAAGCGCGGGAAGGTCTCTTTCGCCAATGTCGTGACCTTCAACATGGATGAGTATGTCGGGTTGGATCCGGACCACCCACAGAGCTATCACCGTTTCATGTGGGACCACTTTTTTGGGCACATCGACATCAAGAAGAGCAACGCCAACATCCTGGATGGTCTCGCTAAGGACTTGGAAAAGGAATGCGAGCGCTATGAAAAGAAGATCGAATCCTATGGCGGGATCGATCTCTTCACCGGTGGTATCGGCGAGGATGGCCACCTGGCCTTCAACGAGCCTGGCTCCTCGCTCAAATCCAGAACCCGTCTCAAGACGCTGACCGAGGACACGATTAAGGTCAATGCCCGCTTCTTTGGTGGTGATCAGGATAAAGTCCCCCGGCTAGCCCTTACCGTGGGAGTGGGGACTGTGACTGATGCCGAAGAGGTGATGATCGTGGTCATGGGACATCACAAGGCCCGCGCCTTGCAGAAGACCGTGGAGGAGGGGGTCAACCACATGTGGACCGCCTCGGTGCTGCAGCTTCACCGTCATGCCATCATCGTGGCTGATGAAGCCGCCGCTTATGAACTCAAGGTTGGCACTTACAACTACTTCCGTTCGGTCGAGAGTCCGCATTTTGATCCGGACTCGATTCTGAAAGGATAAGGTCTATGAGGAACCTCACCCCCCCTGCCCCCCTCTCCCACAAGGAGAGGGGAGAGCATTCCCCCTCGCCCCATGGGAGAGGGGGGCAGGGGGGTGAGGTCTTCCACCAGCCTCAATATCCGTGATCGCGCGAACTGACCCCATTAAATCGTCTGTTTTTCTTCCGGCGCTACGCTTTGCCAACCGGCTGACCTTTCCTGTCCGTGCCTTGACCAGCGATGAGATCCAAGACCTCGAACATCAAGGGTGCGAATGCGAGGATTGGTCCGCGTTGCGTGTGGCTGAGGATTTCCGGACTGCGCGGATTCACCATGTCCGTTTCCGTGGCCAGGTCATCCTTGGACGTCTCTATGGTTATGTGCAGACCGGCGGGTCGAAGGAACCAGCGGGGTTGGAGAACACCACTCTCGAGGACAGCTGGATTGAGGATGGTGTGGCCATCCGTGACACCTCGCTGATCTCCCACATGCGCATCGGGAATGGTGTGGGGATTCTGGGGTGTGGGAGAATCACGCATACTCCCGGCTCCGCTTTTGGGGTCGGTTTCCCCATTCCCATCATCGAGACTGGTGGTCGGGTAACCCGGTCGTTTCCGGAAATGAGCCTGGAGGATGCCGCGGGTAGTGTTCGTCCCGCTGGAAATATCCGCGCCTTGGCGGCGTATCTGCGCCGTATCGATGCCTATGCCGCCCATGCCCGGTCGGAGTATGGTGTGATCCAGGCTCATGCCCGGGTGTTGGATACTCCGCGTGTAGAGAATGCCTTTCTGGGGCACTCGGCACGGGTGCTCGCGGTTACACGCATCTCCAACACAGTGGTGCTCAGTGAGGAGAAACACCCCACCATCATCGAAGATGGCGCTATCCTGAACGGTTCGGCGGTTCAATGGGGCTGCCATGTGAGCTCGCTCTCTATCGTGGATGGTTCGCTGTTATGCGAGTACAGCCAGGTTGAACGGCATGGCAAGGTTCTTTCCTCGATCATCGGTCCTAACACCACCATCGCCGAAGGTGAGGTGACCTCCAGCCTGGTGGGTCCCTTCGTGGGTTTCCACCATCAGGCCCTGTTGATTGGGGTAGTCTGGCCGGAAGGGAAGGGGAATGTCGGATATGGTTGTAACTGTGGCTCGAACCACACCGGGAAAGCTCCCGATCAGGAATTCTGGCCTGGTGAGGGGATGTTTCTAGGGTTGGGTGTGAATGTGAAATATCCCGGTTGTTTCACCGAAGCTCCCTACACCATCGTGGCCACTGGTACGGATCTCCCACCCCAACGCGTGGCTTTCCCATTCTCGCTTATCACTGCTTCAACAAACCCAAGAAAACAACTCCTGAACCAGATGGGAGAGGTGGGCCAGCTGGGGCCTGCTCACTCGCTGGAACAGGAATCCTTTCACGTTCCGGGAGGGGAAAAGTTTTTTCTGGAATCGAGAAACGAGAAAGGATTCTTGTTCCAGCGGTGTTCCCTTTACGGGGAAGTTGATCTCCTAAGCCAGATGAATGAAATTATCCCCGCCTGGGTGTTGCGTAATAATCTCTTCGCGATTAAGCGCAATGAACGCAAGTTCAAGAGCCGTGACAAATCCTTCCGGACACCCATTGAGTACCGCATTCTCCGGGCGGACATTGTGCGCATGATGATTACGGCGCGGACCCAGCTCCAAGGTCTCGGCGGTAAGGACTTCTATACTGGAGACAGAGACCTTCCCGCGCTGGGGAAAAACTACATGACCGACCATTCCCGCCGCGAGGCCATCGAGACCTACTCCTTCCATATTCAATTCTTCGCACTCGAAGGTCTCTTCCAGCGCCTGTTGGTGTCTGGAAGAATCTCACCAACACTTCTCAAGCGTCCGTCCGCGAACGCTGAATGGGAATTCCAGAGACAACTGCTGCACAAGGAGGGGCTTCAGGGATCGCCAGAGGAGCTGTTACTCTCCTACCTTGATCGTCTCAAGATCATCTCCAACGAGGTTAGGGAATCTAAGGCCAGGGATGATCACCGTGGGATACGAATCATCCCGGATTACGCGGATCATCATGTTTTGGCGGTGGAGAATCCCTTTGTTCTTGAGTTCCGTGCTGAAGTGGATGGCATCGAAGAACAGGTCCTGGACCTTTTGGATCAATAAGGCCGTTTGTATTCTCTTGGGAAAACAGACGGTTCTACTCAAGTTCTCGGATGCTTTCTTCTATCTAGCCCTGACCCTTGTGTCGTTATCTCTCCGCATCCCCCACCTTTCGCCCTTGGCGGTGATTGGTCCCGATGGAAGTGAATACATTTACTGTGTCGAGAAAAACCAACTCCCGCATTCTCCCTATATCTTGTTTCTCTGGATGGGGTACCTCCTGCGGCTCTTCATCCGGTTGGACTGGGGCTACATGGCCCTTTCGTTGGTCAGCTCGTTGGTATCGGCCATCCTGTTTGGGCGGGTGATCGAACGTTTGGAGGGGAACCGCTATGCCGGTTGGATAGCGGCGTCGGTCTTCTCTCTCGTACCTGTCTCGATTCGATATGCGGGCATCCAGGAGGTTTATGCGGTTCAGGTTTTTCTGATTGTCTTGGCTTGGTGGGTCCTTGTCGTGCATTCGAGTTTCTTTGGATATGGACTGGTGATCGGGGCAGCGGTCATGACTCACAATGGGACAGTGTTTGCCTTGCCCTCATTGCTCTTCCTCTTTGGGTGCCGCGCTGATTTCCTAACTGGGCCTTCTCATCCCACCACGGAGATCGTTCCCCGCCGGCATGGTCTCCAGTTCTACAAAGCCAAGGCCATCTATGTGTGGGAATGGATATGGGAATTCACCGGTACCCTCAAGGAGAATCTGTCACTGGTCCGTTTGTCATCGATCGCACGACGGACCCTACAAGCCCCGGTGTGGGAAATGCGGGTGGCCGCCTGTGTCCGTGAGGAACAAGCCCCCTTCAGGAATCTGGTCATGGCCATGGTCCGGACTTTTCTCAGGGCCTTCCAGGTCTTCCAGGCCTGTCAACCGCAATGGGCCAGACTACTGGCTGGTTTTTTTATCCCAGTTGTCATTGTCATGTCCTGGCTGGTAGTCATCTGGATTCAGGGGCATGGGCTTTCTGGTTTCCCATTGATTATTCATTTCCTCCGTGGGATCGCTCCTGGACCGGGATTAGCGGGGATGTTCCGGATCGGATGGTGTAAGTTTGTGTGGATTCACGGTGTCATGACGTGGGATGTGCTTACCAGCCTGGATGGCTTGGGTTTCATTCCCCTGCTGATGGCAGCCTTGTTGCTATTCCTGACCCCACTCAGGAAATCACTGGTCTGGTGGCTACTTGCCATACCCTATCTGTTCTACGAGTCGACCATCGGTATCTCCCTCGACATGGGGATCTACCTGGTCTTCGTGGCGCCCGCCGTGGCCGCCGGATTCGCTTTTGGGATTGGCTGTTGGACATGGAGCCGCAAGCTCCCATTGAATCTGATAAGATCCATCCTCTGTGTTATCGGCCTGACTGGGCTGGTAAATCAACTGCCAGCCTTCCAAGCAACCTCCGAGGTAAGGCGGTTGCTTCCCTGGTTTCGTGAGACTGGCTCGATGAAGGCCCTCTCTGATTGGGTCCGTATTCACACACCCCAGGATTCGCTAGTGATTCAGCCCCTCGAATGGCACTTCGCGGGTATGGCAAGTGCTTTGTACACAGACCGGATCCCGATTTACAGGGAGGGGGGGGGGATGTTGATCCCCGGTCTTTGGAAGCCCCTGTTTTGTAATAAAAAATTTAACCATGTCCAGGACACCACCACCGCGGATTTCGAATACTGGCTGGACACCGGACGCCCCATCCTGTCATTGGATGCCGATCCCTTCCACACCTGGAGGGCCGACTGGCCTGGGGTGGATACCAGCAGATATGAGACCCGCCCCATCCTATGGTTGGACCGCAATCAAACCGGCACTTCGGAGCAATGGCGGAACATTGAGGTCCTGGCCTCGGTGAATATGGGCGATGCCACGGCGGAGGCGCCTTACCATGTTGAGTATTCCGCCAACCGTACCTTCGCGGTGATCCAAATGCCTCCTTACCGTCCCACCCTATACCGTATCGCGCGGAAGATAGATCCGCCCGAACCACCCCAGTGGGTGAAAAATCTACAGGCATTAGTCCCCGAACACCAACGGACCCCGCTGCCACCGCGCTGGGATGATGGCTTCTCGGTCAAGACTGAGGATGGCCCCATCTCGCTCTGGTTACCCACATGTCCAGGAAGAGACCATGTCCTCAAACTAACCCTCCAGACGATTGGTTGGGATTATGTGGCCGAGTGTCAGGTGAAAACCGGAAGTGGCTGGGTTCGTACTGACCGTGACATGGAGAGGATCGTTGGTAACCCAGACGGCTACTTCACGGAGCTCTACCTCCGGGTTCCGGCCCGGTATGTGAATGAGACCAGTTTGAATGTCCATCTCCGGCCGGCTCTCGGTGCTCCCTCGCTTAACTGTTTTCAGATTGAATGGGGTGTTGATAAGGGTTGAGAGTGGGTGTTGAATTGACTTGTTAAATGCAGTTCTGTCTGTGTGCTTCAGGAAGTAAAGGTTTTTCAAACAAGGAGTTATCAGATGATGTCTTTCCGTGCTTGTTTTCTGTTCTTCATCCTTTCCCTTTTCTCTCCAACAAACGCCACACCCTCTGTCCAGATTGCCACCTCAGACACCACAGTCGGGATAGGGCGTACCGTGTCTGTTATCGCTACGGTTACTGCCCCCGCCGGCGCGGACCTTTCGGGTTATCATGTGAGACCTTTTGTGAATGGCAAAGGCTGGGGAGCCGAGGAGATCACCGATGCGAGTGGCCAAGCGGTGATTTTGCTTCCTCTGCCTAATCCCGGCGTGGCGGAAATTGAGGTAACCCTCTCCCGTCCGAAGAAACTTTCTGAGTATGCGGTCAAATGGATCTGGGCGGGTGCCCCTCAGGATAAGCAACAAACAGTCTATCTGGCACGTTCTTTCGATATCGCGGGTGAGATCAAAAGCGCTAGTATGCGTATCGCTGTGGATGATTCCTGCCGTGTTTTCTTGAATGGGCAGGAGGTTATCACGGGGGGTGGTTTCCAAAAGTCCATAATCGCTCAGGATTTGGCTGGTAAACTCCAACAGGGGAAGAACCTGTTGTGTGCCGAGTGTATTAATGGTGGAGGACCGTGTGGCTTCTTGTTTGAATTCCAAGCGGTTACAGACAAAGGGACCACCACGATATCGAGTGACAACTCCTGGAAAGGCTACACCACCCAGCCCGCTGGTTGGCCCGCCGGGGTGGATAAGGAGGGTGCTCCAGCCTTTGTGGTCGCCGCGCTTGGAGGAGGGGTTTGGTCGTCCTTTAATCTGGATTGGCCGGGATTAGAGGCTAAAGAACTGTTCCCTGTCGGCAAACCTATTCCCAGGAATGCTATCTGTTCCAACAAGGTGACTGTGAAGGTCACCCCCCGTAAGATCGAGATGCCACCCATCCAGGACCGCCTGGTGGCCATCGAGTGGGAGCCCTGGTTCACACAACTCAACTGTGGCTGGCAGACCGCGAATGGCCAACCCATTGTCGGCTATTATGACTCTTTCAACCTGGATGTGCTCCGTCAGCACTGCATCTGGATGGTCGAGGCGGGCATCAACCTTTTGATTGTCGACTGGACTAACAACCTGTGGGATAAGAAGCATTTTAATGAACGTAGTCCTGGAGTGGATGAACTCATCAAGGCAACCGGGGCGACCCTGGAAGCTTATTATAACCTGGCCAAGGAGGGGATTCCGGTTCCCAAACTGATCCTCCTTCCGGGCCTGAACAATGGTCCCTCGGCCGCCATGACCGCGATCAATGAGCAGCAGCGTTTTGCATATGACTCATGGGTGAAGCCGGGCAAGTATAAGGACCTCTGGTTTGAATATGAGGGCAAGCCGTTAATCATCACCTTCAATGCAGGTGGGTTGGGTGCTATTACCGGAGCCACGGAACCGCCGGATGAAAGCCAATGGACCATCCGTTATATGACCAGCCAGTTGCAGGATTCTGATATGGGGGCAAAAGGTTATTGGTCCTGGATGGATGGTGCCATGGATCCAGTTCCCACCATCAACCAGAAGGGCGAGGTGGAGGCTCTGACTGTCACTCCGGCCTTTTTCTGTGGGGGTGGTTGGTTGGGAGCCAAGTCGCGTGGTCGCCTGGGTGGGTCTACTTTCATCGGAACCTTCCAGCAGGCACTACGCACACCAGCGCGCTTCCTGGTGATCAACCAGTGGAATGAGTTCGCTGGTCAACCCGAGAATATGGGGTATGGCCCCGAACGGAACATCTTCCTGGATTGCTACAACATTCCCTTCAGCAATGATGTTGAACCTGTCTCGCTTACCTCTCCCGCCTACCGGAATGAGAAGGGGGGGTATGGTTACTTCTACCTGAACCTCATGGCGGCCCTGATCGACCTCTACCGTCAAGGCCACCCCTCCTCCACCGTGATGTCCTTCGTGAGTCCGGATTACCGGGATAGTACCTGTGGCGACACCCTCGAGGTGCGCTGGACTTCCATCGGAAAGGAACCAGACAGCTACGCGCTTTACCTGGATGGCAAGCTTCTCTCCGAGGGGTTGAAAGACCCCTTCTATACACTCGGCTTGGGTCTTCTCAAACCGGGTACGCACACCCTCAAGGTAGTGGGCAAGGGCACGGAAACCCGCTACCTCTTGTCATATGTCCATGAAGATATCCCGCTGGAGAAACCGGTCGAGGCCTTCGCGGAAACGGTGTTTCTGGTGAATTAGCTTGTTGTTCACGCTTTAGCGTGCTGGCGCACGACTGACTTAGGAGATTCTCATGTCCCTTTACCGTTCATGCCTGTTGGTGCTTGTAGGCTTGTGTATTCTCTCTCCAGTGATGGCTATACCCACGGTTCATACCGTCACCTCGGACACCTCTGTGGGGATGGGGCGTACAATATCCGTGACGGCTACTGTGGAGGTTCAGCCAGGTGAAGATCTGTCTGGCTACCATGTGAAACCCTATGTCAATGGCAAGCGTTGGGGAGCCGAGGAGATCACCGATGCGAATGGGAAGGCGGTCATCCTGTTGCCGTTACCCAACCCAGGACATGCGGAGATTGAGGTGACTCTCTCCCCACCCGGGAAGATTCCGCCGTTACTACCCAAATGGATCTGGATGGGGGACTCCCAGGATAACCAGACGGTGTACCTGGCCCGTTCCTTTGAAATAACGGGAGAGATCCAAAGTGCCAGTCTGTGTATGACAGGGGATAACTCCGCGAAAGTCTATTTGAACGGTGAGATGGTTTGTGCCTGGGCTGATTTCCGCAAAGCAGCACGCATACTGGATCTCGCGGGAAAGCTGAAACAAGGCGAGAACTGGCTGTGTGCCGAGTGTTTCAATGAAGATGGTCCTGGCGGCCTGCTGTTGGAGTTAACGGCGGTGACTGGTCAAGGGACCACCAAGATCATCAGCGATGAATCCTGGAAAGGTTTCACCAACCAGCCGGAAGGATGGCCGTTAAAAACTGGAGCGGGAGGCCAGCCAGCCACCGTGATCGCCCTCTTGGGGAAAGGGGTGTGGGCATCCCATAACCTGGATTGGCCAGGTTTTGAGCCCAAGACCCCCTTCCAGGCCGGTTTACCCATGCCAACAGGAGGAATCCGCTCCAACACACTGAGTGTCGAGGTTATACCACGTAAAATTGAAATGCCGCCCATCCAGGACCGGCTGGTGGCTATCGAGTGGGAGCCATGGTTTACAGTTCATAACCTTGATTGGCAGACCGGTCAGGGGCAGCCAGTGGTGGGGTACTACGATTCCTACAACCTGGATGTGATCCGTCAGCACTGCATCTGGATGGTGGAAGCGGGAGTCAACATCCTGATTGTCGATTGGACCAACAACCTGTGGGGCAAAAAACACTGGAGCGAGCGTGGTCCGCATGTCGATGAGCTCGCCAAGGCCACCGAGGTGACTTTGGAGGCTTACTACAACCTGGCCAAGGAAGGGATTCCGGTCCCCAAACTGGTTCTGTTGCCGGGTTTCTGCAACGGACCCAAAACCACCATGGCCGCTATCAATGAGCAACAACGCTTTGTCTATGACAGCTGGGTAAAGCCGGGCAAGTACAAGGATTTATGGCTCGAATATGAAGGCAAGCCACTCATCATTACCTTTAATGGCGCTGGCCCGGACCTGCTTAAAAACGAGGAACCAGCGGATGAGAGCCAGTGGACCATCCGCTATATGACCAGCCAGCTGCAGGCAACGGATTTGGGACAAAAGGGCTACTGGTCCTGGATGGACGGTGTCATGGACCCCGTCCCCACGATCAACCAGAAGGGTGAGGTCGAGGCGCTGACTGTAACTCCAGCCTTCTTTAATGGTGGTGAGGGTGGTTGGCTTGCGCCCGGAGCGCGTGGGCGTTTGGGAGGTTCAACCTTCATCGGAACCTTTAAACAGGCGCTGCGTACCCCACCCCGCTTCCTGGTCATCAACCAGTGGAATGAGTTCGCCGGACAACCCGATGGCTCGGGGTATGGTCCTGACCGGAATCACTATCTGGACTGCTACAACATCCCCTTCAGCAATGACATCGAGCCTACCTCACTGACCTCTCCCGCCTACCGGAACACGGAGGGGGGGTATGGTTATTTCTACCTGAATCTCATGGCGGCTCTAATCGA
Organism: uncultured bacterium; assembly: GCA_964422415.1. Taxonomy (GTDB): domain Bacteria; phylum Hinthialibacterota; class Hinthialibacteria; order OLB16; family OLB16; genus OLB16. The sequence goes on along the minus strand of CAYRBI010000078.1, from coordinate 14,772 downwards.
CCTCTACCGTCAGGGTACACCCACCTCCACCGTGATGTCCTTTGCCAGCCCCGATTACCGGGATAGCACCTGTGGTGATACCCTCGAGGTGCGCTGGACTTCCATCGGAAAGGAACCTGAGAGCTATACGCTCTTTTTGGATGGCAAGCCCCTGGTCATGAATCTGAAGGATGACTTCTATACCCTCGGACTAGGGCTCCTCAAGCCGGGTGAACATATCCTCAAAGTGGCTGGCAAAGGGACTGAGACCCGTTTCCTGCTCTCGCGTGTCCGTGAAGATATCCCCCTGGAGAAGCCGGTTGAGGCCTTCGCTGAGACTGTATTTGTGGTGAACTAGTTTGGAGTTCACGCTTTAGCGTGTGTGGTTCACGATCAGTAGCGGGGTTTTCCTACCCCCCCCAGCCCTCCCCCACAAGGGGAGAGGGAGTTGTATGTTGTTCACGCTTTAGCGTGTTCTCCCTCCCCCTTGTGGGGGAGGGTGGGGGGGGAATGCGAACTAGCCCTGGATACTGTCCCCCTATTCTCCCCTGTAATCACAGCGTGACTCACAGGTTTCTCCGACAGCCACCAGCGTGGGAGTGAGTCTCTCCGCCTCCAGTTGCCGCCAAATCCAGCCGCAGAGAATCTCGGCGGTGGGATTCTCCAGCCCTGGGATCTGGTTAAGGTGGGTGTAATTCAGAAGACCATGAATCTTCTTCAAGGACTGGCTTAACAGCTGGAGCAGGAGTTCAACTCCTGCTCCAGCTGTCTCAGTGGCTCCTGATCCAGCTGACAAAACTCCTGGCCCCGCTGTGGTCTCACGGGCGATCTGAACCTCATAAGAGTGCCCGTGTAGACGGCGGCATTTATGTCCCTCGGGAGTCTCTGGCAGGGAGTGTGCGGCCTCGAAGCGGAATGAAATCCGCTCTGGGTATTTGAACAGTGTGTCCGGGGGGATCAGTGTAGGTTCATACTCCAATGATTCACGGCAGGTCACAGCCACCTCGACAGGGAAGGGGAGGGCTCTCCTAATGATCCTCTTGATCCATGTTCCGATGTCCTCCGGTGTTCCGCTATTCAAACCTTCCAGGTCATTGAGGAAACGGTGATCGAGTTGGTTGATGACCGGTTTCACCGACGCTTTGATTTGTCCGTAATCGATCAGCCACCCCATCACAGGGTCGATTTCTCCAGTTTGTGAGACTTGTACATAAAAACGATGGCCATGAACTCTGGAGGCCATGCCATTTCCGGGTGGATGTGCGTGCGCGGCCTCAAAGTCAAATGTTTTGCTGAGACAGACTTTCATGGATATGGAGCGTCTACTCCTCGTAGGGTACAGGGAGCGACTTGCCCGCTGTGGAACTTTTCCCGGCGGTTTCGATGACCGCAATCACACGCCGTCCCTCCTCGCCCTTGACCGCGAGCTCCTCGCCCATGGTCAGGTGATCGGCGATGTTGCGGTAATAGGCGTGCCAGTCTCCCTCAAGGAAAGGTACTTTGCCTGTGACCGGTGATCCGCCGGCATAGCTGCTGACTGTCCAGGCGCCATCTGGGTAGTCTTTCATGCTGGCCGCACCCTTGGTTCCCAGTACACGCCAACGGTCTTTCGGGGCCGCCGCCAGGGAACTGATCTCGGCGGTTGCCAGCGCTCCGTTCTTGAAACGGATCATGGCCAGGGTGTGGTCCTCATTGGTGACTCCCGGCCACGCGCGCTTCTGGAAGGAGCCATAAACTGATTCCACTGGGGAGGGGATCAGATTCAGAATCCAATCCACGAAGTGTGCCCCCCAGTCATACAGGCAGCCACCCGAGATGGCCTTGTCGGAACGCCACCACCAGCCTGGATGGCTGTAGTTGCCGCCGAACAGCTCCACTTGGAAGACCTCGCCAATCATCCCCTCCGCCACCAGTTTACGCAGCGCCATGTAGTCCCCATCCCAACGCCGGTTATGGAACACGCTCAACATGACCGCGTTCTTCTTGGCGGCCTCGATCATGGCGGTGGTTTCCTTGGTGGTGATGGCCATCGGTTTTTCAGTGATGACATGTTTCCCCGCGCGTGCCGCCTGGACCGCTAATTCCGCGTGGGTGTTGTGTGGCGTGACCAGAACCACCAGATCGAGGTCCTTTTTTGCGAGCATCTTCTTGACATTATCGAAGACATCCAGGTTCGGGAAATCCACCTGTGCGGCCTCCGCTCGTGCCCGGTCGGCATCGCACACCGCCACGAATTCCAGGCCGGGAATCCCCGCCAAGGCCTCGCCATGCACCTTACCCATATTGAAGGAACCGCCATATCCAATGACCCCGCACCGGACTGGTGGGGTTTCTTTGACTCCCGTGGCCCAGCGTAAAGAGCGGATTACCACCTTGCGGAACTCGGGATGATTGAAAGCCGCTTCGCCATGCCCCAGCGCAAGGTAAACAATCTTTCCCTGGCCTTCCTCACGCACATAAACCATGGGTTGTGGTTTCCCCTGCCACTGGGAGGTGGCCAATGTGGTCCAACGCGCGGAGTCTCCACCGAGCAGATAAAGTTCATCCTCGATCCGGAAGGGCTGGATGCGGCGGGTGATATAGTGATCCGTCTCCTTGCCCTTGACCTCGAAGGTGTGCACGGGTCCATGACCGATGAATTCGCTGCCGATGAGCGCCAGGTAGTCCGGGTGATTCTTGAAGGAGTCCGAGGCGCAATGGATACCCACCAGCGCACCGCCCTGACGCACCCAGGCCTCGAGTTCCTGCACCTGCTTGTTGGTCAGTCCATCTCCCTGTGTATAAATTAGCAGGGCATCGAACTTGGCGAGGTTTTCCTTGTTGATGGCCGAACGGTCCTGAGTCTGGGTGACCTTGAAAGTCCCCGCCCGGTTCAAGAATTCCTCCAGAATCGCTCCACACTTCTCAAAATCATGATACCCACCACCTGTCAGCAACAACACTTTGATCGATTTCATGGTTTACCCCCGGCTGAAGGATATGGAAAGCGAGGGAATACTAACGAAGGGGGTGTGATGAATGAACTCCTCAGACCTTCTTCATCATGAAACACCAACAGGTGCCGAGGAAGAAGCGCTTGTGGTGCGTAACCCTAAACCCAGTGGAATGAGCCATAGCCAGGAATTCCTCTCCAGAAAAGAACTTCTCCATGGACTCGGCCAGATAACGATAGGCTTGCTGATCGCCGGAGGCGATGAAACCGATCACCGGTAGAACTCCCTGGATGTACAACCTTTTGTGATATTCCATCCAGACACTTCCCGAACGCAAGAAATCGAGAACCGCAAACTCTCCTCCATCGCGTAGGACACGATAGACCTCGCGCATTCCTCTCACGGGATCGGACCAGTTCCGCACACCGAAGGCGCACAAACAGGCATCAAAAGACTGATCGGGGAAGGGCAGGCCAAGGGCATCGCCACACACGACACTGCTCTTTGTTGAGTGAGTGGTTACTCTCCGGCGGGCCTTCTCCAGCATCGGGAGAGTGAAATCAGCGACCACCGTTGAGTCGTGGGGACGCCGCCGTAAGAGCTGCAGGGCCATGTCGCCAGTCCCGCCACACAGATCCAATACCCGGGCTGGAGTTGGGATTCGTAACTGGCGGATGGCATACCGCCGCCAGTATTGATCGGTGCCAAACGACAGCACCCGGTTGAGCAGGTCATAAGTCCCCACGATGCGTCCGAACATTTCACGGACCTGACGGTCCTTGGGTGTTGAGGAGCTGGGATCGGGAAGAGTGGGCCTGGAATTTCCGGTCATGGCGCCGGAAACTCAGGAAGGTGGCGTGGAGACCGGGGCCGGTTTCACGGTCCCGGTTGAGGTCTCCCGTGGAGAAGAGGTTTGAATCGACTCCTTATGGATGCGCTCGCGGATAGTCTCTCCCAGGCCCTCACGCAGGAAATACCGTTCAAACGCAGCCACTGTCGCCGCGTCAAAGTGGGTATCCACTTCCCGCTTGAGGATTTCCAGAACCTCATAGGGGTCGGCTGGATCACGGTAATCCCGGACCGAGGTCATGGCATCGAAAACATCCGCCACCGCCATGATCCGCGAAAGGGGGTGTGTCTGCCCGCCACTTAACCTATAGGGATAACCTGTACCATCCACCCGCTCATGGTGTTGTCCCGCGACGCTGGGGATATCTTTGAAATGCGGCGCGAACTTGATCTTGCCGAGGATCTCGATGGTGTACACCACATGGCGCTTCATGGCCTCGTACTCTTGAGCGGTGAGCTTGCCTGGTTTGGTCAGGATCGCTTCGGGCACTCCGATTTTGCCATAGTCATGCAGCAGCGCCGCGTAGTTGAGAATCTCGATATCGTTGGCGCTATACCCCATTTCCTGGGCGATCGCCAGGGAGTAATCGCGTACCCGCATCGTATGGCCGGCGGTGCTGGGGTGGCGTGCGTCGATGGTGGAGGCCAGTGCTTCCATGGTGGACTCGAACAGATCACGTAGGCCTTGGTAAAGTGTCGAGTTCTCGATAGCGAGCTGGATCTGTGCGGAAAGCGCGCGTAGGAACTCCTCGTCCTCCTCGTTGAACTCACCCACCAACTTGTTGATGGCCTGGATGACCGCGATTACCTTCCCCTCGCGGTTCATTACTGGCATACACAACAGATTCCGTGTCCTATATCCCGTGCGGAGATCGATTCCGGGGTTGAAGCGTGGATCGTTGTAGGCATCCCGGATGTTGATTGTCTCACCCGTTTGCGCCGACCAACCAGAAATCCCCTTGCCGATTTCAAGCATAATGGGTTCCGTCTTCTGTGCCACCTTGGACCATAAGATCCCGGCCTCGTGGTCTACGATGAACAACGTGGAGCGGTCGGCGTTCATGGCCTGGGTGACATGACCCATCACATCGATCAGCAGTGCATCGATGGTCTTCGCCGCGAAAATGTCGAGAGAAAGGGTATACAGCCTCTCCAGTTGTTCAATACGTCCGCGCACAGCGGGGGAGAGATCTTGTGGGTACAACTGGGTCCGCGGCTCATTCATGACTGAGTGGTGAAACACCTCCAGACCTTCATCTTAGGGAGAATCCCCTCCGCGGGAAAGGCCGCGCATTGTGTCCCACCATGGAGGGACCCGCTCCGCCGGGTCCATGTTGACGCGGCCGCGATGGAATGCGTCCCTCCACCTTTGTGTTCACGACGACGCGATGGAAACCGGGACGCAATGGAATGCGTCCCTCCAAGGCCGGGTCCGCTCACCGGGTAAAGCTGGATATCGGATTGAAGACCGATCCAGGACCGTATGCGTAAAGATCTCCTTGTGATCTTGAACCGTTTGTTGGCGTGTAATACAGAACATCGCCCGCAAATGTCTTTGATATTCCCGCTATGTTCTGCAACCGGTCCCATTCCCAGTAGCCATCAGGCCCAGGAGAGATGAAGCCATATTTGAAACGGTTCCTGGGTGGATCGAAGAGACGCACATATGTTCGTCCACCCACAATAGCCGGGCGGCCACGGGAACGGCACTTTGTCGGCTTGGAGGCAAAGGTCTCATCACACCCATACCCCTCCCGTGTGACATACCAGCTATTCACAATATCTCCCCCCGCGCCACCTAGAGCTCCGAGCACAAAAGGATCGTTTGGAACCCTTTTGATATATGCCACGGGAGTGGTTAGTTGTCTCCCCGATGCCCACCAATTCCCATCCGCGCAAAAGGGAAAGGCTTTCGAGTCCTCCTCTTCATCACAGGGATACTTACGCCAGTCCAGGGAATACATCTCCACCGCGGTGGCCAGGCTCTTGATATCTCCCTGGACTTTGGTGGTCTTGGCCCGTAACTGAGCCTCCATGAAGTTCGGCAACGCGATGCTGATCAGGATCAGGATGATCGCGATTACAATGAGCAACTCGATCAGCGTGAATCCTGCTTGTGCCTTCCGCATGGCGTTGTCCTTCTTTCTATCACGTTCATACATCATCTTGTTTTCCTCCTCCCCCCCCCCCAACCCTCCCCCGCAAGTGGGGAGGGAGAGGAGTGTCACCCCGTCTTTTACTCCCTCCCCCCTTGCGGGGGAGGGTTGGGGTGGGGGGGAGTGCATCCACCAGCTATGAATCACTCTAATACTGCGACCATTCCTCCACGCCGGTGTCATCCCTCAAATTGATGATTCCAATTCCATCCGCGTCGGCGGCCCCCAGGTTTGCGAAGTCATCCGCCAGCAACGCACAGTCCGTGATCACCACGCTGTTGACATACCCCTCCGCGGTGTCTCCAGACTCATCCGAGAAAAGCCAGGAGGGGACATTGTCGGTCTTGGTATAGAGGGACCATCTGTAATCTACCCCCTCGTTAAGGGTGGTAGTGCCCACATAAACCCCATCGATGTACTTGTCCATCTTGAGCTTTGGAATATCCACCGCGAAACCGATCCGGTACCAAGTGTTGGGAGCGATGGTCCCATGATAGGACCCGCTGATTCCAATTCCGTTTGGGCTGGGAGTGACACCGCCGTCACCCACATAGAAATCGGCATCGTTATTATTGGAGGCGGCGGTTTGGAAGAGGGCACGCCAAGTGTTGTTCGAGATTTCGGGGTAGAGCACATCCATGATCAGCGAGTAGATGTTCACATAAGAACCGCCCCCATTCGCTTCAATTCCCGGAAACATCTGGATCCCATCCGTTGATGGATAGGCTGGGAAGTGCATGACATAAGCGGCCGACCCGCCAATATTGGGGATGCCAAAGGAGGTTGTTGTTCCGAAGGAACTCGTGGCTGTGGCATCGCCGACAAATTTCAGATCCGTGCCCTGTGCCGCGTGTAGATCTCCATCAAATTCCCAGACACCACCACTGTGGCAGGGGATTGAGAGTGGATCCGGGGTGGGGGTGGGTGTTGCCGTGACTGTGGCTGTGGGGGTAGGTCCTGGGGTGGGGGCGGAGAAAACAGGGAAAATCCCATCGGCGGTGGCTGATCCTAATGCCAGGATCTGATCTGCCGTCGCGGTCCCATCGAGAATCGCGATGCTGTTCACATACCCCGCGCCAACTTCCCCAGTGTCATCCGAGAAGAACCAGGATGGATTTCCTTGGGTTGCCGTATACAGCGACCAAGTCCCATCCAATCCTTCCAGCAGCTCCGAAGTGCCCACGAATGTTCCATTGACATATTTATCGATCACTGGCGGGGTGGCTTTGCAGTTGACCACGAAGGCGATCCGGTACCACGTGTCCGGTAAAAGGGTTCCGTGATAGGTGTAGTTGGTTCCGATGCCATCGGGATCGGGTCCTGTGAAATCATCTCCGACAAAGAGATCTGCGTCATTGGCGTTGTTGTCATTGGTCTGGAAAAGGGCGCGGTAGATCCCATTCGACTCAGCTGGAAACAGGATGTCCATAATCAGGGTGTAGAGGTTGACATAATACCCGCCCCCATTGGCTTCTATGCCCGGATAGACCTTGATGCCATCGGTTCGCGGCCGGTATGCGGGGAAGTGCATGACGTTGGCGGGGGTGCCACCGATATTGGGGATACCGAAAGCGGTGGTCGTGTTGAACTCGGTGGTTGCGGCTGCATTCCCCGCGTAGGCCAGGTTGTTTCCCACCGAAGCGGTCAGACTCAGATTCTCGAAATCCCAGAGTCCCTTTACTTGATCCTTCAATTCGGCCTGAGCACCCATCCAAGTTCCTGTTGCCAGTGCCGTAGCAATAATGAGGTTCAGCATTCCGTTTTTTTTCACCACTCCAACCTCCCTCAATAAGTCTAGCATTTTGTCAGACAGACATTTTTTTTCGGTGATAAATTAAAAATCGGTGGTTACAAAGAACCACCGCCTATTCAAATGAGCAACCTACACTCCGAGATCATACATTATTATATCATCCAAGAGAGAGCTGTCGAGTTGAAGCTGTCCTCGGAGGGTAAGCTCAGATTTGTTACATACTCAGTTCAACAAGGTATTAGGGCCTTGTTGGGGTGATGCGGCACCGTTGCAGACCTCATCCCCCCTCCCCACGTTGGAGAGGGGATTTAGGGGTGAGGTTTCTGTTGCACTACTAATCCAACAAGGTATTAGGACCTTACCCCCGCCCAAAGGTGCTGGTGGTTTGTAACCCCTCGGAGGGATGGTCTGGATCGCGATGGGCCTTATGCGCGAGCATCAGGTCATGGGAGATCTCCGCGCGCTCGTAAAGATCATCCAAACACATGTCCATGGTCATCATTCCCCACTTGCGTCCAGTCTGGATCACGCTGCCCAGCTTATGGAAGTCTCCGGAACGGATGTAGTTCCTGACCGCCGGAGTGGCTACCAGGATCTCCGAGGCCAGAACACGCCCTTTCTTGTTGGCGCGGGGGAGCAGCAACTGCGCGATGATACCCTCGATGGAGTTGGCTAGCTGCGCGATGATCTGGTTTTGGTCATTGGCGGGGAACACCGAGACAATCCGCTCCATGGTTTGCAGGGCATTGGGGGTGTGCAACGTGGCAAACACCAGGTGGCCGGTCTCAGCCGCTGTGAGCGCGGTGCTGATGGTCTCCAGGTCACGCATCTCGCCCACACAGATCACATCGGGGTCCTGCCTCAGGACATGCACCAATGCGCGAGAGAAGGAATAGACATCGGAGTTCACCTCCTGCTGAACAATGATGGCCTTCTTGGGACGGTGCACATATTCAATGGGATCCTCGATGGAGACGATCTTGCAACGGCGTTCGCTGTTCACCAGGTCGACCATGAAATTCATGGTTGTGGTCTTGCCCATTCCGGTTGGCCCGGTCACGAGCACCAGCCCGGAGCGCCGCCGGGCGAGTTCCTCCACCACCTTCGGCAATCCGAGCTGATCACGGGTGGGAATGTCATAGGTTCCCCGGCGGATCGCCAACTCGGGGTGCCCCCCCTGGAAATAGACCGTAACCCGGAACCGTCCCAGGTTCGAGATTTCCAGCGAGAAGCAAAGTTCGAGTTTCTTCTCGAGCACCTCCCGTTGTTGATCGGTGAGACTTTCATTGACCAGCTGGGTGCATTGCTCCGGGGTTAATGGCGCCGAGTTGGCGAGGATGATCTCGCCATCGATACGGAAGGCTGGCGGAACACCAGCGATGAGGTGGATATCGGAGGCCCCACGGTCGCAGGAGTACTTCAAGTAAGGGGTGATTTTTTCAAGTGATGGCATGATTATCTCCTGAATAAACGCCGCAAAACCATATGGATCCGTCCTCTGATTCCACGGTGCTGAAAACGGTGCAACTCGTCGTGTGCTTGATCCAGGTTGGGATTGAGTGTCAGCGCCTGTTGAAAAGATGTTCCCGCCTCATTCATGCCCAGCAACCTCTGGCAACGTCCGAGTTCCAACCACACAGCGGCGTCTCCTGGCATGGCCTGAGCGGCGGCGGAGGCATAGGTCAAGGCCTGGGATAGGCGTCCATACATGCGCAGCACCCGCGAGAGCTCGAAACCCATCTGGGCCTTGACTGTGGGTGAGTCCGCTGTGTTGAGAACCTTGGCGATGCAGAACTCGGCGGTCTTGGCTTTCATGGCCAGTAGAATCTCGGCGCGCGCCAGCCAGCAATAGGGCGAGGCTCCCTTGTGAGACAGAGCATTGTCGGAAAGGGCCAGCGCGTTATCGAAGAGTCCTGTCCGGATCAGCGCTACCGCCTTGGCGGCGAGTAGATCGGGGTGTTCGGGAAAGAGTTCCAAAGCCCGGTCACTCCAGATCCCCGCTTCCTTGTATTCCCGCAGCTCCAGGAGCATTCGTACTTGGCCGAACCAGCCCGGAAAACAGGTGTGATCATCCTCCAGGGCCTTCGAGAAGAAGCGTAGCGCCATCTCGTAATTACCCAGACGGTAAGCCTCCTCGGCCTCCTTCAAGTAAAACTCGGCGTTCCGGACCGGTGTCCCCGTGCTGTTGGCGGGCAAAGAGCCAAGATTCTCCTGACGGGAGGAGGTCTCATCGAGTTCAAGGTGGTCGAAGCGTGTCATTGTGTGAGGGCGTTCTTACTGGACAGATCCTGGTAGTGGATAAAACCACGCCGCCAAATGGGATTGTAGACCATAAAGGCGCGGGCGCGAACATTGTCGTGAGAGATGAGCCCCACTGTATCCGGGAATTGGCTTGGCATGAGGCACAGGAACAACCCCTCGGGTACTTCTACGGCGCCATCCAGGTGATGTACCGCGAGGTCTTGTTCCTTGAAGATTCCCACCACCTTGCCGTCCTTCCAGCAGGTCACCTGGTCTTCCTTGAATTCCAACTTCTCTCCTGGCAGTCCCACCACCTTCGTGAGGATATCTCCCCCTGGGAAGTAATAGTGGTCCCGAAGCGTCATGCGGGGAATGTAACCTAGAATAATGTCCCCCCGCTTGGGAGATGTTGTGTCATAGGCGCGGGGGTTGAGCAGGAGGTAATCGCCCTCGCTGATCCTCTCGGTGGGGATATCGGCATTCGCATAGCCTCCCCGTAACAAAACATATCCCACGGTAAAACGAATGGGTGCGTAGATCCCCACGAACACCAGATAGAAGAGTATGAGGGTCATGATGACCTGGCTTCGCAGACTCGCGAAAAGTTCTCCCACCCGTCCCGCATCGGTGATGATCCAGACATGTACTGCAATCCCAAATCCGAGCAAGATGCTTCCCGCCATTGTGCCAAACAGGAATAACCCACCCAGCATCAGTCCCGCCCAGGCCGCCAGGTAGAGCCGGATGGAGGGAAGCTCCCCTGCCAGGTAATGCCCCAGGCCTGGGACTACGGAAAGAAACATGTAGAGTGGATTTTGCTTCCGGAGGAAATCCGCGGGGAAGAATCTGTTCGACCAGCGAATCTGCTCTGGAAAACAAAACCAGAATATCCGGTGGAGCCAGTAGCTCATCGGCCTGAAGATTTTCGTCCACCCCGCGCGGGGAGGATTTACATCGATCGGCACGGTTACAGTCAGCACCGATCCGCATTTCATGCAGACAGTCAGTCCCGGAAGGTTATGGAATCCACAACGTCCGCACTGCATGGACTGTCAAGCCTCTCCATATCTGTAGCGTGTCATTGTACCGGGGTGCTCTTGCCAGCCGGATCTTCGCGGTTAATAAATTTTCTGCGTGCGAGTGGGCTGTAGATCATGAAGGCCCGTCCGTGAATGCTCTCCCTGTCGAACAGGCATCTGTCCGTAGAGAATTGAGTAAGGACCGCTTGCCGTTGGCCGGGATTCCCACCGTGTATTTCAAATTGGTAGAGACAGTAGGTCATGCCCTCTGGAACCTCCACCGTAGCCTCGACCTCCTGCAATCCCATGCCGCTGACCGGGTAGGTTGAGTGAATACGTTCTCCCACAATGCATTGCACCCAACCTTTTTCAAACTTGATCCGGTCGCCTCCAATCCCCACCACCTTGGCGATGACATCTCGATGCACCAACCGCCGGTTCGCGTGAGCCATCTGGATTTGAGCCTCGGAAAGAGAAACCAGAACGACATCGCCGCGTTCTGGGGCCGTGTCATGATAGGCGCGCGGGTTGATGAGGAGATAATCAGTCGCCTGGATTCCATCAGTGGGTAAAGAAGCCCCGGGAACGATTCCACGGACATATTCTCCCGCCATCCCCTGGATCGGCAAATAGACTCCCATCACTAGGAGATAGGACATCGCCACGGAGAAGAACAGACGTGGCAGGAGACCCTTGAAGAGTTCCCACATCTTTCCTGAATCGGCAATTATCCAGGCGTGTAAGGCGATACCAAATCCCAATAAGAGATTCCCTGTGAAACTTCCATAAAGGAACAGACCAGCCAGTATCGTGGCCAGCCACCCAGCGAGTATGAGGTAGACTTTGCTGAATTGCCCCAGCACTAGATGCCCCAGGCCCGGGATGATCGAAAGGACCATATGCACCGGGCTGAAGGATTCCAGGAACTCTTTGGGCAAAACATGCCCCAGAATCTGGCGGAGCCGTGTGGGCAGCGCGAATCTGAACCAACGATTGATGTGGTATTCAACTGGACGGAAGACCTTGGTCCACCCCGCACGGGGTGGATTCACATCGATCGGCGCCGCCGCGGTGAGCACCGACCCACATTTCATGCAGACTGTCAGTCCCGGGAGGTTATGGAAGGCGCAACGCCCGCACTGCATGGCCGCCTAGACCTCACTCCTCCCAGTTTCTTACCCGTTGTTCCTCGTCGAGCTCAATGCGCGCCTTGGAGTCTGGCTCGTAATACTCATGCGTGTGCTGTTCTTGCCGGACCGGTCCCACTAACTTCTGGAAGAACTCCACGTAGGACATGCAGGCTTTGCCCTTGGCTCCCTTTACATGGATATGCACTTCACCCGTTTTATCGATCTCAATCTCCACATCATGGTGTTCCATGTTGGTCTCCCTTCCGGTCAGTTCACGGTCCGGCGGACATGCAGATGGACCGTTTGATCCTCGCTCATCTCATTGTTCACCACCACGAACCCCTTGTTACCCAGTTCAGTCATCACCTTGTTGTAGACAAAGATCTGGGTGATCTTCCCGGCCAGTTGTTCGCCAAAGGCCGAGAGCTCCGTTTTGGAGTAGCCCTCTCCCTCCACGCACACACGGCACTCGCCACGTTCATCGCGGTACACCCGCGCGCGCATGTTTCCCTTCTCCAGGATCATCTCCTCGCCCGAAACCAAGCCCTCCGCGACCACCTCACTGTTGTTGAGCGCGACCTCCACGGATTGGTGCTTTGGGGTGGCTACGACTTCTTTGAGTTGTGCTCCCTCGCGTGCGAGTGTCATCCCCAGGGCGGCCGCGGCTCCAGCGACAGCCGCGCTGATGACTGGCCAGGTGGCGACGACTGTAGGGACTAGAATACAGATTGCACTCATCGTCTTGCTCTCCTTTCGACGGATTTGTAGGTTGTTCATGCTTTAGCATGTGGGGGACATACATGTTTCACTCGTTGGGACACCCCACATGCTAAAGCATGAACAACCTACAAATTGTCTTCCTCTATTGACTAAATCTCCAATTTCCTCTGTTTATCCTCGGCGGCCTCGAGCGCGGGGCTGGTGGCGCAGCGCGCCCGTCCCTCGGCCCATTTCCGCAGCCGTGTGATCTCCTCCACCATGGTCTTGGATAGAGGCACACTCTCCCGCAGATTTTGGAGGATGGCCTCATCCGAGAGCTCCTTCTTCTCGGCATAGACATCAAATAGCGAGGCCACAATCGCTTCCTCGATTTCCGCCCCGATGAAGCCCTCCGAACTTTCGGCCAGCAGGTCCAGATTGAATTTCTCCGGACCGCGTCCGCGCTTTTTGATATGGATACGGAAAATTTCCTCACGTTCCATATGGGTGGGCAGGTCGACGAAGAAAATCTCATCGAAACGTCCTTTGCGCAGAAGCTCGGGCGGCAGTGAACGGATATCGTTAGCGGTCGCCACCACAAAAACCGGGCAGGTTTTTTCCGCCAGCCAGGTAATGAAGGTTCCAAAGACACGGCTGGAGGTGCCGCCATCCGAGGAGGCCGAGCCCGATTGACGCGCGAAGGCCTTGTCGATCTCATCGATCCACAGAATGGCCGGTGAGACCGATTCCGCCACCTGGATCGCCCGGCGGATGTTCTGTTCGGAGGAACCCACCAGGCTGCCAAATACCCGGCCCACATCGAAGCGCAACAACGGTAGGTTCCAGGCCTGGCCGATAGCCTTGGCGGTGACACTCTTTCCGCAGCCCTGGACTCCCAACAACAGAATGCCCTTCGGCGCGGGCAGCCCAAAGGCGCGCGCCTCATCGTTGAAAGCGGCCGAACGTTTCCCCAGCCAATCTTTAAGGCTGTCCAGACCACCGACACTCTGCAGATCAATATCCGGCTCGACATATTCCAGTAGCCCGCTCTTGCGGATGATCTGTTTCTTTTCCGCGAAGATGTGGTTCACCTGGCTCCCATCCAGCCGGTGGTTCATTACCAGCGACTTGGCGAAGACATTCTCTGCTTCGGTCAGGGTGAGTCCGAGCGCGGCCTTGATGAGCTTCTCGCGTGAGGTGCTCTCCAGGTCGATCTGGATCTTGGGATTATTCGCGAGGTCATTCTGAATCTTGGTGAGGAGGGTATCGATTTCATCCCTTCCGGGCATGTCGAAATCCACCACCGTGATGTCCTTCTCCAGATCGGTGGGGATCTCCACACTCGGTGCGATGATGAGGATGGTCTTGTAGCTATGCTTGATGTGCTGGGAGATCTCGCGTAGACGGCGGATCACCGCCACGTTACAGGGGGTCAGGAAATGGTGGAAGTCCTTGAATACATAAACCGCGGGCTCGATGTCTTGGATGACATTATCCAGGGCGATAAGAGGATCCCGTGTAGCGGAATCCCGGGTCTTCTGGGATTGGATTGAAGTTCCCGCGGGTACCAGACCCGTGGTGACACTCCACTCGAAGACTTTCTTATTCCGTTGCGCGGACAGGCGGGTGACCTCGGTGACAACCCGCGCCTCCTCCCAGGTGACAATGTAGATGATCGAGTAGCGTGCCCGGATAAGGGTCTCGACCTCATTTACTTGGCTCTTCAGTGACATGCTCGGTTCCGCCTTCGTCAGTAGATTCGCGGCATTGGCGCATGGCGCTCAGGGCGCCCGCCCGGCTGACGACCCAGGGATCGTCCGGGCACAGGGCCACGGCGATCTCAAAGAGATCCTCCGAGGTCCCATGGAAATAGACCTGGCCATCCGGACGGATCCGGATCTCGATGGTGTTGTTCAGGTCCATCGCTTCCCCCTCACTCTACCCTTGAGTTAGTCCTATCCCCCCCACCCTACCCTCCCCCGCCAGGGGGGAGGAAAACAAAAGAAACACGCT